>CBFGTI010000094.1:0-21936 GCA_965651695.1 uncultured Imperialibacter sp. | reverse complement strand
CCAGGGGCCAGAGCTTTATTGCTATGCTTAAGATACTTATTATTCGTTTCTTAGTGCGTTCACGGGGTTGGCATTGGCCGCCTTTACTACCTGCGACACAATGGTAATCAACCCCAGCAAAACCACAATTGCCAGCGCAGACCCGATGACACCAGGCCCTATTGGCACCCGGTAGGCCAGCAGGTCGAGCCACATGTTGCTAACTACAATGGCTATGGGTACAAATACAATAATGGCAGCCAGAATCACTTTTGAATACTGTCGGGTAAAAGAAAGCGTGAGTTGCCCGGCACTGGCACCTAACACTTTGCGTATGCTGATTTCCTTCATCTTGGTTTGCAACTGAAAACTCACCATTCCCAGCAAGCCCAGGCACGAAATAAAGACCGCAAACACACTCACCGTGGTGATGATCTGTGTAATGTCTTCGAGGAAGAAGTAAAAGTAGTCCATTTCCTGGTCGAGGAACCCGTATTTAAAGTCGCGGCGGGGATCCAGCTGCGTCCACTTTGCCTCCATTTCGGAAATTGCGGTAGTAAGATCTGTTGTGGCAAGTTTCAGCGTTAGCAAACGGTATTCGTTGGGCATTACTCTCAGTGCCATGGGATGTACCTCCTCCAATAGCGGCGTAAAATTGTAATTTTTTACTACTCCGGTAATGAGCATCCGGTGCTCCCTGTCGAGTATCAGCTCCTCTCCCACGGCCTCGTGTGGAGTTTCATAGCCCAAGGCTTTTACAGCCGCCTCGTTGATCAGAATAAATTTCTCCTCACCATTCGCAGCATTTTCGGGAAAGTCGTTACCCGCCACCAGCGGAATGCCCAATGTGTTGATATAACCCGGTGCCACTCCAAAATAGCTGATGCCGAATTTCTCGGTTTCCATATTTCGTTGCGCCTCGGCGCCATACTGAATGCCCACGGCTGGATTATGGGAAGCAAATGTATAGGACTCTACGGCGTGGTGTGTACTTAAAGCCGCTGCCACAAGCTCTGGTTTATTGCCCTGCAGTTCTACAAATACCACATTTTCTTCGTCAAATCCGTAGTCGGTTCTCACCAGTAAGTCTGTTTGCTCACGCAGCAAAAGAATGGAGATAATCATGAAAAGCGATAGCCCGAACTGTATGGTAAGCAGCAACCGTTTGGCTGAAAAGCCCGCCAGGAATCCTCTTTTAGATTTTGATGCGTCGAACGAAACAGCATGGTAGCCTTTCAGCACCTTAACCGGCTGAAACCTGGAAAGAAAAACCGCAGGAAATATGCCTGCAATAGTGCCCACTACCACTGCGAACAATATGAAGTAGGGCAAAGCATCGTAAGTAAAACCAAAGCCCACACCCAGCTTGGAAAATATCTCGAGGCCATTGAAGGCCGGCAGAATCATGTGCAGCACGCCAATGGCAAGGGCAAGTGCTACCAGTGCCATAATAACGGACTCCATTACAAACTGCTGCACAATTTGGCCGCGGCTGGCTCCCGAGGTTTTGCGCACACCCACTTCCCTCGCCCTGCTAAGCGACTTTGCCAGCGAAAGATTGGTGTAATTAAACAAGGCCGTGACCATCACCACCATGCAGAGAAAACCGAAGAAATACAGAACTATGTTTGGCAAAAAGAAACCCATTTCGTTGGAGTAGCGCATGCCTGTTGAAATATCGAGTATATTCTGCACCTCGAAGCGGTACCAGTCGCGGTCTTCGGGCCATTTGATGTTTTTTGTTGCTATGTCATTGATAGCCACAGTTACCTCTTCAGGAGTTGTGCCAGGCTTTAGTTTGAAATAGTTGTAGCCGGTCCACAGGTGAGTCCATTCTTCACTAACCCCGGGCGCTCCAAGCTCAGCCACCGTATTAATGCTTGCCAGTGCTTCGAAGTCGAAGTGGCTTTTAATTTCGGGGAGGTCCATTATGCCGGTTACTTTGAATTGCCCCCGCCCGGTTACTTCCAGTACCTCGCCCAGGTATGAAGTTTTATTGCCAAAAAACTTCTCGGCAGTTTCCCGGGTGAGCACAACACTAAAAGGCGCATTGAAGGCCGTTTCCTCATTTCCTTCAGCCAGGTCAAAAGAGAAAACTTTGAAAAAACCGGGGTCGGTGTAGTAGCCTTTAATATTAAGCACTTTGGTAGCCGACTGTGCCTCGCCCCGGAAATCGTGCCTTAAATTAGTTGCCGCCTCAATAAACGGATAGTTGTTTTCGATTTCGGCTTTGAAAGGCAATGGGCTTGTGGCCACCCCATCAAATATCGACGACCTAACGGCATTTTTGCTTATGATGCGGTAGATGCGATCGGCATCGGCATGAAATGTATCGTAAGTTTTCTGATCGTAGATAATGGTGATCAAAAGAAGGCATACCGCCATGGCAAGCGACAGCCCAAGCAAATTGACGAATGTAAACAGCCGCTGACGGGCCATGCTGCGAAGAGCGATTTTGAAATAATTCTTAAGCATAATCAGTCCTTTTTATTTTGTGACCTTTTAGACTATGCCCTTGCACAGCAAGTTACCAGCTTCTTCCGGGATATGTAGTGAACTGTAGAAACAGCGTAGTGAACGGGAGAATATGCAGCTAAAAGAGACTGTTTCTATAAACTGGGGAGCCATAAGGCTGTAGAAAGCTCCATTTGATTTTTGTTTACTGCACAGGTACCCGCACGAGCGTACGGTTCCATTGAAAAATCATCAATGTTTGGTTTTCGAGGGGCGCAAATTCGATCGTGAATTGCTCAACCTCTTCTTTTGGCTGCAGCACCGGGGCTTCTACACTCACTACATCCAGCGCATAATCAGGCTCAAATTTCCCCCATTGGTCCAGTTCCCGATTCAGCACAATTGTCCAGCGGTTGGCTTCAGGAATGGTATAAAGTCTGTAGCGTCCTTTTGCGACGGGGCTCCCGCCAAATACCACATCTCTGCTAAATTCGATCTCGGTCGCTTCATTAGCACCGGTTCTCCAGTATTGTCCGTACGGAACCAAGCCTCCAAAAATTTTCCTGCCCCGTTTGAAGGGCCTTCCGTAGTCAACAACAATTTCCAGCTCCTCTCCCTTATACACCGCCTCACCCCGCGGACTCTCGCCGGTTGAAGTGTAAAACGCGTAGGCCAAATACCCTACATACCCAGCTACCAGCAACACTAAAGCAAAAAAAAGCCTTTTCTTCATTTCAAACCCGAACTACTTAAACCACTCATACATCTGGTAGTGGTGGCCATTCATTCCGAGCTTCTCGTATACCCCCTGTGCCGCGCTGTTCGATTTATCCACGTAAAGGCGGATTCCAGCGAGTGAAGGTATCTTTTTAACCTTTTCGGAAATAAACTGGTACATTTTTTTGAAAACTCCCTTTCCCCTGTATTCTTCCGTCACAAAAACCGACTGTATCCACCATACGGTTGCATTGCGCCAGTCGGACCATTCAAAAGTTATGAGAAGTGAAGCAACCACCCTGCCTTTGTCCTCCGCAACAAAATACGTGCCTTTATTTGGATCGTTGAATACAGAAATAACACCTTTTTCCAGAACAGCCCTGTCAAGATTCAGCTTTTCTGTTTCCCATGCCATTTTAATCTGATAGTCGATTATGGTTTTGGCATCTCCCACTGAGGCCTCGCGGATAATCAAATTCATAAGAAGGAATTATTTCGTTGATGGGCGGCAAAAATAATAAACCACCTCGCAAATTTCCCGCCCCGTGCAGATTTATCTACCAATGCGATTGTTTTGACGACGAACCTGAGTCGAAAAGGAGTCGAATCAGGGGCGAAACCGACACGAATAAGGCAACAAAATTCATGGGCGGTCCACAAGATGTAACAAACGTGTACCACTCATTTGTTAACTTGCAGCCATGAATTACGATTCTGAAGAAGACTTTCTGAAGGAGCTTAACGAACCGCAGCGGGAAGGCGTAGTAAACACAGAAGGCCCTACGATGATCATAGCCGGCGCAGGCTCGGGAAAAACCAGGGTGCTGACCTACCGCATCGCTTACCTTATCCGGTACAAAAACGTTGATCCATTTTCCATACTCGCTCTCACGTTTACAAACAAGGCTGCGAGGGAAATGCGCAATCGGATAGAAAAAGTGGTTGGCACCGATGCCCGAAATATATGGATGGGCACATTTCACTCTGTATTTGCCCGCATGCTACGGTCAGAAGCACACCATCTCGGCTACCCCGGCAACTTCACCATTTACGATACCGAAGATTCCAAATCGCTCATCAAGTCGATTGTGAAAGAACAGGGGCTTGACGATAAAATTTATAAGCCCGGCGCAGTGCTGAGCCGCATTTCGGGCGCCAAAAACAATCTTGTAGGTTGGAGAGACTACCAGGCCAATCCGCTATACCAGGCCGACGACGAAAGCCAGATGCGACCGCACATCGGCAAACTCTACCAACTGTATGTGCAGCGGTGCTTTAAGTCGGACGCCATGGACTTCGACGACCTGCTGTTTAACACCAACCTGCTGTTTAAGGAGCACCCCGACGTGCTGAACAAGTACCAGCACAGGTTCCAGTATGTGCTGGTCGACGAGTTTCAGGATACCAACATTTCGCAGTACCTCATTACCAAGCGCCTGGCCGCTGTACGGCAAAACATAGCTGTGGTAGGCGACGACGCGCAGAGTATTTATGCTTTCCGGGGCGCCAACATTCAAAACATCCTCAATTTCGAGAAGGATTACCCCGACCTGAGAATTATCAAGCTTGAGCAGAATTACCGATCGACACAAAACATTGTAAATGCGGCCAATTCGGTGATTTTGAAGAACAAAGCCCAACTACACAAAAACGTGTGGACTTCCAATGAAGCCGGAAGGCTGGTGGAGTTGATAAAAGCTGTGAGCGACAATGAAGAGGGCAAGCTGGTGGCCTCGACCATTTTTGAGCAGAAAATGAATTTCCAGTACCGCAACAGCGATTTTGCAGTGCTCTACCGTACCAACAGCCAGTCGAGGGCAATGGAAGAGGCCTTGCGCCGGATGAACATCAAATACAAAGTTGTGGGCGGCCTTTCATTTTACCAGCGAAAGGAGATTAAGGACCTGCTGGGGTACCTTCGTTTTACTGTCAATCAAAACGACGAGCAGGCGTTGCGCAGGATCATCAACCTGCCCAAAAGAGGCATTGGCGATACCAGCGTCGACAAGGTGATAGTGGCGGCCGACGAGCAGGGCACCTCGCTTTGGGAGATTATGGAAAACATCCATCATTTTTTAGGAGGCCGCGTGGGCGAGGCCATCAGCAATTTTGTCACCATGATCAAGAGCTTCCGTATCACCACGGAAAAGAGCGACGCCTATGATGCCGCGCAGCATATTGCCAAAAACTCCGGCCTGCTGAAAGACCTGTACGAAGACAAAACCGTAGAAGGCCTCAACCGCTACGAAAACGTGCAGGAATTGCTCAACGCCATTAAGGAATTTGTAGACAATCCCGAAACCCCCGACAAGTCGCTGGGTGCCTTTTTGCAGGAGGTATCGTTGCTTACTGATGCAGACGACAAAAACAAAGAGCTTGACGATGCCGTTACGCTGATGACCATACACATGGCCAAGGGGCTTGAGTTTAAGAATGTATTTGTGGTGGGCATGGAAGAGGACCTCTTTCCTTCACAAATGATGCTTAGCAGCCGAGCCGACCTCGAAGAGGAGCGCCGCTTATTTTATGTGGCTATAACACGAGCTGAGCAGCACCTGTTTTTAAGCTATGCACTCAACCGCTACCGTTATGGCCGCCTGAAGACCTGCGAGCCCAGCCGGTTTCTTTCGGAGGTAGACACCAGCTATATGCAGGTAAGCCGGGCGCTGGGAGGTGTGGGTGCCGGAAGCCAGGATTACACCGGAGCCAAAGGCACACATTTTGGCCAGCGGTCGCTCATTGCCGGTTTCCCTGAACAGAAAAGCCAGCAGCAGCGTCATTTTGTAAGGCAAACTACTCACCAGCCCGATCCCGATTTCAAGCCCAGCGATACTTCGCTGCTAAAGCCGGGAATGAAGGTGGAGCACCCGAAATTTGGCTTCGGAAAGGTGATTAAAATTGACACGGACGGTGCCAACAGGAAGGCAAATATTGATTTTGAACAGTTTGGCGAAAAAACTTTGCTCTTAAGTTTTGCCAAATTGAAAATCATAGAATAGATTCGCCAGCCGTTTGACGCTTTCTTTGAGTGGTGTGGCAGGTCTGGCGACCGGCAAATACAAACAATCACCTCATAAATATATTCCTATTACGAAATGATTGTTTTTAACATCACGTTATAATAACAGATTTTTAGTAAATTGCTAGGGACACCTATTCGACAGCACCCAAAAACAGGCGTTCCTATGGAGAAGTTCGATGAAGATAAAAACCCTTTAGTTTTGAGAGAATACGGAAGAAATGTCCAAAAGCTGGTCAACTATGTAAAGACCATTGAGGACAGAGAAAAAAGAACACGCTTTGCTGAGACATTGGTGGATCTTATGAAAATGATTAATCCAAATACCAAGGATTATCCTGAATATACCCAAAAGGTGTGGGACGACCTGTACATCATGTCTGGTTTCGACCTTGAGGTAGACGGTCCGTTTCCAATGCCTGAAAAGAGCATCCTGGGACGCAAACCCCGCAGAATGGAGTACAACTCGCATAATGTGAGATTTAAACATTATGGAAAGAATGTAGAGCTGATGATCAACAAGGCCGTGGAGCTGGAAGATCCGGAAGAAAAAGAAGCAGCCATCATCGCCATTGGCAAGCTGATGAAGACTTTTCAGGTGGCGTGGAATCGCGACAACGTTGACGATGAAGTGATCCTGCAGAATATTGAGCAGCTTTCGAAAGGCAAGCTAACAATCGGCATCGACAAGGTAAAAGAATTTAACCTGTTCGACCCTCTGGTAAAAGAAAGGGAGTACAGCGGCTATAGCCAGCAGAGTCGTCAGCAGCAGCGCCACTCGTCTGGTTCCTCAAGCAATCGCAACAAGAGAAATTTCCAAAAGCGCAGAAGAAACTAAATGGCTTCTTTCAGGGTAAAGGGAGGGGTTCGCCTCAAAGGGGAGATTGTGCCCCAGGGAGCGAAAAACGAAGCCCTCCAGATTATATCAGCTGTTTTACTCACCCCTCAACCAGTTCATGTAAAGAAAATACCTGACATCCGGGATGTAAACAAGCTTATTGAACTGCTGGCCGACTTTGGCGTGCAAATTGAAAAAACCGGGCCGGAATCGTACATCTTTACCGCCAAAGATGTAAACCTTGATTTTCTGGAAACCGACCTCTTCAGAGAAAAAGCTGCCTCTCTCCGCGGCTCTATCATGATTTTGGGACCATTGCTCGCCAGGTTCGGCCGGGGAAAAATACCTAAGCCGGGTGGCGATAAAATAGGCCGCAGGAGGCTCGACACGCATTTTATCGGTTTCCAAAAGTTGGGCGCCGATTTCGAATACGATCTCAAAACCGGTTTCTACAACGTATCGGCCAAGGAGCTAAAGGGCACTTACCTTCACCTCGACGAAGCCTCGGTAACAGGCACAGCCAATATTGTAATGGCTGCCGTGCTGGCCAAAGGCACCACCACCATTTACAATGCTGCGTGCGAACCATACCTTCAGCAGTTGTGCCGAATGCTCAATGCCATGGGGGCTAAAATCTCCGGTGTTGGTTCCAATTTGCTGCGTATTGAGGGTGTCGAAAGCCTGGGAGGCACCGAGCACACCATGCTGCCCGACATGATCGAAATTGGCAGCTTTATCGGCATGGCTGCCATGACTTGCTCCGAAATTACCATTAAAGACGCCCGCATCGATCAGCTGGGCATTATTCCTGAGACTTTTGGCAGGCTGGGAATCAAAATGGAGTTTAGAGGTGACGACATATACATTCCCGGCCAGGAGCACTACGCTATAGATACTTTCATTGACGGGTCGATTCTTACCATTGCGGATGCCATTTGGCCCGGCTTTACACCCGACCTTATCAGCATTATCCTGGTAACGGCCACGCAAGCAAAAGGTACGGTGCTTGTGCACCAGAAAATGTTTGAAAGCCGCCTGTTTTTTGTGGACAAGCTCATCGACATGGGCGCACAGATCATTCTTTGCGATCCGCACCGGGCTACGGTAATCGGGCTCGACCGGGCATTTCCGCTTCGCGGCATCCAAATGACATCGCCTGATATACGGGCCGGTGTTTCGCTGCTCATTGCGGCCATGTCGGCCGAGGGCACCAGCACCATTCACAACGTGGAGCAGATCGACCGGGGGTATCAGCATATCGAACGGCGTCTAAATGCCATCGGAGCTCAAATCGAGCGGTTTTAGAGGAGAAGCCATTAGGGAATTGACGCGGAAAATTTCATTTTCTTGCAGAATTCCCTAATTTTTGTGCTTAACCATCCAACCTGATGAATTCCTATTTTTTAAAATACGCAGGTATAGCTTTACTGGCGTACCACGTCGGCGCACACCGGCTACATGGGCAAGTGCAGCACCAACCGCTTACGGACATCAACAGCCCTGAGATAGAATATGCACCCTCAGTGAGTGCCAACGGACAAACGCTCATTTTCCAGTCTAACCGCGAAGGCCGCTACAAGTTGTATATCAGCCACAAAAATGCAGCTGGAAAATGGGATAGCCCGGCGCCCATCGAAGCAATTAACAACTTTGGCAACGAAAGCGACCTTATCGGCGGCCCGAGTATTTCTTACGACGGCAATTTTATCTACTTTTTTGCCACCTTCGAAGGCGGAGTCGGTCAGGAAGACCTATGGGTTTCGGAACGAAAGGGAAGCGAGTGGTCGTCGCCGGTAAATCTCGGAGCGGTTGTTAACTCAAAAGGCTACGATGGCTTTCCTTCCATTTCCTCCGATGGAAAGTCGCTGTACTTTATGAGGCTCACCGAAACTATTGTAAACAAGTACAACTGCTACACGCTGATGGTTTCCGAAAAGGACGAGACGGGAAGGTGGGGCCGGCCGAGGGCGCTTCCCAAGCCCGTCAATTCAAACTGCGAAAAGTGCCCGCGAATAATGCCCGACAACGAGACGCTGCTGTTTGCGTCCATCAGGGAAGGCAGCATAAAAGGCAGCTTCGATATGTACCAAACAAAATACCTGGGCAACAACCGGTGGAGCGAAGCCAAACCACTTGAATTCTTGAATACGGAAGGTAACGAATACTTTGGGTCGGTATCTGCCGAGGGCGATATACTTTACTTTAACGCAAAGGGACAAAATAATGAAGATATTCTGTTCACGACCATTCCGGTGTCGTTGCGCCCAAAAAGAGTGATTGCTGTTGAAGGCCGCACGGTAGAAGAGAAAACCGGGGCTCCCGTTGGCGCCCGGATAAGGGTGTCTGCTGGCCGCAAAGTAATTGCAGACCTACCTTCGAACCCTGCTGATGGCAGTTTTACAGTGGTATTGCCCGAAGGAGAATACATGATTGAATTGAGCCGTACTGGCTACAAAACAGCCAGGAGAAAGCTGCAAGTAACCCCGGCCTCGGCGGAACTCCTTGTGAAATTGGCAATTCTCGAAACCAACCTGCTACTTTCAACCAAAAATTCGCTGACTAACGCTCCTGTGCAAAGCCAGGTTTCTGTTAAAATACCGGGCGACAGCAAACTAACACCTGAGGTAAATGAGAAAGTGGGGACAATTGAAATAACCCCAATAGTATACGGATATCGGTACGAAGTAGCAGTGGCTGCAACAGGCTATGAGCCTCAGCTTTTGCAGGTTGAACTGAAGCCGGAAGATTCACTTACCCTGTCGAGAGAAATCTTGCTGGTGCCGGAAAAGCCAAGGCTTGTTTTAACTATTGTTGACGAAGAGACGCTGCAGCCTGTGAACGCTCAGGTGCGTGTAATGGACCTTAAACGGAAAGCTTACCTGCAGAATGGCCCGCTAGCCGACACCTTTAGAACCAACCTTGACTTCAACGGCAGCTATCGAATAATAGCCAAAGCTGATAACTACCTGTTTAACCAGGAAAGTATAAACCTGGCTGATGGCAACACAGGCCCTTTGGTTGAAATTGCCCTGCCGCTCTCTCTTATTAAAAAAGGCGCCAAACTTCAGCTTAAGGAGATCTTTTTCGAAACCAACTCTGCCGATGTAACGGAGGAGTCGTATGCGGAACTGAAGGAAGTGTTTGATTTTTTGAAAGCCCATCGTGAACTGATTATCGAAATTTCTGCGCACACCGACGACGTTGGAAGCCACGATAGCAACATGGACCTGTCGGACAGAAGGGCCCGGGCGGTGGTCGATTTTCTTGTAAAGCGGGGAGTGCCCGCCGGCATGATGGTCGCCAGGGGATATGGCGAAACCAAGCCGGTGCTTCCCAATGTATCGGACGAAAACCGCGCAAAAAACCGCCGGGTAGAATTTTTGATTCTGGACAAGAAATAGTGTAAAATTCAATAACCTGTATTAGTTTTGCAGCACCAATGATAGAAAGCTGCGGATGTGGTGAAATTGGTAGACACGCCAGGTTCAGGGTCTGGTGCCGCGAGGCATGGAAGTTCGAGTCTTCTCATCCGCACATTTTCTTCTCTATTGCCTAAAAACAGGCTTCTTCATGAGCGTCACACGTATTGTCACAAAACTGTCCCTGGCGAGGAGCCTGAAATTGACGAAAAACATTGCAAATACCACTCTGCTCTATGAGCTTTATCGGTATTTGAGCCGAGGCAAGCCCTATCAGCACTTATTTTTGGTTTGTTATCCTAAGAAAATACCTTATCTTGCAACAACGGCTCTGGATAAAAATTCATAATTCATTTTTTCTGTTTAATCTTTTCTCTCAATAATATCTACGTTTTTTTGTTCTCAGACACGCTGCCTCAGACATTTGCGTTGAGAACTGCCTTTTTAATCATATGGCCAGAATAACCGAATTAGAAGCATCCATTAATACAATTGTCAGCAGAATAAAGGTGATCCCGCCAAGCCGTAATTTTTGGGTTAACCGCACTTTCGGCGGTCTTCATTATAAAGAATTCGTTTCGCGAGGAATTATTGGGCTGGACATTAATGAAATTTCCGCATCACAACTTTCCAAGATTCGTATTGAGAATGCTTTGAATTCGAGACAGGTTAACTATTTGAAAGTTCAGACTGATGTCAAAGCCTTTGTTAAAAACGTCCACGCGAAGGAAATTAGGGAGACCGTTGACAAGAAAAAGAGGCAGCATCTCGAAATGAAATATTCGCTCAGAGCTAATCAGGTGTATAAGTTTGCTTTTGAAATGAAGCCAGGTGACTATGTTGTCGTTCCATCGGCCAATTCTGTTCTTGTGACTATTGGCCACGTGAAGGATCCTGACCTTGTAGAAGGCAAATATCTACCTCTTCAGCGAACTGTAGAATGGATTGCTACTTTCGAGAAGGACAAGTTGGACCCAAATTTATACAAGGCCTTCAGTTCACAAGGCACACTTTTTAGTATCTCTAAGTACAAGGACGTAATTCTTAGAACTCTATATGATTTTTATTTTGAGGGTGACGAAGGCAACCTCGTTTTAAATCTTGGCGGCGATGGTAAAATTCCATTAGTCGATGAAGCGAAATTTATATACTTCTTTTCAGAGCTATTTGAGAGCTACCTAACCAAAAATAACCTTCCGTACAATATTCGAGACATTGGAACGATTGTAAATCTAAATTCAAAGGGAAAACGGAAGCTGTTTGGCCGGAAGGAACTTGCATTGACAGCAGGGCTGTTTATTACTATAGCGTTGGAGGGAGACAGTCTTCAGCCGGAAAAATATGGCCCTGAGGTCAATGCAATTGTTAGCAGCATTGAGGATCACTTGAACACTGGTTCGAGGGGAATTAACGGTAGGGACCTGAAAGAAGCTGCAAAAGAAATGAAAGTTGATGAACAAGCTTTCTTTAAAAAGGTACTTGATGCATCCAATCGTGAATATGATTCGTTGAAAGAGAATCAAAAGAAAGTTAATGGGTATTACTAACTTTTGTTAAAATGGACGTTTCGTCTATATTTTCTTCGGATAGCCCTTTTAAATTCTTTTTCCTATCGGGAATCGTACTTCTTGTGATAGGGTTATATTACCCTTATGAAAAGCGGACCAGCCTTGATCTGAAAAAAAATGAAGTAGAACTTCGTCGCTCGAGGCTCACCAAACAGGTTCTTCATCTCACTGAAGATATTAAAGGGCTGAATGAAAAATCAGCTGAACTTATCCGCGAACTTAAAATGTTAACTGACGGCAAAAAGGACCGACCAAAATCTACTGATAGCATCTCTAGGGTTATAAATGAAAAGAAGAACTCCTTCAATCAACTAGTGGAGTTAGTAGGAAACGAGAGACATCAGCTTGATTTGAAAGCGGTAGAGGTCGATTACAGCGAGAAGGAAATTGCAATTTACGAAAGCCATCTAAAAGAAGTTCGGCGTTACGCCTGGATATTCTTTATATCTGGTTTGCTTCTCGCCATTTATGGTGGAACCAAGTGGCATGCGGATTATAAGAGAAAATCGACTAGCAGCGATCACTCTTAGCCCCAGCACCATGTTGAACATCCGACTATAGTCCTATCGGAAAACAACCAATATAGAGATATTCATTTAGCCTCTACCCTTCTGTCTTCACAAAGCCCATACTATCGTTAGTCATGGTACCAAAATGATTTGAAGCGCCCAAGGGAGTTTAATTGCCGATCCTCTAAAGCGGCCCGTCGATATCATCGCCGTGGCTAACCCAAGCCCCGGTAAATTTCTCCACGTTCACAAATTCGTCGGGATGGATCTCGTTCTCCTGCCCCAGAAACAAAAAAAGCAAGCAGCCCAATAGCTTCATTTTGAACATTTTAGCAGGTAATGTACAAAATAAAGTGAATAAGCCGCTTACTTTCCGTGTCTATCGCTTCGACCACACCTCGTAAATAGGATCGCCCTTGCTGCTGAGTCCGCTGTGGTGCCAGTCCCCGCCTTTCACTTCATAGTCAAACTCAAGCTTTGCCCCTACCCGTGAGTTATCTCTGGAAAAGAAGCCTATGCTTTCGGTATACTTGCCACCTTTGGTTGCATAGGTTCCTCCTCCAGTACCGAAAAACTCGCCTGTTTCAGTATTGTAGGCTATCCACTGAAAGCGTGTACCCGACAGTATCTTCATGGTTTTGCGGGGCACATCGGTGTTTCTTTTGGTAACCTCCCCATTTTCGCCCTTACGTCCGGAAATAAGCCATGCCCCGGCAAGGTCGCCGGGCTTCCCGTTGTCAACCTTCTTAAAGCTATAGGAAATGGCGCCGTCAGACGTGTTAACAGAAAACCCGTCTTTTGTTTGCGACAGGCTGAGGGTGACGGATTGGCCCACCAGCGACTTATCTGATGTATGAAATTCGAAAGTAACAGTCATAGAATTGTCGGTGGTAGTGTATTTGCCGCCAACGGTAGTTACAAATACCCCTTCCTCAGTAGTGTGAGTCGCCATGGAGAAGTACGAGTCGGTCATGATGAGCGAATGTGTTACCGCCCGCCCGTCTAGCGTCTCCGCGCTGGTCCACGCCCCCGAAAGGTCAGCTTTTTTGGGCTCCTCATTGTCGGTAACGGCGAAGGCTGTAGCAGCACAAAAGACAATTCCGGTAGCGAACAAGTATGCGTAGATGGATTTTTTCATTGTGTCATTTATTTGGTTGCTCTTAAACTAATCAAATTGAACGACACCAGTAAATAGCTGTATGCCAGAGGAGACTAATTTTGATAACTGGCCAAAGCGAAAGTTCAGTGCAATACCAAAATAACACCGCGAAGGCTGAAGATTATGTCAATCACCTGGAGTTGAGCAAATACTTTCAGGTGAATGTATTTGCGCCGCAACACACTAATTACACGTAGTTGTTTAGCATCACAGGCATTACGAGCATCAGCAAGTCTTCGTTGTCGTCCTTTTCAGCCGGCACAAGTATACCGGCTTTGTTTGGCGCCTGTAGCCTGAAGGAAACTTTCTTCGATTCGAGGTTATTCAACATCTGAAGCAGGAACTGGGCATTGAACCCAATCTCAATATCCTCGCCATCGTGCTCGCAGGAAAGGCGTTCGTTGGCCTCGTTTGAGAAGTCCAGGTCTTCGGCAGATATCATCAGCTCGCTGCCCGTTATTTTTATGCGTACCTGGTGCGTGGTTTTGTTTGCGTAAATGGCGATACGCTTCATTGAGCTAAGAAACTCGAGGCGATCGATGGTCATCACATTGTTGTTGTCTGCCGGAATCACATTGTCGTAGTCGGGGAAGCGCTCGTCGATCAGGCGGCAGATCATGCGTACATTTTCGAACTTGAAGTAAGCGTTAGAAACGTTGAACTCCACGCTCACATTTGTGTTTTCCGATGGCAAGGTGGCTTTCAGCAGGTTGAGTGCCTTGCGGGGAATAATCATGGAGTTCGATACATCCGCGGCCACATCTACCCTGCGGTAGCGTACCAGCCGGTGGCCGTCGGTAGCTACAAAAGTAGTGTTGGTTTCGTCGAGCTTCACGAATACGCCGGTCATTGCGGGACGCAGTTCGTCGTTGCTGGTGGCAAAGAAGGTGTTGTTTATTGCAGTAGCCAGCACTTCAGCCGACATGTTTACCGAAAAGCCGTTGGTTACTTCGGGTACTTTCGGGAAATCGGTGGCATTTTCACCGGAAAGTTTATAGCGGCCATTGTCGGAGCTTATTTCAATGCTGTAGGTGTCTTCGTCTACCGAGATGGTAACCGGCTGCTCGGGCAGGTTAGACAGCGTTTCGAGCAATATCCGGGCTGGCACCGCAATGCTGCCGTTCTCCTTTGCTTCTACTTCAAGCTCGGTAATCATCGAAGTTTGAAGGTCGGATGCAGTTACCTTTAGTGTTCCGTCGGTTATCTCAAATAAAAAATTTTCCAAAATGGGTACCACAGGGTTGGTAGTTATTACCCCTTTAATGGCCGAAAGCTGCTTGAGTAGATATGATGACGAAACAATGAATTTCATAGAAAACGGGAATTTTTTAGGTAAGATTTTGAACCCGGTAAAGTTATAACAAAAATTAGATTCGAAAGAAAAAATAACGGTTTGAAATAGCATTGATTATCCAAACCGGGCATGCCGTGCCCTACGTCCACCGAAAAGCATTTCTGACGTTCAGGTAGCTGCTGGGCAAGGCTCTTCAACCTTAAAAATTGCCGGGCCACTATTTCACCACCAGGTCCTGTCGCCTTACCAGCAATTTCTCGATACGGGGCGCATCAACAACAGAATAATTTCCTTTTTCGTCGGCCAGCAATGTGTAAGGGCTTGCTCCCGGCCGGGGGAATATGCTGAGGTTTGTATTTTTTGAAGAGTCGATGTCCCTTAGCCTGATAGTGGCAATGGGCTCGGTTTGCATCAGGCTGTCGTAGAGAGGAATTTGACCCTCGCCAATAAATTCGTTGGTATAGAATGACTCGAAATTGACGATGTAATTCTCCAGTGCCGTGGTATCGGTTGGCTCAGGGCCTCTCACTTTCAGCGTGGTTTTGTCAAAGTATATCTCCACGTCATCTCTGCCGGGGCTGGTGTAGTCTACCGTCAGCGCCTGTATGGAACGCCAGTCGCTGGAAAAGAGCAGCCTGTGCCGCCACTGGTTTTCGGTGAGTTCGAAAATTCCGGATATGTAAAGCGAATAACCGGGCACCTCCACCTGGTAAACGTCCTCACTTCCTTCCATTTGGAAAAAAGACGCCGTGTTAGCCGGGTTTCCACCCGAAACGAAAACTACTTCCTCTCCATTCTCAAACCCTACTTTTATTTTTTTTCCCTTCCGCAACCATTCGCTCACCTCCTGCCTGCCGGAGGGGCCTACTTTCCGCTTTACCCGCGAAAGCTGCAGTCTGCCCATAAGCGCCCTCACAATGGAGGGATCGGCTTTGTACTTTCCATTTACCTGCCAGTCTTTCCCCGACCTTTCGAGGGCAACAGGCTGCCCTTGTGAAGCCTCGTTGGGCAGTACTTCCACGCGCACTATTTGAGAGGTGTCGGCAATATTCAGCAGGTCTAAGCCAACCAGCGAATTGCCCGTGGGTTTGCTCATTTGCCAGGTAGCAAGTATAAGCACAAGCAGTACGCCCAATGAGATCGCCAGTTTTTTATTCGTGTGCATGATTGTCTGAAAACCGCGTGTATTTTCTCTTTCTTACAAATGCCTTCGCCAAACCAAATAAAACCAGCAGTAACAATGGACCTGCGAGGTTAAGCACCTGCCAGTATGTTCGCTGCTCTTCAATTTTGATTTTGTCGAGCGGACGTATTTTCACCTCCTTGTTCCGAGCCAGTATCAACCCGTGGTCGTCGGTGAGGTACTCAATGGCATTTACGATAAAATCCTTATTAGCATAGGTAAGCTGCGAATACGGATCGACGCCAAGGTCAACCGGCTGCTCTGTTTCAGGGTTCACCTCGTTGCGGATAAAGTCGCCATCAGCAACTACAATAATTTTGGACGGCATCCCATTTTCGCGAAATCCGGACCTGTTTACGCCTCGGGGCAGGCTTCTGTTTTTGTAAAGTGACGTGAATGAACCTTCGAGAAGGTATGCAACCGGCAACATGCCCTGGTTGAAGCTCGCGGGGTTTATTCCACCCTGCATGTCGTTGAAGCTGACTTTTGCGGGTGACGCTACTACTCTCGATCGCTCGGAAGTAAACATCAACGGTGTTTTCTTTATACCGTCGGCCTTCACTGTATCGATAGTGGAGGCAAAACGCAGCAGTTGCGCATCCAGGTTGCGCACCACGGGGTGCTGACCGAACCTGTTGATGACCGGAAAGTACGGCCACGGAAACAACCTGACCTGCTGCTGCCCGCCGGCATTGTCTACAATTACTGGCAGCTGCCCACTGTTCAGGTCCTGCACATAGTTTTGATTGATTCGGAACCCGTAGCGGAAAAACAGATCGGTAAGGTTGTGCTCTACCGGAAAAGCGAAGGTGCCTGGCCCGGCCGCTTCTTCTATGTTGACTGAAAGTGCATTGATAAAAAACAGCGCTTTGCCACCATTGACTATGTACTGGTCAATCAGGTATTTTTCATTTTCGGTGAATGCTTCAGCCGGTTTGGGCAAAATGATAGCATCGAAACCCGACAATGGTTGCGTTTGGCGGGCGAGCCGCACCGGCCTTACGTCATATTTTTCGGCCAGCAGCTGATGGAAACCGGCCAGCGCCACAGTATCCATGGTGTGGTGGTCGGCAATGAGGCCTATTCGTTTACGTTCGTTGCTCACCAACTCTTTGATGGCAAAAGCAAGGTTAAACTCCAGCCCTTCTATGGACTGGTTAAGCACCTGGTCGGGGCCCGCCCCGCTCGTTCCCTTCAGCAGCATTACGCCCGTTTCCCGCCCCTGGTACGACACCACCGCACCGGGAAATATCCAGCGTTCCACGGTATTGCCGTCTCGTTTGAAATTTAAATTGGTGGGCTGAATGCCTTTGCGGGCCAATTCAAGAAAAAACTGGTTTTGCGATTTTACCGACCCTGCCGAGGCTGGGTCTCTGAAGCTGAACTGAATATTAGCACCCGCATACACGGCGAACTCCTCCAGCATTTCGCGAATGGATGTTTGCAGCCGCTTCCACGACGACGGCAGCTCGCCCTCGAGGTATACTTCCACGTACACCACTTCATCCAGGCTTTTCAGTAGTTCTTTTGTTGGCTCCGACACTGAATAGCGTTTTTCTTCTGTAAGGTCGAACCGCACCGGGTGCGAGCCTGCCAGTAAATTGAGCCAGATAATAAATGCTACCCCATTGAGAAATAGTAACCAACGCCCTACTTGCCGGCTCTTCCAGTTCGTCATTTCCTGCTGCTTAGTTTTAGTTTGGTTAAAAGAAGGAAAAGAAGAATGACACTGGCAAAATAAGCCACATCGCGGGAATCAACAAGCCCCTTGCTGAGGGTGTTGTAGTGGTACAGCATACCCAGCTGGTCGAGCCATAACGAGGCCTTCCCCCAAACGTTGATGGCGGCTATTGATGAAAAGCCGGTGTAGAAGAAAAAACATAAAAACACCGCCAGGATAAATGCGACAATCTGGTTTTCGGTGAGGGCTGAAGCCAAAACGCCTATGGCAGTGAAAGCCCCTCCCAGTAAAAGCAGGCCGATATACGACCCAAAAACACCTGCGGCGTCAATATTGCCAGCAGGGTTGCCCAGCGCCGAAATGGAATAATAGTAAAGCAGCGTAGGCAACAGCGTGAAAAAGACCAGAAAAAAACCGGCCAGAAACTTTCCACCGATAATCTGCACTTCCGATAGCGGTCTTGTTAACAGCAATTCGAGAGTGCCACCCTTTTTTTCTTCTGCAAAAAGCCGCATGGTAATGGCCGGAATTAGAAACATAAACACGTAAGGCCCAAGGCTAAACAGCGTTTCCATGTCGGCATACCCGTAGTCCATCACGTTGGTTTCGGGAAACACCCACATAAGCAGGCCAATACTTGTGAGGAACACGCCTATTACCAGGTAGGCGATAAGCGAATTCAAAAAGCTGTTTACCTCTTTACTGAAAACGGTCCACATAGGCTCAGGAAGCTGATTCTTGTGTTAGTTCTTTAAAAATGCTTTCGAGCGAGTTTTCCTCGAGCTGAATGCCCAACAGCGGCCAGCTTTTTTCGCCGGCCAGCTTTAGCAACGCCGGCCGCATATCTTTGCCCGATGCCACGGTGAGTTTAACTTTGTTTTGCTCCAGGAGTTCGATACTGACAATGTCATTCAATTTCTCCAGCTCCGAAAAATCGGCTATCTGCTCCGAAAACTCCAGCACAATGAAAGCCTTCCCGTGTGTTTGGCGGCTCAGCTCCTTCACGCTGCTGTCGGCCACTTTTTTTCCGCGATTTATTATTACAACCCGCTCGCATATGGCGCTCACCTCCTGCATAATATGCGTGGAAAGCACTACTGTTTTCTGCTTGCCTATTTCCTTTATTACTTTTCTTATTTCCAGTATCTGGTTGGGGTCGAGGCCGGTGGTGGGCTCGTCGAGTATTAGCACCGGCGGATTGTGAATTAATGCCTGTGCCAGCCCCACCCGCTGTTTGTAACCTTTGGAGAGCGAACCTATCAGCTTGTTTTGCTCCACTCCCAGCCCACACAGTTCAACCATTTCCTTTATCCTTGACGAAAGAGCACCGCCGCGCAATCCATGCACCCGCCCGATAAATGCGAGGTACTCATGCACATACATGTCGAAATAAAGCGGGTTGTGCTCCGGCAAGTAGCCAACCTGCCTGCGAACCTGCATCGACTGCTCAGTTACGTCAAGTCCGGCCAGCAGCACAGTGCCATCGGTAGGTGCCATGTAGGTGGTGGCGATCTTCATGGTGGTAGACTTGCCGGCTCCGTTGGGTCCCAGAAAACCCAAAATCTCACCGCTTTTAGCAGAAAAAGAGACATCGTCTACCGCCTTTTGCGCCCCGAATACTTTCGACAAATTTTTAACCTCTAATGACACTGGGTTTTAAGTTCTGAGTTTAAAGTTCTGAGTTCTGAGTTCTAAGTTCTGAGTTTTAAGTTCTGAGTTTAAAGTTTTGAGTTTTGAGTTTCTAGTTTGATCTCAAAAAAATCGCTATGGCCTGTAAAGTTGCGAAGATAAAGGATGCCGCATTCAAGTCCTGTGAAAAAAAGTTAAGATTACATCCCGCCGACGTACATTCCTGATTAAAATCATTTGGAGTTAAAACCTTTTTCATCGTGGCTGTGTCTATAATTGGTACTTTTGCATGATTAAAATACGTCGCACCAAAATGAAAAAATTTGCACCAGTATTCATCTTC
Source organism: uncultured Imperialibacter sp. (assembly GCA_965651695.1). Lineage (GTDB taxonomy): Bacteria > Bacteroidota > Bacteroidia > Cytophagales > Cyclobacteriaceae > Imperialibacter. Next base: position 2,144 of record CBFGTI010000094.1, on the reverse strand, counting down.
ATAGCTGCATTTCTTTTTTCCTGCCAGGGAACCGACGAGGTTAGCCCTGAATCGATCGCAGGTACCTGGATAATTGATTCGACGTCGGAAGACCAGCCTGGCTATACCTACCGCGAGGAGCTTGTTTTTAATGCCGACGGCACTTACGAGTTGTCGCTGCGGCTAATTGAAACCGGGACCATGCAAACGGTGGGTTACAATAGCCTGATAACCGGCAGATATGTGCTTGACAAGAATAAGCTCTTCAGGGTCGACATAAAACAGTATGGCCTCGACGGCGAGCATGAGCTGATGGACCGCGACGACCTGGTAGAGCTGAGTTCAATAGACGAACTGCCGGTAATTAAAGTGAGCCTCAACAAGACCGGCGATGCCCTCACGCTGGATTTCACTCAAAGCGGCTGCGCACCTGGCGCTGTTTGTGTTGACTACCTTATCTACTACAAAAGCAGCGGCAATTAAACCCCAACCCACCGATCACGCCGATTACCCACTGATCACTGTCCTGATTTCTTCCCTTGTGGCCGCAACGGTCTCAGCTCAATGTCGGCCGGCAGGTAGTTGGGGTGGGTATCGAGCAACTCCACCACGGTTTTTGCTATGTCTTCGGGTCTCATCATATTCTCCGGTGGTGTAGAAGTACTTCGCCCATCGAAAAAGTGGGTGTAAGTGGAGCCGGGAAAAACCGCCGTCACTTTAATTCCATAGTCACGCAGCTCCATCATCATACTGTGCGAAAGACCCGTAACGGCATGCTTCGTGGCGCTATAGGCAGCATAATGCTTTACCCCGTTGAGGCCGGCTATGGAGGAGATGTTGATGATGTGGCCGAAGTCGTTTGCCTTCATCTGCGGAACCACCAGCCGCGATATATAGAAAATGCTGTCTACATTGGTCCGGAACATGGTGTGCCAATCCTCCGGCCGGGTCTCTTCAAAAGGCGACGGAATGCCCACCCCCGCATTGTTGATGAGGAAATGGATGTTGCTGCCCAGCTTGCTGACGGTTTCTTTGTATGCGCTGGCTATCGACGCAGGGTCTTCCACATCGGCTTTTACGAAGTGAAAATTTTTATCGGACGTGAGTTGAGGCTCAGACCGGCTCCATCCGGCTACCTTCACTCCTCTTTTTAGCAGCGCCTTCGCTATTTCCAATCCTATGCCTTTGCTGGCGCCGGTTACTATTGCTGATTTTCCTTCAAGGTTCATGTTTTTTTATAGCTACAGTGTCGCTTGCAATAATGCTGAATTTGGTTCTTATAACAAAGAAAGCCGGTAAAGGGTTGGCGTGCGGTAACAGTGCCGGGTTTTCCTTACTTTTATCGCTTTATGAAAAAACAACTCATCACAGTCATTAGCCTGCTTTTGCTCGTAACGATCGAAGGCAAAACGCAACCCGCAGCAGATACTGAAGCTTCCCCGTACAAGGCGTATTTTGATGCTGTTCGACAGCTATATACTGGCGACCAGGCTTACGAAACCACGGCGTTTGTCGAACAATATTTCCGCATTGCGGGTAACACCGGCTTCAACAAAAGCATCGGCTACGTGGTAGCCCTGCTCGAAAAAGCCGGCTATGTGCCAGAGGAAAGGGCAGCGCCTGCAGACCGCCTCACCTACCGGATCGAAAAGCGGGCGATGAAAAACAAAACGTGGGAGCCAGTGGATGCGGCTGTGTACATACAGGGCGAAACAGAACCGCTGCTGTCGTTCGGGACCAATCGCAATATGATTGCCATCAACTCTTTTTCGACACCAGATGAAGGAATTAATGCCGAGGTGGTGTACCTGCCGGCATTAGAAGGCTTGGAAAAAGAAGACGTAAAGGGGAAAATTGTTTTCAGCGACGCCATAGGTGCTTATGCATTGTACAACAAGGCTGTTAAAGAAAAAGGAGCGGCAGGCATGCTGGTTTACCGGATGCCGCCTTACACCCAACCGGAGAAAAACGTAAATTCCATTCAGTTTGGCAGCATCCCGCAGGACGAAGCAGTGGGCGCCTTTGCCCTTTTTTTGTCTTTCAGGGCGAAGGAAAGACTGAAGGAGGCGCTGGCGACCGGAAAGAAAGCAGTGAAGGTGCAGGTTGCCACGAGGCTGTATGAGAGCGAAGAACTTACACTCGCAGCTGAAATTAAAGGAAGCCAA
>CBFGTI010000093.1:0-21941 GCA_965651695.1 uncultured Imperialibacter sp. | reverse complement strand
CCATCAGGATTCGAACCTGAGACCTACTGCTTAGAAGGCAGTTGCTCTATCCAGCTGAGCTATGGGACCAATTCTTTCAGATCCCACTCGGGTAAGACCTACTGCTTAGAAGGCTAGGCGCCCCCGACAGTTGCTCTATCCAGCTGAGCTATGGGACCCTTCTACAACAATATGCGGAGAGACCGGGATTCGAACCCGGGGTACCGGTTACCCAGTACGACAGTTTAGCAAACTGTTGGTTTCAGCCACTCACCCACCTCTCCGTAGGTCTGCTCTGAAAAAGAGTTGCAAAGATAACGGACAATTTTCAAGCTAAGCAACCCTGGAGACGAAAAAAATGAAAAACTCCAGGCAGGATTACTTTGTTAAAAAATGTGAAACACTAGCCTCAACCCGTTCATTTTATATATTTGTCCCCAATTGAAAGGTTGCTTTCGTGTAGGCAACGCCCCGGGAAAATAGATATGAGTTGGTATCAGTCGTTTGGTTTGCTCGAATTGGTCTTGTGCCTGGCATTTGGCCTGCTGTACATGGCCTACATTGCCAGGGTACTTTATGTAGCCAAAGCGGTAGGCAGCTCGTCACGCACCGTCTTCAGCAAAGTCATTCTGCGCTCAGCATATTTTGCATTGTTTATGGTTGCCCTGCTGGGGCCCTCCTTCGGCGATAGCAAAAGGGAAGTAAAATCGGTTGGAAAAGACATCTTCTTCTGCCTGGACCTCTCACAGTCGATGGACGCATTTGATGTGCAACCCACACGACTCGAGAAAGTGAAGTTCGAAATGAAGAACATCGTGGAAGCTTTTAGCTCCGACCGCATGGGTATCATCATGTTCTCAAATGAAGCCTTCATGCAATGCCCCCTTACCTACGACCAATCCGCGCTCAATATCTTTATTGAAACACTTAATACCTCGCTGGTTCCCAATACCGGAACGGATTTTGCGCCGCCCCTTCGCATGGCACTTTCCAAACTCAACGAAGAGGAGTCGCCGGTAACACAACAAAAATCGAAAATCATCATTCTTATTAGCGACGGTGAAGACTTCGGCGAGGAAACAGTGCAAATAGCGCAGGAGATCGAAAAATCTGGCATCAAGCTTTTCACACTTGGCGTAGGCACCGAGAAAGGCAGCAAAATTCTGGGCCGCCGGGGCTTTAAAAAAGACCGGCAGAGCAACGACGTAGTTACCAAGCTTAACCCAACAGCACTAAAAGAGCTGGCAACACGAACAGGCGGTAAATACTTTGAAATTAATGAAACTAAAAACGACGTATCGAGATTGATTAACACGATAAGGGATATAGAAGGAGAGCTACGGGATGCACGGCAGGTAGACGTTACCGCCAACCGGTACTACTACTTTCTGGCATTGGGGCTTATACTTTTTGCGTTAGATTACCTCATTTCGGTGAAGACAATAAAAATATGAAGACACTTGCAGGCATTTTGTTGCTGGCAGCAATAATTCCCGGATTAAACGACATTGCCACTGTAAACAAGCTCAAAAGGGAGGCCGAAACCGCTTACCTGTCGGGCAACTATGCAAAAGCAGCGGAAGCGTACACGATGCTCACCGATTCGCTTGGTGTAATGGACGATAAAATTTTGCTCAACCTCGGCCACTCCCTGTTTCAAAAAGGCGACTCCCTGCAGGCATTCAGTCAGTATCAGCGCCTCATTTCCAGCCCCGATAAAACACTGCGATCTACTGCCCTGAACCAAATGGGGGTGCTAAGCAATAATCCGCAGGAAAGAAGCTCTGCCCTCAATTTTTTCAAGGAGGCGTTGAAAGCAAACCCTGCCAATGCTGAAGCGCGCTACAATTACCAACTGCTGAAAAAGCAAATGGATGAAGAAAGTGAGCAGAACAAAGACCAGCAGCAAAAAGACAAAGAAAACGAAGAGAAGAAGGAAGACGAAAAGAAGGACGAGCAGAACAAGCAGGATCAAAATCAGCAAAACGACCAGCAGCAGAAAGATCAGGAGCAACAAAATAAAGATCAGCAAAAGCAGGATCAGCAACAGAAAGACCAGGAACAAAAAAACAAAGAGCAGCAAGACAAGGAGCAAAGTCAGAAACCTGAAGACCAGCAAAAGCAAGAACAGCAGTCGCAGGACCAGCAAGACCAGCAAAAGAAGGATGGCGAGCAGCAGCCACCCCAAATTGACCCGGAAAAGCTGAAGGAAATGAACATCTCAGAAGAAAAAGCCCGTATGATACTTGAAGCGATGCGAAACAGCGAAATCCAGTACATACAGCAAAACAAACGCAAAGGGACTAAAAAAGCTGACAGCACCAAGCCAGACTGGTAACACAGAAGTTAATCGTTATCCTTTGCTCAGTTAACGGGTAAGAAAAAACGATTAACAGAGAACTAAACACAAATAACTTAACCCCATGAATGAAGTTGTAATTGTATCTGCAGTAAGAACCCCCATCGGAAGCTTTGGCGGTGCGCTCGCAGATTTTTCAGCCACCAAATTAGGTTCAATTGCCATCAAAGGCGCTCTCGAAAAAGCAGGTGTCGATCCAAAGCTCGTGAACGAAGTGTATATGGGCAATGTAATCTCGGCCAACCTGGGGCAAGCCCCCACCCGGCAGGCAGCGCTTGGTGCCGGCATTGGCGCAAACGTGCCATGTACCACCGTCAACAAAGTCTGCTCCTCGGGCATGAAAGCCGTCATGATTGGTGCTCAGTCGATTATGCTTGGCCAAAACGACGTGGTGGTTGCTGGCGGCATGGAAAGCATGACCAACGTACCATATTACATCCCCAAAGCCCGCTACGGTTACAAGTACGGACACGGCCAGCTGATCGACGGCCTGATGCACGATGGCCTGTGGGAAATTTACAACGGCTTCCCCATGGGCAACTGCGCAGAGAATACCGCCCGTGAAATGAAAATTAGCCGCGAGGAGCAGGATGCGTACGCCATATCGTCTTATAAGCGGGCTGCAGCCGCTACGCAGTCTGGTTTCTTTAAAAATGAAATTGTGCCTGTTGAAATACCTCAGCGCAAAGGCGACGCCGTGTTGATGACCGAGGATGAAGAGTATAAAAATGTAAACTTTGATAAGATACCGGGGTTGCGGCCTGTGTTTGACAAAAATGGTACTGTAACAGCCGCCAACGCCTCTACAATTAATGATGGCGCCTCGGCCCTGGTATTAATGAGTGCCGAAAAAGCAAAGGAACTAGGATTGAAGCCACTGGCAAAAATCCGGGGTTTTGGCGATGCCGCGCAAGACCCGATGTGGTTTACTACCGCACCTTCGCTGGCCATTCCCAAGGCAATGAAAATGGCCGGCGTAGAGAAAAAAGATGTTGACTTTTACGAAATTAATGAGGCGTTTTCAGCTGTGGCTATAGCAAACAACCGGCAGCTGGGTCTTGATCCTGAAAAGGTGAACGTTTTTGGCGGAGCAGTTGCGCTCGGTCACCCACTGGGTTGTTCCGGTGCCCGCATCATCACCACACTAAATACCGTACTTCAACAAAAAGGTGGCGGCGTAGGTGTAGCCGGCATTTGCAACGGCGGTGGGGGTGCTTCTGCCATAGTGATTGAGAAAATGTAGCCACTATTACATAACAGGGCCCCACCTCTAACGTGGGGCCTTTTAAATGTACCCTGATATGGTTAGACAGGTTTTAGCAACATTGGTACTGCTGAGTCCGGGTGTAGTTTTTTCGCAGGCGAAAATTACTACCTACTACAACTCCTATGAGGGCAAAAAAATGGAAGAGTACTTTGTGCTCAACAACGACAGCAGCCTGATCGACGGTGAGTACCTGAAGTTTAGCCCTGAGGGGGAAATAATAATCAAGGGCAGCTACACTGAAGGAAAAAGGCACGGTACATTTTTTAATTACTACACCGACGGAAAAATTCAAAGAGAAACCACCTACGTTGATGGCCTTCGACAGGGCGAGACAAAAGTGTATCACCCCAATGGCCAGCTTTTGCAAACTGCAATTTTTAAAGACGACACACTCGCTGGCAAGGTGATCTCCTACTACGAAACAGCCAGCATCAAATCCTCAACCCAATTTAGTAAGGGAAAACCCGACGGCGAGGTTGTGTATTACTACGCCAATGGGCTGAAAAAAGAAGTAATCAACTATCAAAACGGCCTCCAGCATGGCATTACCGAAACCTACTACGAGTCGGGCGAAAAAGAGACTGAAGCTTATTATAAAGCCGGGAAACTTGACGGGCACTTCAAAACATGGTACCCCAACGGTCAACTAAAATCGGAAGCTTACAATGAGGCCGGCCAGCAAAATGGCACCTATCGCACCTACTTCGCCAATGGCCAGCTCGAGTACTCCGGCACCTACCAGCTGGGCAAACTCACAGGCCCCGTCGAATCGTTTTATCCAAGCGGGCAAATCGCGCAAAAGCTTACCTACCAGGAAGGTTTCAGAGTTGGCAAAAACCTGACTTATCATGAAAACGGTCAGCCCAAAACAATTACCGACTATGCAAACAGCGAAAAGGACCGTGTGACGGAGGAATTTGCCGGCAACGGAAAACCCTCAGCCACCAAGCGCTACAAAGATGATTTGGCATCGGGTGAATGGAACTACTACAACGATAATGGTACCCTGATTCTGAAAGAAAACTATACGCTGGGAAAACTCGAAGGAAGCCGCATAACCTACAACGAAAAGGGAGAAAAGACAGAAGAAGCCGCCTTTCAGAACGGTAAGCAACACGGCCTCACAAAAGGTTATCATTCCCCCAGGAAAGTGGCATACGAAACGGCCTATAAGTATGGCCGCAAAGATGGTCCCCATAAAGCGTATGCCAGGTCGGGCCGCTTGACTGAAGAAGGGCAGAATGTCCGAAATCTGAAAAATGGTGTGTGGAAGTACTACGACAGCAAAGGAAACCTTGAAAAGACTGTAACCTACAAAAATGATAAGCTGGTAAAGGAAGAGAAGCCCAATCCCTGAAACCAGCCCCTGTTGCGTTCCAATAGCTTAAAAGCCAATCATTAAACTACTGGCCGGAACTTAGAACGCTAAAAATTTTTTAATACGACACCCATCTCTAAATTTGCGTTCCTTATGCAAGCCCTAAAGGAAACACAATTTAATTTTCCAGGAGTAACAAGCCGCTACAAAGGTAAAGTCCGCGACGTCTACTACCTTGATGAGCTGATGGTTGTGGTGGCTACCGACAGGATTTCAGCCTTCGATGTGATTCTGCCCCGGGCTATTCCGTACAAGGGCCAGATTCTGAATCAGATAGCTTCAAAGTTTCTTCACTATACGAAAGACATCGTGCCGAATTGGGTGCTATCCGTGCCCGATCCCAATGTTACTATAGGGCTCAGGTGCGAGCCATTCAAGGTAGAAATGGTAATCAGGGGGTATCTGGCAGGGCATGCCTGGCGCGAATACCGCTCTGGCAAGCGCAGGGTGTGCGGTGTGCCGCTACCCGAGGGGCTAAACGAGAACGACCCGCTACCCAAGCCCATCATAACTCCCACAACCAAGGCCTCCGAGGGACATGATATGGATATTTCGCGAGAGGAGATTATTGCACAGGGAATAGTGTCGGCTGCCGATTACGAACTGCTGGAAAAGTACACGCAAGCGCTTTATAAAAAAGGGGCAGAATACGCACAATCGCAGGGGCTGATACTGGTGGACACCAAATACGAATTCGGTAAACACGGCGACACCATCTATCTTATAGATGAAGTTCACACACCGGATTCATCGCGCTATTTCTACGCCGACACCTACCTGGAAATTCAGGCCTCGGGAGGGCAGCAGAAGCAGCTTTCGAAGGAATTTGTGAGGCAGTGGCTCATTGAAAATGGTTTTCAGGGGCAGCACGGACAGCAGGTACCGGAAATGACAGACGAAGTTGTAAGTTCCATTACCAGCCGCTATGTGGAGCTATATGAAAAGGTGACCGGAGAGCAATTTATCGGGCGTGATTACAGCAATGCCGAAGAGGCAATAGAAAAAAATGTGCTCAACGCCCTTAATGGGCTAAAAGAAATATAGGAGAGCATGCGATTGCTGCTCATTTTCAACGACATACTGGAATTGATGTCGGAGTAGATATCACCTCCATTTCCGCCAATGAAAAACTAAATTAACAAACATGAAGTACTCATTAGACAAGAGCGAAAGATATAGCATTTTTACAATTAACCAGGAAAAGCTGGATACCTCCTCGGCCCCGGAGTTCAAATCTGAATTTGTAAAACTCCAGGCTGAAGGAAATGCCAACATTATAGTGGACCTGTCGGACGTAAAATATGTAGATTCTTCCGGGCTAAGTGCGCTGCTGGTAGGCAACAGATGTTTTAGCGAAGGCGGCGGCATCTTTGTGTTGGTGGGGTTGAACGACCACGTAATGAAACTCATCAAAATTTCTCAGCTCGATAAGGTACTGAATATTCTTCCTACCAAAGAAGAAGGAATAGATGCGGTGTTCCTCCATGAGATAGAAAGCGGCCTGCAAGACGAAGAAGAATAGATCTTTGGGCTTTGTACTGAAAATTCTTGGTTCTAATTCCGCGGCACCTGCGCATGGACGCAACCAGACATCGCAGGTGCTTATAGTGGACGACTCACACTACCTGATCGACTGTGGTGAAGGCACGCAGCTTCAGATAAAAACCCACCGGGTTAAGCTCACCAAGATCCACCACATCTTCATCAGCCACCTGCACGGCGACCATTACTACGGGCTCATTGGCTTGCTATCTACCATGCACTTGTACGGCCGTAAGTCGCGGCTGTATTTATACGGCCCTCCCGGCCTGAACGACATACTTTCCCTGCAGTTCAAATATTCCGACACAACACTCAATTTTCCCATACAGTTTTATGAGTGGGAGCCCGGAGTAAAGAAAATCATTCATGAGTCGGCCAAAATTACCGTTACCGCATTTCCGGTCAATCACCGCATCCCCTGCTCGGGTTTTCTATTCAGGGAAAAACCAAAAAGCCGCCGGATCGATAAAAACCTATTGCCTCCTGGTACTACTCCGGCTCAGATAATGAGGCTGAAAAAAGGAGAACACCTCTACGACAGCAGCGGCAATCTTCTTTTCAAAAATGACCAGATTACCTTGCCGCCCCGCCCCTCCTATTCCTACGCCTATTGTGCCGACACCAAATACGACGAATCGCTGCTGGAAATTATCAGTGATGTTGACATACTCTATCATGAGGCCACTTTTTTGAATGACATGGAGGAAAGAGCTGGCCTTACCTTCCACTCCACGGCTGCTCAAGCTGCGCTGCTTGCAAAAAAAGCACGGGCTAAAAAACTGATTCTGGGGCATTTCAGCACCCGGTACAAAGACCTCAGCCCGGTGCTGGAAGAGGCACTTACTGTTTACGAAGAATCGTATCTTGGTACTGAGGGAAGCGAATTTACCCCCGCACCTATTTAAGTATGGACCACATTCTGAAAAACAAAAAAACCAACCTGTTTATATTCCTCAGCTGCATATTCCTGACGAATGCCGTGGTAGCTGAGATTATTGGCGTTAAGATTTTTTCGGCCGAATCCACGTTTGGGTTCTCCCCTGCCCAAATCAATTTGTTCGGCGATTTTGTACTCGATTTCAATCTTACCGCGGGGGCCATTATATGGCCGATAGTGTTTATTACTACCGACATCATCAACGAATACTTTGGAAAACAGGGCGTAAAGCGAATCAGCTACCTTACCGCAGCATTTATTGCGTATGTCTTCTTTGTTATTTACCTGGTAACGCTGCTCGACCCGGCAGGTTTTTGGATCGAGGTAAACAGCAAAGACGCCCAGGGCAATTATTTCAACATAAACTACGCCTTCAAGGTACTCTTTACGCAAGGTCTGGGCATTATAGTAGGATCGCTCACGGCATTCCTGATCGGGCAGTTGCTCGACGTTTTCGTATTCCACCAGTTGCGCAAAATTACCGGCCCAAAGAAAATCTGGCTGCGAGCCACAGGCTCCACACTGGTTAGCCAGCTTATCGACAGTTTTGTGGTACTGTGGATAGCGTTTTATCTTTTGGCTCCCGCCGAAAACCGCTGGAGCGGCAGTCAGCTGGCCGCAGTAGGCACTATTAATTATATTTATAAATTCAGTGTAGCCATTCTTCTCACCCCGCTGCTGTATGTGGCGCATTATTTCATCGATCGCTACCTTGGAAAAGAAGAGGCTGAGCTGCTGACTGAAGACGCCGCCGCTAAAAGCGATGGGCTGTTCTAAAACCGGACTGCAATGAAAAACTTAACGTACCTGTGCCTGTTGCTACTGCTTGCTTCGTGCATACAGGAGCCACCAATTGTGAGGACCGTATCGGGTGAGCAAAAGGCCGCCGACATGGGGCTCACTTTAATTCACGAGCACCTGCTGGTTGATTTTATTGGTGCCGATAGCACTGGCTACCATCGCTGGAACAGAGATAGCGTGGTGCAAAACGTACTGCCCTACCTGATGCAGGCAAAAGAACGAGGTGTAAAAACCTTTATCGACTGCACGCCTGCCTACCTCGGCAGAGACCCCTGGCTACTGAAAGAGCTGAGTGCGAAAAGCGGCATCACTATTCTTTCCAACACGGGCTACTACGGCGCTGTCGACAACAAGTATCTACCCCCTCATGCCTTTACCGAAACCGCCGGTCAGCTGGCAGAGCGTTGGATCACCGAGTTTGAAACAGGTATTGAAGGCACCGACGTGTTTCCGGGGTTTATCAAAATCAGCGTGGCCGATAAAGTGCCGCTTTCGGACGTTCATCGCAAGCTGGTAAGTGCGGCAGCTAAAACTCACCTTGCCACTGGCATGGCTATAGCGTCGCATACGGGGCCCGCTGCACCCGCTCTTGAAGAGATTGCCTTGCTCGAAGAAGAAGGCGTACATCCGTCGGCGTTTATCTGGGTGCATGCACAGATGGAAAACGACTTTGCACAATATAAAACAGCAGCAGAAAAGGGTGCCTGGATAAGTCTCGACGGGGTGGTGTGGGCTGTAGACGAACACCTTGAGCGGCTTGTTTATTGCAAAGAAAACAACCTGCTCAATCATGTATTGCTCTCGCACGACGGCGGCTGGTATCAACCAGGCGAGCCCAATGGAGGCAACTTTATGCCCTTTGTAGCCATTTTTGATGAACTCATTCCGAAGTTAAAGAAAAACGGCTTTACGGATGCAGACATCAACCAGTTGCTTGTAAAAAATCCGGCCCGTGCTTTTGGCCTGGCGGTGAGAAGAAATTGAGGCGGCATAAAGAAGTTTCCGTGGCTTTCCACCGCGGTGATCATTTAGCTCCAACATTATAGCTCACACTTTCATGAGACCCTGGATGGCCTGAAAAGCCCTAGTGCTAATCCGCGTTATTCGTGTCAAAAAAAGCTTGCCTATACAGCCGACTAACCAAATGCACCTGAGCGACCCCTGTTTTCGTCTACTGCTGCCTTGCTCTACGCATGTTGTCGCATATCACAGCGGTGGCTATGGCCACGTTGAGCGACTCGGCACCACCTGCCCTGGGGATGGTCAGCGGTACCGTAATATGCGCCTGCAAGGCTTCGGAAATACCGTTGGCTTCATTGCCCATCAAAATAAAGCCTGGCTTCGAAAAGCCTTCACCGTAAACACTCCGGCCGTCCAGAAGGGCGCCGTAAACCGGCAGGTTGCTGCTGGCAAACAACCCTGCCAGTGGGCAGTAGAACACCTCCACCCTGCCCAGCGATCCCATGCATGCCTGTACAACCTTTGGCGCAAAGGCGTCGGTAGTCTCCTCTGAGCAATATATTTTAGATATTCCATACCAGTCGGCTATCCGGATAATGGTGCCGAGGTTACCAGGGTCCCTGACATCGTCCAGCGCAAGCACAAATTCGTTGTTTGAGGGCTGCTTTAGCGTCTGGTTGGGCAGCTCGACCACGGCAAGGGCGGCATTATTCGTTTTCAAAGAACCGGCGCGGGTAAGTTCCTCTTCAGTAGCAAGCTGGCAGGGCACATATGCTGCTCCCAGCACCTCCGCATTTGCATTAAAAAAAGCTGCCGTTACATACAGTTCACGAAGCCGAAAATCGGACTTCAGCAACTCCATTACACTTTTTCCTCCCTCCACAAGAAATGCCCCTTCCTGCTTCCTGAATTTTTTTAATTGAAGCGATTTGATGAATTTTGCCCTGTTTTTGGAAATCATATCTGTGACGGCTGCGATCCGCAAATTAACATATAAACTTTTCATTCCTGTTGCTATACCACTACTGCTTTACGGGTGCCTGGGTGTGCGACACCTGAAAGAAGGCCAGAAGCTACTTTACAAGCAATCGATTGAAGGTCGCAAAGGCTTGGATGCCGAAGAGTTGGCGCAGCAATTCAGGCAGACACCAAACAAAAGAACCCCGATTTTTCCATGGGCCCTGTACGTGAACATGTACTACTGGGGGCTCAACCATTACGATTCGGCCAAATATGTACAGCGGAAAAATGAAACCATTAGCATGTACGACTCCCGCATAGCAGCTGCCGAGGCTGCAGGCAAAGAAAAAAAGGCCGCAACTTTAATGGCCCGGAAGAGCAGCAAGGTGGCACGGCTGGACAAGACGCTGGAAGAAGGCAACATGCGCATGCGCTGGGGAGAAGAGCTGGTGGTGTACGACCCCAACCTGCGCATGCTAACCGAGCAGCAACTGGTGAGCTACCTCGAATCTGAAGGTTATTTTAACGCCACCGTCACTTCGGAAGTAAAGGAGAGTGGCAAGTTAGTGTCGGTTACCTACTATATCGATACCCGCCAGTCGTACGTAATAGACTCCATTTTTAAGATTATTCCCGACCAGGAAATAAAAGCGCTGGTGGAACAACACAGCGATGAGTCGCGGCTTGTTGCTGGCGGGCGGTACCGGCAGGAGGACCTGACTAGCGAACGGGAGCGGCTTTATGAGCTGCTGGTAAACAACGGCTACTACCGCTTTAACAGGCAGTACATCAGCTTTGCGGTAGACACTACTACCCTGGGCGACCGAAAGGTTTTGCTTAGGATGGAAATAAAGTCGCCCGGCAAAGGAGTTAATCATAAGAAATTCGTGCTCGACTCGGTCAATTTCATAACCGATGCCAACCTCAGCTACCCCGGGCAGGAGCGAAAAAAAAGAGTTTATAACAATGTAACCTACAATTTTTACGAGGAGAAGTACAGCAAAAAAATTCTCGACTGGCGTGTGTTTCTGTACCCCGACAGCACCTACAGTCGGGCAAATACTTTCGAAACGCAGCGCCAGCTTGCCAATCTCGATATCTTCAAGTTCGTAAACATCAACTACGACACTACCGGTAATCACATTGTTGCCAATATCTTTACCAGCCCGCTGCAGAAGTACCAAACCTCCACCGAGGTCGGCATTAATGTAAGTCAGGGGCTTCCCGGTCCGGTGTTCAACTTCAGCGCCAAAGACCGGAACGTATTTAAAGGGCTGGAAATACTGGAGTTGTCGGGCAAATTTGGCGTTGAAGGCGTAGCGTCTCCCTCCGATGTAAATACCGTGTATGCCAGCACCGAATACGGCGGAAACCTGGCTTTGACATTTCCGCAGTTCATAATACCGACCGACCTGCGCCAGCGTAATTTTCTCGGCCGGCTAAACCCCCGAACCAGGCTGCTGGTAGGTGCTACGGTAACCGATCGCCGTGAATATAAACGGACTAATCTGAACGCCTCCTGGGCCTACATCTGGCAGCGCGACAACAGCCGCCTGTTTACCCTCACGCTGGCCGACATGAGCTTTATCGACTCTGAGCTTACAGACGATTTCCGGAAGCTGCTCCAAGGTTATGAAGAACAGGGAAACCTGCTGATTAATTCTTTCAAACCCTCCTACGTGGGAAGTAGCAGCCTCTCGATGACGGTCAACAACAACAGCTACGGACTGGCAAAAGGGAATGCGAGCTTTTTCAGGATTTTTCTCGAAACCAGTGGTAACGCTCTACATCTTTTTGACGAAGAAGGGCTAAAAAATGACAGATTGGAGTATTACCAGTTTTCGAAGGCCAATTTTGACTACCGAAAAGTTGTTTCGCTTTCATCCATGCACGACGTGGCCTACCGGGTTAATGTGGGGGTTGCCGTTCCATACGGCATAAATACGGTGCTTCCGTATGAAAAGTATTTCTTCGCCGGTGGCAGCAACGGTATCAGGGCGTGGAGGCCGCGCCGATTGGGGCCGGGGTCTTACACACCCCCGCTGAGCGACAACCCCGAGGCCGACGGGCTGTTTGACTATAGCTTTGAGCAGCCCGGCGAAATTCTGCTGGAAGCAAGCGTAGAATACCGCCGGCGCCTGTTTGGCTTTGTGTCGTGGGCGTATTTTATAGACGCCGGCAATGTGTGGACGCTCAGGAATGACCCTACCAGGCCCGGCAGCCAGTTTAAGGCCGATACGTTTGGAAGCGAAATTGCCATCGGCTCCGGATTTGGGCTCCGGTTCGATTTTTCCTTCCTGATATTAAGGCTGGACATGGGGTCAAAAATGTATGACCCTGCCCGGCGGGCCGGCGAGAGATGGATCGTAGACAAGCTCATTACCAATTTCCCGTTTGGCGAAAAAAATCAATCCATACCGAACATCGGAATAGGCTATTCTTTCTAAAATAGAAAACAAAATTTTACTACCCATACCGCGCTATAAATGATCGACAAAACGCAGATTACCGAATGGTTTAAGGAGCTACAGAACGAAATATGTCTTTCGCTTGAAGTTGCGGATGGCGGTTCTACTTTTATCGAAGACAAGTGGGAGCGCCCGGGCGGTGGTGGAGGCCGTAGCCGGGTGCTAACAGGCGGCAGCGTAATCGAAAAAGGAGGGGTCAATTTTTCGGCGGTGTATGGCAAAACGCCGGAGAAAATACTGGAGGCCCTTGGGCTGCAACAGGCAGACTTCTACGCCACCGGGGTGTCAATTGTCATTCACCCCTCCAACCCTATGGTGCCGATCATCCATATGAATGTGCGCTACTTCGAAATGAGCAATGGAGCCTGCTGGTTTGGCGGAGGCATCGACCTTACGCCCCATTACGTAGACAAAGCGGATGCTGTCTATTTTCACAGGCAGCTAAAAGCCACGTGCGATCAGTTTGACCCCGGCTACTATCCGGCATTTAAGGCCTGGGCCGACGACTACTTTTACATCCGGCATCGGCAAGAAACAAGAGGTATCGGCGGCATTTTTTTCGACAGGCTAAAAGAAGAAAACGGCATAAGCATGGACGACCGCTGGAAATTTGTGCAGGCAGTGGGAAAAACATTTGCACCCGTTTACACGCATTTTATGTATAAAAACCGCCACATGATGTTTGGCGAGAAAGAAAAAAACTGGCAGATGGTCAGGCGTGGCCGATACGTTGAATTTAACCTTGTGCTCGACAAGGGCACAAAATTTGGCCTCGACACCGACGGCCGCACCGAATCGATTCTCATGAGCCTCCCGCCCCTTGCCGGGTGGGAATACAACTACCAGCCCATTCCCGGCTCGGCTGAACACCAAACCACCGAAATGTTGAAAAAAGGTATAAACTGGGCAGCAGAATGATTGACTGGCTGAAGCAGATCGATCAGGAGCTGTTTCTCTGGCTCAACGGGCTTCATACCCCCTGGCTCGACATGCCCATGTTGTATATTACTGGCCGGGGCATGTGGATACCTTTTTACGTGCTCCTGGCAGGTTGGCTCATTTACAAGCAAAAAAAGGATGCAATATGGTCTGTGATATTTATCGCTGTTGCGGTGGCGGCTTCCGACCAGATTACGTCGGGTTTTATGAAGCCATTCTTCGAAAGGTTTCGACCGTGCCACGATCCGGCCATTGCTCACCTTGTTTACACTGTAAAAGGCTGTGGCGGCAAATTCGGCTTTGCGTCGTCCCACGCTGCCAATACTGTAGCCCTGGCTGTTTGCGTTGCATTGCTCCACCCCCACAAGCGGTGGCTTGGGGTGCTGCTATTTAGCTGGGCTGCCCTGGTGAGCTACAGCAGAATTTACGTGGGCGTACACTACCCCGGCGACCTGATTGTGGGCGCCATTGTAGGAGTCACAATAGCTGTAGCGCTTTACAAAGCGGGGGTATTAACGGGCCGGTTAAAGCAGATTTAGCTTCTTTACAAACTTATCTTTGTAGGAGGCTCCCATAGGGATATTTTTGTCTTCTATCATAATATTCATTTCCTCCAACTGCTTGATGTTGTTCATGTTCACAATGTAAGAGCGATGCACCCGTGCAAAAGAAGTAGCCGGCAGCCGCTTTTCAATTCCCTTCATTGTATAGTGAACAATGTGCTTGCCCTTTTTGGTGTTGAAGATCACATAATCGGCCAGGGCTTCTACGTACAGCAGATCTTCGAGTTCGATGCGCACAAGTTTGCCATCGCACTTTACAAAAACGTGCGTCTGCTTTTCTACAGATCTTTGAAGTATTTCGAGGTTTTCCCTTCCCTTGGTGGCTGCCTTTAAAAACCTCGGATATTCAAAAGGCTTCACCAGGTAGTCGACCACACTATTTTCGAATGCCCGCACGGCGTACTGCTCTTCTGACGTTATAAAAATGATCTGGTAAGACTTGTCGAGCGACTCCATCAACTCCAGGCCTGTCATTTCCGGCATCTGAATGTCGAGAAACAGCAAGTCTACGTCTGCATCTTCCTTCACCAGAATATCCTTGGCTTCTATCGGGTTCGACAGCTCGTAATTAAGAGTTAGAAAGTCGGTTTTTTCTATAAAGTGACGCACCAGCTTGCGAGCTACCGGATCGTCGTCCACGACCATACATTTTATTTCCATACTTCCTGGTTAGCTAAAAAATGGCTCAAACATATCCTTTTATTAGTCTTTGTATATATTTTCCTAAGATATCAAATTCAAGATTAACCCTACTCCCTTCGCCAATAGTACGAAAGGTAGTAAATTCATAAGTATATGGAATAATTGCTACACTAAATTTGCCTTTTTTTGAATTAAAACAAGTGAGACTTACCCCGTTCACACATATCGACCCCTTTTCCACCGTTACATTCCCGTGGGCTGCATCATATTCGAAGTCGAAAAGCCAGCTCCCATTGTTTTCCGTTCTTTTTACACAGGTTGCAACCTGGTCTACATGTCCCTGCACTATGTGTCCGTCGAACCGCCCATTTGCAGGCATGCACCTTTCGAGGTTCACGAGCTCGCCGGGGCGCCACGTGTCAAGTGTTGTTTTTTGCAGCGTTTCTTCAATGGCAGTCACTGCATGTGTGTTGCCGCTCACCTCTACCACCGTCAGGCACACCCCGCTGTGCGAAACACTCTGGTCCACTTTCAGCTCAGTGCTTATACTGCTTTCGATGATAAACCTTTTGTTAGTACCCTCTTTTCCCGCACTCTTTATCAGCCCCGTGGTTTCGATAATCCCCGTAAACATCTTTTTGTTTTAATCAAATACAATATTAGAAGATAAATTGACACCGCATTCCCATTTACAGTAATCTTTATCCCACGAACATAAAGCCCTGATCCCCTGTTTGGTAGTATAAAGATCGGCCCGCAGGCCTGCGTATGTGGCCCGATTGCGAAAAACAACCTCGCCGCGCAGTGATTACCACACCAAATGGTATTACAAATCAATTAGTCTAAATTGCACTGCAATGGAAGATAATTATAGACACAAGGGATTGCGGAGGGCTCTGGTTAACACTTTAAAGGAAAAGGGGATTAGCAGCAAAATGGTATTGGATGCCATTGGAAAAGTGCCGAGGCATTTTTTTTTCGACAATGCTTTTCTCGAACATGCCTACCAGGACAAGGCGTTCCCCATAGGCGAAGGGCAAACCATTTCTCAACCCTACACGGTGGCGTTTCAAACACAGCTAACAGGCGCCGGGCGTGGTTCAAAAGTACTGGAAATAGGTACGGGCTCTGGTTATCAATGCTGCATTTTACTTGAGCTGGGCGCTGAAGTGTATACAATAGAGTACAACAAGGTGTTGTTTGAAAGAACCAAAAGCTTCCTTCCGCAAATGGGTTACAAAGCTCATTTTTTTCAGGGCGACGGTTCAAAGGGGCTTCCCGCTTTCGCACCTTACGACGCCATCCTGGTAACGGCCGGCGCACCCACAGTGCCGCAAGCGCTGGTTGAGCAGCTAAAAACAGGCGGCCGGCTGGTGATACCGGTAGGAGATGCCAAAAGCCAGAAGATGCTGCGGCTCACAAAAAAAGAAGGGAACAAGCTGGTGAAAGAAACCTTCGATAATTTTAGTTTTGTACCCCTTAAGGGTGAACACGGATGGGGTAAGTAATTAACAGTAAAAGTTGAATCCGGCCGCAAAACGGCCCCTTTGAATCAAAAATATGCCTAAAAATACAAAGTATGCCAGGGAATCGGCCGTAACCATGACCGAACTGGTGCTGCCCAACGATACCAACACGCTGAACAACCTGATGGGCGGCCGCCTGATGCACTGGATGGACATTGTGAGCGCTATTGCAGCGCAAAAACACTCCAACAGAATTGTGGTTACCGCGTCGGTAGACAATGTATCGTTTAGCAAGCCGATTAAACTCGGTGACGTGGTTACACTAAAAGCCCAGGTTACCCGTGCGTTTAACTCCTCCATGGAGGTTTACATACAGGTGGTGGCAGAGGATATCCCCGGAAACAAAAAGATCGACAGTCACACCGCGTTTTTTACCTTTGTGGCTGTCGACCAGTCGGGCAGGCCAATCGATGTGCCCGAGGTGGTGCCCGAAACCGACTTTGAAAAAGAACTTTACGATGGTGCCCTGCGCCGGCGCCAGCTACGATTGGTGCTGGCTAAAAGGATGAAGCCAGAAGACGCCGTAGAGCTAAAATCCATCTTTAAGTTAGAAAATGAAGTGGATGAAAAGCTTATGGGCTTAAAAGGCACTGACAAAAACTGACGGGAAACTTATCTTGTATTTAACCCTGCACCCTATGGCTATTGAGAAAAATCCGGCATTTCTGAAAGCATTTATCCAGGAGGAGCTTTACCTGGTTAGCGAGCATCCTCATGCAGGCACCAGCAAGAGCCCCGGGAACAGACAGGAAACCCAGGATGCCGAACAGCCGGCACCCGAAACCGCTGCAGCAATTGTAAAGGAAAGCGCCGGGGAGTTGGTAATTTTGCTCAAGAATAATTTTGATGCTATGGAGGCGTCGCAGAAGCTTCTGCTGCAGAAAATCACGTCAGCAATAAAAATAGATCTCGCTGCCACCACCCTGCTTTCCGAGGCTGAATATAAAAATGCTCCCGCAGTGGTGGAAGGCTACAGGCGTGTGCTATCGTTTGGGGTGGAGCTGCCCCAGGCAACCGCCCGATACCAAATATCGAAAAGGGGTGAGCAACAGTTTTTGGTTTCCGACAGCCTCGCCGCCCTTGAGCAGGCCATTGCGCTCAAAGGCAAGCTGTGGAGTGCTATGCAGCTCATGTTTAGTGCTTAACTTGGTTTTCCTGCACGTTTACTCAATTTTTCAACATTGCATTTTTAGCTTCTCTTTTTTTGTCTAGCTTGGATAGTTAATAACATCCCAAAATCTATCCTGATCCTATGAAGAGTAAAATTTTAAAAGTTCTTGGCATCATCGTCATTGCCGTGGTGGTGCTAATTGCCGGCGGACTCGCCTACCTTAAACTTGGCCTGCCCGACGTGGGCCCGCCTCCCGATCTGAAAGTAGAAGGCACCAGCCAGCAGATCGAACGGGGGCGTTACCTCGCACACAATGTATCGCTTTGTATGGACTGCCATGCTACCCGCGATTGGTCCAAATTTGCCGGGCCACCAGTACCAGGCACGCTGGGGAAAGGCGGTGAGCTGTTCGATCAAAAATTTGGATTTCCTGGGAGGTTTGTGTCTAGAAATTTAACCCCCTTTAATCTGGGCGACTGGACAGACGGGGAAATTTACCGTACCATTACCACCGGCGTGAACAAGAATGGCGATGCGATGTTTCCGGTAATGCCGTACTTATACTATGGCAAAATGGATGAGGAAGATATTAAATCTATCATTGCCTACTTGCGTACCCTTCAACCTATTGAGTCTGCATACGAAGATTCAAAGGCCGACTTTCCCGTCAACTTCATCATCAATACCATGCCCAAGCCTCCAAGCCCAACTAAAAAACCGGACCCTTCGGATGTGATTGCTTACGGAGCCTATGTAGCCAATGCAGCCGGCTGCGCAGAATGCCACACCAGGCAGGAGAACGGGCAGCGTGTAGGCAAGCTGTTTGCCGGTGGCTTTGAATTTAACCTCGGAAATGGATTCAAGGTAACGTCGATGAACATCACACCACATGCTACAGGTATTGGCAGCTGGACGAAGGAGGCTTTCATCAGCCGTTTCAAAATTTACCAGGACTCCACCTATGTGCTACCAACCGTTGACATGGCAAAAGGGGAGTTTCAGACTGTGATGCCCTGGACAATGTACGCCGGCATGACCGAAGAAGACCTGGGCGCCATATACGAGTACCTTCGCACCATAGAGCCCGTGGAAAATACCGTAACCCGCTGGCAGGCCGTAGCCGCAAACTAGACCATCTTAAAAAAACATTGTAATTTTCGGAGCCTGTTTTGTATTTTGAGTACAAAACAGGCTCTTTTTATTTACCCAACAACTATGGATACACCAAAGCTCTTTGTGATACTATTAGCTATAAGCATAGCCACCGCCGGTTGTGGCGAAGGCACCAGGAAAAAGGTGGAAAAGTCGTCGCAGGAAGCAAAAGAAAAGGTAGAACAGGCCGCCCGGGAACTCGAGGACGAAAAGAAAAAATTGATAGAAAACCTCGAGGATGAAATTGCGCAGCTCGATAAAAAACTGAACACCTTGCGGGACGAAGCAGGCGAGGAAAGCAATGAGTTGCGAAAAAAAATTGAGCAGGAGAAAACCAGACTTGAAGAAGAAGCTTCAGAAGTAAAAAAAGCCACGCGTGAAAACTGGGAGGAGATAAAAAAGGATGCCACCCTGGTAATAGCAAATGTGAAAAAGGAGCTTAACGAGGTTTTTTCCAAAAAAGAATGAACCAAACCCAGCCGCGGCATGAAAAACCGTTGCGCGGAATAATAGATCGTGAGCTGTGGCCGCCAGGGCTGGCATGCATTTGCTCCGGCACCCCCGATAAACTCCGTTGCCTGTCTGTTTCTTTTCGCTCGTGTAGGATTTTTTGTCATTACCGGCCGGAATTGATATGTTACCTGTTGTTAGGAAACAATAAACCCTCCATTTAACTACTGACTATGAGAAACCTAAAAAATATGCTGCTGGCTCCCCTGTTCACTGCCTTTGTATTTACGGCATGCCAGGATACAAAAAAAGAAGCGCAGAGTACTGAAGCTGTCTCCACCGACGCAAATGCTGCCGAGCCTACCTTTGTGGCCAACCCGCAGTTTATACCTAAGCAGGAAGTAACTACACTCGAAATTGGGGCGAAGGCGCCCGACTTTAACCTGCCTGGGGTGGACGGCAAGTTTTACACCCTCAGCGATTTTAAAGATGCAAAAGCGCTGGTAATCATTTTTACCTGCAACCATTGCCCTACAGCGCAGGCTTATGAGGACCGGATTATGGCCATTGTAAACGATTACAAGGATAAAGAAGTGGCTGTGGTAGCAATTTCCCCCAATAGCCCGGTGGGATTGCTGTACGAAGAACTGGGCTATACCGACCTGAACGACGACTACGAGGCGATGAAAATAAGAGCCCAAGACAAGGCCTTCAATTTCCCGTACCTCTACGATGGCGACACCGAGGAGGCCTCACTGAAGTACGGACCTGTAGCCACGCCACATGCATTTGTATTCGATAGTAACCGTGTGCTTACCTACAATGGCCGGATCGATAAAGTTGAAAAA
This sequence comes from uncultured Imperialibacter sp., assembly GCA_965651695.1. GTDB lineage: Bacteria > Bacteroidota > Bacteroidia > Cytophagales > Cyclobacteriaceae > Imperialibacter. Next base: position 2,059 of record CBFGTI010000093.1, on the reverse strand, counting down.
CCCGGCACTACCAATGGCGAAGACCTCCGTGCTGCCATAGATGCTACACTGGCTGGCGAAAGTATTGCTGAGCCCGTTACAAAAGTGTTTGGCTGCTCCACCAAGTGGGGATGGAAAACCGACCTTCGTGAAAGAGTTGACAAAGACTGGAATTCGCGCGAGGTGAAGCTTGAGAAAATTGATCTGGCAGGCATTAAAACGCTCCTGAAAAACGACGACAGCAAGAAGCTGCGGCTTATAAACGTGTGGGCAACCTGGTGCGGCCCCTGTATGCTGGAGTATCCTGAGTTTGTTGCAATACAGCGCATGTATGGTGCCCGCGATTTCGAATTTGTGTCGATTTCGGCCGACAAGCTCGACAAAGAAGATAAGGTGATGGAGTTCCTGAACAAAAAAGAGTCGGGCGTGCCTAACTACATCTTTACCGGCGGCGACAACTATGCCATGGTAGAAGCCTTCGGTGAAGGCTGGGATGGTGCACTACCCTATACCGCACTGGTAGAACCGGGAGGCAAGCTGGTATGGGAACATCAGGGAGAAGTGGATTTCCTTGAGTTGAAGAAGGCGATAGTAGAGCACCCGATGATGGGACGGGTTTACTGAGCTCAATGTTTAAAAGTTTAAGAGTTTAAGGTTTAAGAGTTTGTTTTGCCCAAGCCTTCAGGCAGCTAGCCCTTAAACTCTTAAGCATTAACATTCCCCTCCCCTCGGTTCGGTTAAAAGTCGAGATTTCGGAAGCATAAAGTTTCTGTACTTGCGAAGTCCGCGGTTTCCTCGCTTGCATCACACCAGAACATTAAACTTTAAACCAAAAACTTCCTCCCCTTCCTCTTCTTCATTAAAATACACCCTTTCTTCGTCAAAGTCGCTCCTTTCTTCTATTACCTCCCCTTCTCACACAACCATTACCCACCTTTGTAGTGTTAAAGACTATGGAGACACTCGCACAATGGAGTCTTCGAAGCGACAAAGGATAAAATGGCATTGACAGAAGTAAACGGAAAAACACTCAGGAGGCTGCTTCACATCGGCGTATGGTTCATCCTCTTTTTCTTTCCGGTCTTCGTTTTTTACAACGAAAACTTCGACTATTCGATGGTGCTTCGCCGCACCTGGATACCCACCATCTTCTGGGTTATCATTTTCTACAGCAACTACTTTTTCTTCATTGAAAAGTACATTTTCACCCGCCGCACCGTTCATTTCGTGTTGGCCAACGTATTATTGGTTGCAGCGTGCATCTATGCCAATTACCTGGTGAGGGAGTTTTTGCTGCCTCCTCACGACAAGCCACACACATCGAATTTCCAGATCTTTTCTATCTACTGGCAGGCCCTTACAGCCATTCTCACCATAGGCATAAGCATAGCCGTGCGAATGACGCAGCGGTGGATTGAGTCGGAAAATGCACGCCGGAATTCAGAAAATGCCCGGCTGCAATCGGAGCTCACTTACCTGCAGTATCAGCTGCAGCCTCATTTCTTCTTCAACTCGCTCAACAACATCTATTCGCTGGTAGACGGCGCCCCCGAAAAGGCGAAGGAAACCATTCACAGCCTTGCCAAACTGATGCGCTACATGCTGTATGAAGCGAAGGAAGGCAAAGTGGCGCTCAAAAAAGAAATTGATTTTCTTGAGAAATTCATTGGCCTGATGGAGATAAGATTGCCTGCTGGCGTAAAGGTGAAGCGGTCGTTTCCTGAAGTGGCCAATGGATTGCTGGTAACCCCGCTGCTGTTTTTACCACTGGTAGAAAATGCATTCAAGCACGGAGTGTCACCTTCCGGCGGTGGTGTAATATCGTTCGAATTGCAGCTAAAAGACAAGGAAATCGTTTTTACCGTCGAAAACCCCAACCTGCCGAAAAATATGGAGGACAAGAGCGGCTCGGGCATTGGTTTGGCTAACCTTAAGAAAAGGCTCGATCTGCTGTATCCCGATGCGTATCGGCTGGAACAAAGTATCACCGATCAGGTTTATCGTACTACACTTAAGATTAAGCTATGAGAAAGATCCGCTGCCTGATTGTAGACGACGAACCGCTTGCGCTCAACCTGAT
>CBFGTI010000092.1:0-22137 GCA_965651695.1 uncultured Imperialibacter sp. | reverse complement strand
CCGACCAGCAAATATTCACAGTTGTTCAACCCGATATCTGTGTGGTGTGCGACGCGGCAAAGCTGGACGAGAAGGGATGCCTGGGCGCTCCTGACCTTATTGTTGAGATACTATCGCTACAGTCGGCCCACCGTGATTTGAAGGAGAAATATAGCCTTTATGAGGAAAAAGGTGTAAAAGAATATTGGGTGGTTTACCCGGCCGAACAGGTGGTGGAAATATTTAATCTGTCAGCGTCCGGTAAATATGAAAAAAGCGGCTTTTTTGCAGGGGAGGATATTATTGCCTCTAATGTTTTGAAGGGACTGCAGATAGAACTGAAAACTGTTTTTGAAGGTTACGAACCCCGCCCATGAAGATAATCGAATGCCCTCGCGATGCCATGCAGGGTCTCGCCAATTTTATTCCAACCACCACCAAGATCAAGTACATCAATCAGTTGTTAAAGGTTGGTTTTGATACCGTCGACTTTGGGAGCTTCGTATCGCCGAAGGCTATTCCCCAAATGCGCGACACGGCCGAAGTATTAGAAGGCCTTGATCTCGTTCAAACAAAGAGTAAACTGCTGGCTATTATTGCCAACACCCGCGGGGCAGAAGAGGCCTGTGGCTTTGCATCAATCAGCTATCTGGGGTTTCCGTTATCTCTTTCCGAAACTTTTCAGCAACGAAACACCAATAAGAGCATAGCCGAGGCTCTGAAGGTAGTAGCGGAAATACAAGAGTTATGTGTGAAGCACAGCAAAAAGCTTGTTGTGTATTTATCAATGGGTTTTGGCAATCCCTATGGCGATCCGTATGAGGTTGGGCTAGTGCAGGCTTTTGTGGAAAAGCTGGTAGCTATGAACGTCGAAATTATTTCGCTGGCAGACACAATCGGTGTTTCCGATGGGGAGAATATACATACGCTTTTCAGCAATTTGATTCCGGCATTTCCAGCCATAGAATTTGGGGCACATTTGCACTCAACATCCGAAACAGCACTTGCGAAAATTGAAGCCGCCTACAAAGCCGGTTGCCGCCGGTTCGATGGGGCCATCCGTGGATTTGGCGGGTGCCCGATGGCCAAGGACGACCTTGTGGGGAACATCAAAACCGAAGCGATTGTGGATTTTGCCAGAAGCTATGGCGTTAGCCTCAGGTTAAAGGCCGCCGAATTCGATATAGCCTGCCAGTTGGCGGACCAGGTGTTCTAGGGCTCATCATTTCTTTTCGGCGGTCCAGCCACCGGCCGCAGTAATCGCCGGAAAGCCGTCTTTTTTTAAGTTTGCTGCAAAACTTCCCTCGGCTGACCCTAAAGTAGAAAATATGCCACTAAATGTTCCTTCTACCTCGTAGCTATCAGTTGTTTTGGTCAATCTCGTATCAATGAATCCCGTTTCATCAATAGTTCCTTCAATGCTTATTCCCTCAACATAAAACATTCCCGGGACGTTAACGGAAACCACACCCCGGATGTCGAAGCTCCCGGGCGATTCTGCTGCGGTAATAGTAAAGTCGAATGGATAAGCACCTTCCAGCATACCTTCCCACTCTCCAACGATGCTGTTTTCCGGATTTTCAGCGTCATGGCCCAATGGATAGTAGTAAAATGTTTTTGTTTGGCTGCTAAACAACGTGGTGTCTGTAGCGTTCATTGCCTTTACCAACACGGCATTGGTGCCTTCCGACAGACCACCCACCGTATGGGTAAACCTTCCTTCTTTGGTATAGCCGAGTTGCTCATCGCCGATCGATAGTGTTGCGCCATCCTGCACAAACCCACTTACGTTGCCAATACTGGTGAAAACCACCTGGGTTAGCGGTCGGTCCAGGCTGAGCGAAGGTGCGTAGAGCGGGTCTTTAACCTTTATTTGCATCGAGGTAGAAACAATTCCGTTGGCTTCGGCATATACCCTTGCCACACCTTCGGACCGAGGCGTAACCCGTCCACCACTTACCGACGCCACGGCAGGGTCGGAGCTGAACCAATCGGCCTGCAGGTTGGGTACATCGCGGGTAGTGGAGTCGTAGCTAACAAATGCGAAGGTGGATGTTTCCATCACGCCACTCATCGATACGATGTTTTCATATTCCCGAACAAAGCTTCCCTTTAGCGATAAATCGTATGGCTCGCTGGTAGTAGACATAAAAAGTGTGTCCTGGTAGGGTCGTATGCTTAGCGCTGTCAGGCCGTCTAAATCGACGGGCTCTACGGTGTCTTCGCACGCTATGAGAAGCACAAGCGAAAAACCAATGGCAAAAAGGCCGGTAGTCAGCAGTATTCTCTTCATTCGTTAAAAAATTTTGGCGGTTAAACCCAAACCAATAAAGAAGTACCCCAGATTTATATTTTTACCCGCAACGCCATTCTTGTTTTTGGTCCTTGCCGAAGCCAGCTCAGCGTTGGCCGTTAAGCTCAAAATGCCGGCGATTTTCTTCTCAAAGCCAGCACCGAGAGCCACGCCAGAGGCATTCAACCGGTTCACCCTGTCGAGCAATGTAAAATCAGGGTCGTTGAGCCTAATTTCTTCTCTTGCCCGGGTAGTGCAGTAAAGAGCATCAAAGTAAAAATTGGCGCTCTCTTTTTTCTTAAGAAACCGCAGTCCGGCCACGGTGGCCGACTGGTTCCAGTTGGCGGTGGCATCAGTGGTTGAAATATTTCCTAAAATAGGCGTGCCATCTGCCGCAAACCGCCGGTATTTTGCTACCACGTATAGCCAGTCTGCGCCTACGCCGCCAGCTATTCCGTAAGAAAGTACGTCGGTTGGATAAACATCCTTATAACCCGAAGGCGACGGAAAATAAATTCCTCCTTCCAGGCCGGCAAACGCATCAAAATTGGATTGTGCCTGCGAGTAAAAAGAGAGGAGGTAAAAAATTAAAATAACTAATTTTTTCATCTGCCAAATAGTCAAAAATACCTTAAGCCGCGGTTAAAAACAATACCGAAACTTCGGCATTTACCGGCAATGTTTCTCGTAAGCATCTTTGCCTCCTTTCGATCCCAGCTTCCACGCCTCCTGAAAGTCCTGGCAGGCAACCTCGGGGTATTTGCTTTCAAGCAGCGCCATGCCCCGCAAATAAAAGCCCGTCGCTCTGTCTACGTTTGAGTACTTCAGAAACGAGTTGAAATCCAAAACGGCAATATCGTGGCTTCCCTTTTGGTAGTGGCAATAGCCGCGCCCCATAAAGCAGTCGGAAAACTCCGGATTTAGCTGTAGTGCCTGGGAGAAAAAGAAAATGCCTGTGTCGTAATCTCTTTTAGCGAATGTATGTATTTCTCCCAGGTGATAAAGGGCACTATCCCACTTGGGCGATATTTCCAGAGCCAGGTGTAAATTTCGAATAGCTTCGTCGTACTCGTTTAAGTGCTTAAGACTTATTCCTTTTTTGAAATAGAACCAGGCTCTATCTTCAGGCGCCTCAGCATATTCAAGCCCCTTGCTTATGTGGATAAGACTCTGCTTGTAGTATTTCAAATCTTCGGCTAAAATGAGCGTGGCAAGTTTTGCCGTTTCCAGATTTTTCGTTCCGAAAAGCCGGTAACCAAAGCTCAATTTTTCCAACGCTGCCATATACGCTTTTTCTTCATAGAGCCGTTTGCCTTCGTTGTAGTTGTGTACCGACGCATAAAGCTGAAGAGTAACGGGGATGATCGTGATCAGCAAAAGCAGCAGCCCAACAAACAAGCCACCCATCACCCTGGTCTTTTTTGAAAATCCTTCCCCCTGCTTCCGGTGCGGCGGGGCGCTACTCCTGCCTGCTCTTTGAAAATAAGGATCTTTGTTTCTCGGCGAATAGGGCTGCGGTTGTGCTGCCGTGGGGGTAAAAACTGTTCTGTTATCGTAAAGAAATCGTTTGGTAGGATCAGACAGTACCTGGTATGCCTCGACTATCAATTTGAATTTTTCTTCGGCAGCTTTGTCTCCAGCATTTTTGTCGGGATGATAATGCAGTGCGAGCCTCCGGTACGCCGCCTTTATTTCGGTTGTGCTCGACCGTGGTTGTACCCCCAGCAAATGATAATAATCCGGCATAAATCGACATTACTTCGCTAGCTTGTAGAGCTTTCCGGGCAGTGACTTTACGTATCCTTCAAACTCCATGGCAAGCAACTCTGACGCTAATTTATGAATTGGGATTTGGGTATTCCAACTCAGGGTGTCGAGATGAATGCCGCTTGGTTGTGAAGCCAGCACCTGCCAGATTTTTGTTTCCGTTTCGGAAAGTGTCTCTGGTATAGTTGGTTTCTTCTGCTTAGTATTTCCGTTGCTGCTGGCGAGGTGCCAGTTCAGCAGGCTTGCGAGGCTTTCCACCGTAGTGTAAATGTGCGCTTTTTGCTGCTCTATCAGCTTATTGCATCCTTCCGAAAAACTCTGCCCTATATTTCCGGGCACGGCCAGCACTTCCCGGTCGTAAGAGTTTGCTATTTCGGCTGTTATCAATGCGCCTCCCTTTACAGCTGCCTCCACCACTATTACTGCCTCGGCAAGGCCCGCGATTATGCGGTTGCGAGCCGGAAAATAAGGAGCCTCTGGCTTGGTACCCGGCGGATATTCCGTGAGCAAGCCTCCGGTTTCGAGCATTTTTTCCGCGGTTACTCTGTGCGCCGAGGGGTATACTATGTCTGGTCCTGAGGCCATTACGCCGAAGGTCCGCAGGCCGGCATCGAGAGCGGCCCTGTGAGCTTCTATATCAATGCCATAGGCAAGGCCGCTTACTATCAGGGGGTTGTATTCTTTCAGGGAGTTTACAATTTGCCGTGTGGTTTCCCGGCCGTATTCAGTGGCGCTGCGGGTTCCCACTATGGCGATAGCCCGGTCGTTGTAAATGGCGCCTGCTCCCTTTTTGTAAAGCACCAGGGGGGCGTCATATATGTGCTTCAAATTTTCGGGGTAGTGGGGGTCGGTAAAAAAAATAATTTCTACACCTTCCTTGGCAGCGTTATTAAGTATTTTTTCGGCGTCGGTTAGCCACCTTGGGTTCCTCAGTTGGTCGGCTGTTTTGTCGCCAACTCCGTTGAGTTTCTTTAATCGCCCCTTTGGTGTTGAGAAAATAGCCGATGCGCTTTCGAAGTGATTTAGCAGCATGCGAGATTGCCTGGGCCCTACACCAGGCACTAGCTGTAGTGCTATCTGATATAACTTTTCCTCCACCGAAATTATTCTAACTCATTTCTCAATTTGATGAGAAACGTCCTCACATTGCGCAAAGCGTCTATCATTTCGAGGGTGTCCTTGGCCTTTTTGGCATTACTTTTCAAAAACTCCCTTGCGCCCTGCAGCGTATAGCCTTTTTCTTTTACCAAATGGTAAATAAGCTTCACATTCTCAACATCCTCCCTGGTAAACTGCCGGTTTCCTTTTCGATTCTTCTTTGGCTTCAGCAGGTCAAACTCAGTTTCCCAAAACCGGATAAGGGAGGTGGCTACACCCATCATTTCGGCCACTTCGCCTATGGTGTAGTACTTTTTCTCAATCTCTTTTTCTTTGTAGGGCACGTTAGTTCGTGGTTTTAAAAGTGATCAGTCCGTCTTCAGAAATTTCCAACAACGATTCGGGAAAATCTTCCTCCGTCAATTGTTTTACGATTTTTGCCGCTTTGCCGGCTTCGTCTAAAAGTGGTCCGCCGGACCCAAGCTGGTGCGTGGAAAAAAGCTGGCCCCGGATAAAATCCCCTTCCGTATTTACCCAAAGCTTCACAATGGGTGCTATTCCATTCGGTCCTTTCAGGTTAAATCTCCGGTAGGTGCAAAAGTTACCAAGGCTGTAAGCTATAAATTTATTTTTATACAAATCTACTGCACGTGTTACATGGGGCCCGTGGCCGAAAATAATATCTGCTCCGGCATCTATAGCCAGCCGGGCAAACTCGTGTACGTTGCCGCGGTCTTCCCCCACGAAAAACTCACGGTCGCTTGTTACATGCTGAAACTTTGGCCCCTCGCCACCTGCATGAAACGACACAATCACTATCTGACAGACCGAGTCGAGATGTTGGATAATAGTTTTTGCGTTTTCGTAATTGTGGATGCTTACAGTGCCGACGTTTGGCGCAAAGGCAGCAAACCCGATTTTGGCTTTTTTTGCTTCGAATATAGCGTAGGGCACACTTAGTATGCCAGCCACTGCAATTCCCTTTTCAAGAAGGACCCTGGCAGAGCTTTTTCGGCCGGTCTCGCCAAAATCGCCCGCATGGTTGTTGGCCAGGCTCATCACATCAAAGCCGGCTTTCACAAGGTGATCAGCGTAGCTCTCGGGTGTGCGGAAAAGATAGCAAAGCTTTGGGTTCTTGCAATCTTTTGGTTCACCGCCTTCGTTCAATATCACGCCCTCATAGTTGCCGAAGGTGATATCGGCGTCGTTGAGGATATCTTCTACGTCGGCCAGCAACATGGCACCGTCGTCGGGCGGGAGGTATTCTGCTTCCGGGTAGTTGGTGCCTAGCATAATATCGCCCACTCCAATTACAGTGAGGGTGTCGGCAAGTACCTTGTAAACATCAAGCGTTACTTCTCTTCCCAGCGAATCGAGCGTGTCGCCTTTCTGCGTAATGTAAACAGGTGCTTTTAAAACGGCCGAATCGGGTTTTGCTTCCGTAGGTATTGGCTCCGGGGTTGCTGTGGGCACCCTGCTTGTTTTGCAGGAAAAGGCAATGGCTGCCACAAGAAAGAGATACCCCGTCTTTTTAAACATAGCTTAGGAAGGTGTGCGACAAAAATAGAAGATCGAACCGGAAGAGGGTTTGCCGACTGTGGTTAATTTATCCACAATTTATAGACACCTAAAAGTTTAGCGATAGAAGCTTAAAGTTTTTATGCAGGTTAGCAGAAATGAAGTTCATGTTATGTAGTCCGAAAAACTTCCGCTTGGCACGAAAGCCAAAAAAAAGGGATTTACCTTTAGGTAAATCCCTTTCAAATCGATTTTCAGAGGGTTAACCCAGCGACTGGTTTTCAAGAGATGCCAATCGTAGAACCTCTTCGTATTCTGAAGGTGTCAGGTCCTGGAAAAAATACTGCACAGGGTCCACTTTAACTCCATTAACATGCACCTCGTAGTGCACATGAGGTGCTGTCGATTTTCCTGTGTTGCCCACAAAGCCAATTATTTCACCCCTCTTTACTTTTTGCCCCTTCTTTACATTGAAGGAGTCCATATGACCGTACAAGGTGATATAACCAAATCCATGGTCGATATACACGTGCTTTCCAAAACCACCAAAGGTAGTTTTTACATCTTTCACTGTTCCGTCGCCGGTGGAGTAGATGGGGGTACCTTTCGGTGCTGAAAAGTCAACCCCGTTGTGCATACGCCTGGTTTTATAGTGAGGATCTATACGAAAGCCAAAGCCGGAAGCCACACGCTTGAGGTCTTCGTTGGAAACCGGTTGAATTGCCGGGATAGCGGCATACAATTCAGTCTTCTTTTTGGCCATTACCATTATGTCGTCGTACGATTTGGTCTGGATGTACATCTGCTTCTTCAGCTTATCCAGTTTTTTGAACGACTCCACAATCATTTTCTCCCTTTCCAGGCCTGCTTCAATCAGGTTCTGGTAGCGTTCCGTACCGCCTACACCGGCCTTTCTTATTGACGCCGGAATAGGGTCGGCCTCGAAAATTACGCGGTAAATCTGATCGTCACGGTCTTGAAGCGAGGCAAGCATGCGCTCATTTTCTTCAATATCCTTTTGCAGTAGCTCATAATACAGCCGCAGCTCCTGATTCTCCTTTTTAAGAAGCGCTTCTTTTGGTGAATCGAAGTAGTTGTTGTACCCGATCAAAATGGCGACCGCCAATATCAGGGAAAGAGTGAGGAAACCCAGGAGATTCAGGAATATATCCCAGGAACTTACCTTGACACGTTCATACTTACAGGTCTCTGTGTCGTAGTAATATTTTATCCTAGCCATTGGTTATCAGTTAGTCTTTTATTATAACTTTGCCGGTAAAATCTTGTATTTCCCAGCATTTTACGTAAAACACAAAATTCAGTTATAAGTAAAGCCGCAATATAAGAATTTTAAAACAAATTCTGGCAATACCACAATTCCAGTCAGGTTTGGTCCGGATAGCTGAAGTGTAGAAAATATGACCCCAAATGATGAAAACCGGGCGATTTCCGGTAGGTGAAAAGTGTAGAATTGAAACGTAGCTTTTTTGAAAATATTTGGGTTGTCAAACAAATGTTTCCTCGGGCCATAGAAAAAATCAAAGAATGAAAGCAGCAGACGTTAGAAAAGAGTTCTTAAAGTTTTTTGAAAACAAAGCACATAAAATAGTTCCTTCGGCTCCCCTTGTGGTACATAACGACCCCACGTTGATGTTTACCAACGCCGGTATGAACCAGTTTAAAGACTACTTTCTCGGGAATAAGGAAGCGCAGTTTAAAAGAATTGCTGATACACAAAAATGCCTGCGTGTTTCGGGCAAACACAACGACCTGGAAGAAGTTGGTTTCGATACCTACCACCATACCATGTTCGAAATGCTGGGCAACTGGTCGTTTGGCGACTATTTCAAAAGAGAGGCGATAGACTGGGCGTGGGAACTGCTTACGGAAGTGTACAAGTTGCCAAAGGATAGGTTGTACGCCACAGTTTTTGGTGGCGACAAAGCAGAAGGCCTTGAAAAAGATATGGAGGCGTTCGGATTGTGGAAAGCGCACTTGCCTGAAGACCATATTATTGACGGCTCCAAGAAAGACAACTTTTGGGAAATGGGCGACACCGGCCCGTGTGGTCCTTGCACCGAACTCCATATTGACCTCCGCGACGAGGCGGAAATAGCCAAAGTGCCTGGCAGGCAAATGGTGAATGCAGACCACCCGCAGGTGGTTGAAATCTGGAACCTGGTGTTTATCCAGTTCAACAGGGTTGCCGACGGAAGCCTGCGCCCGCTACCCGCCAAGCATGTGGATACCGGAATGGGCTTTGAGCGGCTCGTGATGGCACTACAGGGCAAAAAATCTAACTACGATACCGACGTATTTCAGCCGCTGATCAGCTTTATTTCGCAAAAAGCTGGCGTGAAATATGGCGACAACGAAAAGAAAGACATCGCCATGCGGGTGATTGCCGACCATATTCGTGCTATTTCCTTTGCAGTGGCCGACGGGCAGCTGCCTTCGAACGTAAAGGCCGGTTATGTAATTCGCCGAATATTACGAAGGGCAGTAAGGTACGGCTATACGTTCCTCAACTTCAACGAGCCTTTTCTCCATTTGCTGGTGCCGGTTTTGGCAAATCAGCTTGCCGACGTATTTCCCGAACTCAAGGGGCAGCACGAGTTTGTATCGAAGGTGATATTCGAAGAAGAGACTTCTTTTTTGAGAACGCTCGACAAAGGATTAAAACGGCTTGAAGTTATTAAACAGGAGTTGGCAGGTAACGAGATAAGCGGTGCGGTGGCTTTTGAGCTGTACGATACTTACGGCTTCCCGCTCGATTTAACAGCCCTTATAGCGCGTGAAAACGGGCTAACTGTAGATGAAGCCGGCTTTCAAAAGCAAATGCAGCAACAGAAGGAGCGATCTAAAAAGGCCACCAAGGTATCAGCCGGCGATTGGGTGGAGGTTAAGGCCGACGACCAGGTGAAGTTTGTGGGTTACGATAGCGTCGAATCAAGTGGGCAGGTAGTCAAATACCGCGAGATAAACGATAAAGGAAAGAAGCTGTTTCAGTTGGTGCTCGACAGCACGCCGTTCTATGCCGAAAGTGGCGGACAGGTGGGCGATACTGGCGTGATAATGTCGGGCGAGCAGAAGATTAAGGTGCTGGATACGAAAAAGGAAAATGACCTGGTTATCCACATCGTTTCGGAGTTGCCCAAAGATCCTTCGCTGCCTGTTTATTCGCAGGTCGACACCACCAAAAGAACTTTAACAGAAAACAACCATAGCGCCACGCACCTCTTGCATGCGGCTCTCCGGCAGGTTTTGGGCAGCCATGTTCAGCAGAAGGGATCTCTTGTTTCGGCCGATGTGCTGCGGTTCGACTTCTCTCATTTTTCAAAAATGACAGATGAAGAAATCAAAACCGTTGAAGCCATTGTTAACAGAAAGATAAGGGAGAACGTAGAAAGGAGTGAGCGCAGAAACGTGCCGATTGGCGAAGCGAAACAGTTGGGTGCCATGGCCCTGTTTGGTGAAAAATATGGTGATTTTGTGCGAGTGATTACCTTCGATCCGGCCTATTCGGTGGAGCTTTGCGGGGGCACACACGTAGCAGCTACAGGGCAGATTGGCCTGTTTAAAATAGTATCCGAAAGCTCCGTGGCAGCTGGCGTACGCCGGATTGAGGCCGTAACGGCAGATAAAGCAGAGCAGCTGATCAACGAACAACAAGATGTGCTTTTGCAGGTGAAAGAATTGCTCAAAAACCCAAAGGATGTGTCTAAAGCGGTGGCGCAACTGCTGGAGGAAAGACAGGCACTTACCAAAGAGCTGGAAACCTTCCGCGCCAAAGAAGCAGGCAATGTAAAAGGAGAGCTGCTGAAAAAGGTAAAGTCTTCGGGCGAGATCAGCCTGCTGGTGGCGCAGGTTGCGCTTCCCGATGCCGATGGGTTGAAGAAATTGGCTTACGAGCTTCGAAATGAGATAAAGGGGCTGGCATTGGTATTGGCAGCCAGCATAGACGGCAAACCGCAGGTGGCTGTCATGTTCGACGATAATTTAGTTGAGAAATATGGGCTGAATGCAGGCCTCATAGTACGTGATCTTGCACGTGAAATTCAGGGTGGCGGTGGCGGCCAGCCCTTTTTTGCGACTGCAGGAGGAAAAGACATTAACGGATTACCAAAGGTGGTGGAAAAGGCAAATGATTTACTGGCGAAGGCTTTTAACTTAAGCTCCATGGCCTAAAGTATGAGTTATTGATGGATGATTTGAAGGATTTGAAGGGCTTTGAGGCCGTTATTGGGCTCGAAGTGCACGTTCAGTTGCAAACACGGAGCAAGATTTTTTCTCCTGATGCGAATAAGTTTGGGTCGGAGCCAAACCGGCACATACACGTAATTAGCCTCGGGCACCCCGGTAGCATGCCTAAGCTGAATGCGAGGGCATTGGAGTTTGCCATCAAAATGGGGCTTGCATGTCACAGCCAGATTACCCGCTATAATTTTTTCGACCGGAAAAACTATTTCTATCCCGACCTCCCCAAGGGCTACCAGGTCACACAGGACGCAACACCTATTTGCAAAGGGGGCTATGTGGAGATTGGCTTTGACACCGACACACCCAAAAAGATAAAGCTGCATAAAATCCACCTCGAGGAAGACGCCGGCAAACTGGTGCACCTCGAAGGGAAAGATACTTCGGCGGTGGATTACAACAGAGCGGGTGTACCGTTGATTGAAATTGTAACCGACCCCGTCATTACAAATGAAAAGGATGCGGGGGCTTTTTTGACTGAGGTAAGGAAAATCGTTCGTTTTTTGGGTATCTCCGACGGGCACATGGAAGAAGGTTCGCTTCGTTGCGATGCCAATGTTTCGATAAGGAGAAAGGGAGAAACGAAGCTGGGCAATAAGGTAGAGGTAAAAAACCTCAACAGCATCCGGTACGTGCAAAAAGCCATTGAAGTAGAAATAAACCGACAGATAGCACTGGCGCTGGAAGGGCAAACCATCATTTCGGAAACCCGCCTGTACGACCCGGAAAAGGGAAAAACCTACGGCATGCGGATGAAGGAAGAGCTAAACGACTATCGTTATTTTCCGGAGCCCGACCTGGCCCCCTTCGTAGTAAGCGACGAGCTACTGGAGTCGGTGAGGCAAAGCATGGCCCGGCTGCCCCGAGAGTACTACGACGACTTTACCCAGAAGTATGGGCTGCCTGCCTACGATGCCCAGGTGCTTACGGAGTCGAAAGAGCTTTGTGAGCTTTTCATGGCAGTTATTTCGCATACTTCCAGCTATAAGCAGGCGTCAAACTGGCTAATGGGGCCGGTTAAAAGCTTTTTGAATGAAAAAGGAATTGCGGCTTCGCAGTTTCCTGTAGCAGCCGATACCCTGGCCGAGCTGATTGAAATGGTGGAAGGTGGGATTGTAAGCTATAGTGTTGCTTCGCAGCAGATATTTCCCGAATTGCTTGCAGGTAAAAAGCAGCCGCGGCAAATTGCACACGAGATGAACCTTGTGCAGGAGTCGGATTCGGACGTGCTTATGCCTGTGGTAATGGAAGTGCTGGCCCAGAACCGGGACAAAGTGGTGATGTACAAAAGCGGCAAAAAGGGCTTGCTGGGGATGTTTATGGGCGAGGTGATGAAGAAAACACAAGGAAAAGCTGACCCTAAACTTGCAAGCAAACTTCTGCTCGAATCATTGGAATAGAAGTTTTGTTAGGTATTAAATTAACCAGATAACCCAAGCATCATGAGACACCTTTTTGCGCTTATTCTTGGCGCCTTTATTTTTTCTGCCTGCTCTACCGACTCATCGTCTTCGCAGAAGGGGCTGCGGATAGCCGGCAAAGTAAAATTTCCCCAGCAAGGCGGACTCATCAAGCTTGAAAAACTGGGAGATGAAGGCATCGACGTGATCGACACGCTTGAGCTGGCTGCCGACAGTACCTTTGAGGTTTTCACAACTATTTCTGAGCCCTCTTTTTTCAGGGTGAATTTTTATGGCAAACAGGTGGTGCCTCTTGTTTTGAGCAGTAACAGCGATCAAGTATATATCGAAGCCGAGGCTTACTCACCGCAGGCACCGGTGAAAGTGACAGGATCGAAGGATACAGAATTATTCGACCAGGCAGGTAAGCTCAACGCCAGGTTTCAGTCAGACGCTCAGATGCTCAACAACGAGTATACCCAGGCTATGGTAGCTGGCGACTTCGAAGAAGCACAGTCCATTCAGGCACAGTATGCGAAGATTGAAGCTGATTTCAACCGGCAGATGAAAGAACTTATCTGGTCTATGGGCAATTCTGTTTCGGCTATTTTTGCACTCAACTATATAAATGCCGATGCCGAGTTTTCCTTTATGGACAGCCTGGCAAGCAGGTTTAACAGCGAGTTGCCCAGTTCTCAATTCACCAGGGAGCTGAGCGAGCGGGTGGAAAGTATGCGGAGGTTAGCCGTGGGAGCCGAAGCCCCTGAAATTAAGCTCCCCGACCCCGATGGTAACGAAATTAGTCTCAGCTCTTTGCGTGGAAAGTACGTTTTGATCGACTTCTGGGCAGCCTGGTGCAAACCTTGCCGGCAAGAAAACCCCAACGTGCTGGCTTCTTACAATAAATATAAAGATGAAGGATTCGAGATACTCGGGGTTTCGCTCGACCGCACCAAAGAAGCGTGGGTCAGGGCCATAGAAGAAGACGGCTTGCCCTGGAAGCATGTGTCGGATCTAAAGTACTTCAATTCAGAAGCCGCCGAGACATACCAGATAAACGCCATACCCGCTACTTACCTCATAGGGCCCGATGGTAAAATTGTGGCAAAGAACCTTCGCGGCGCTTCGCTGGAGCAAAAACTGAAAGAAATTTTCGGCTAAGCTGCCATCCGTGGCAAACCTGTAGATTTTGCCGCTGAATTTAAACGATAGAGAAATTGCTCTGCAAGGGTGAAAATTACACTTATCCAATATTTTTTGGCATAATTTTTATGAGGCTAGTGGCGTATACCAATCTAATTTTTATGAAGAAGATCAGTTTATTTTTGATGACCGGGTTTGTGCTTGCATTTTCAGGCTGCGACAAAGAAGACGACGCGCCGGATGTAACCGAAACCAACATTCCTGCAGCCGAGGCCAAGACCACCCTTACCGACATGTCGGGCACCATGAAAGGAGACGTAGTTTCAATTACACAGTCGGAAGGCGTGGAGGCGGTGACCGACCTTTTGGATTTGTTTTCCTCTGGTTTTTTTGAAGAAGAAGGCAGAATGCTGTCGAAAGAAGAAGGCAAATTTCTGATCAGGGAGAAAGCCCGTATTGCCCGCAGCTTCATGATTCCACAGTCGGCCCGAACAATGGAAGACGACGGCAGCTTCAATTTTGCTGAAGCAAAAGGTGTTTACGAGTGGAATGCCGAAACGGAGTCGTTTGATTTTGCCGAAGGTGGTAGCGCGGTGGTTGTGAAGTTTCCCACGGAGGGATCTGCATCAAACAATGCCGTACTTCGCCTGACAAACTACGAGGAAGTGCTGATAGAATTTGAGGGAGAGAGATACTTCAATCCGGCTGTGATCGCTGCCGATCTTTCGGTGGATGAGGTGGAATTGATAACGCTCGACCTCGAAATTAACTGGAGCTCGAAGGGCGAACCCGAGACCGCTTTCATCGACTTGTTTGTAAAGCCATTTTCGTTCACACTCAACTTCGACGACAGCGGATCGGCTACTGCTGAGCTGGAAGCTGCTATCGATAAAGGCACCGAATCAATTGTGGCAGTGGCTGTAAAGGTCGACTACACTTCGGCACATAAGGAAGATGTGAAATTGGTGGATGGTTTCGTGTCGTACCGT
Organism: uncultured Imperialibacter sp.; assembly: GCA_965651695.1. Lineage (GTDB taxonomy): Bacteria > Bacteroidota > Bacteroidia > Cytophagales > Cyclobacteriaceae > Imperialibacter. Next base: position 7,693 of record CBFGTI010000092.1, on the reverse strand, counting down.
GCCATAAAAATTGATGGAGATATAGATGTGGCAGCGCTTGACGCCTCCGAAGATGGCGACCCCAACGATTATGTGCATCTGTCGCTGCTGTCGGGCGATAGAAAACTGGGCGACATTGTTTTTGTAAAGGAAGAAATTGAAGTGGGAGTGGAAGACTGGGTACCTTATGTAAAATTCAACGACGATTCTACCCAAAAGCTTGAAGATATTTTAAAGCCTGTATTGGATGAAGCTGAGGCTTTTTTCAATGACCTGGAGGATTCAGAAAGCGGCGGCTAACGTTTCAAAAATCAATGGCTTTTTGAAGGAAGGGCGTCATGTGAATGACGCCTTTTTTAGTTTGTCAGGTTTAGTGAGTTTCAGGTGTGTGTTTCGTTAACTCCCTGGTTACATCGCTGGCAATCCACCTTTTTGTCTTGTCACCAGAGGCACGCAGCTGCTCTGCCAACAAAAGTATATGCGGCTGTAGCCGGGGTCTTTTTTTCCCGATCTGTCGCAGTTGCCAACTCACAGCTTTCTTGACAAAATTTCTCGGGTCGCCGGCAACAACAAGCGTCAGATTAATCCACTGTTTGAGTTCATCGTCGGAGGTGCTTTTTGCCTGATGAATAGACGCCACAGTTGCCAGGACGATGCCCGCCCGCCTAGTAAACTCTGCGCTGGAAGTGATCCACTCGCTAATCTTTTTTTTCCAGCAAGGCGCAAAAACAAACAGGTTGATGCAGCACTGATCGCATACGTCCCATGAGTAGATCTCCTCTACCCATCGATCCATGTCGGTGCTTGTCATAGCAGCCGGGTTGGCCACCATACTTGCCAGAATTTTGGCCTCATGAATACCGCACTTCCAAAGTGCCTCGGCCAACTGATGGTTTTTTTTATGATGTTTTGCCAACTCCCTCAGCCTCGGCGTTTTTATTCCGAGGGCGCTGTCCGTGGCTATTCCATATCTTTCAATGTTTTTCCTTACGTTTTCACTGGCGTGCTTGTACAACTCACCGATTACCCTTTCAACCGTCTCCATAATTTACTGTTCCAGCTTTGGGATGTTTCTGTTACTTTCAGGCAAATTAATCCTTTTAAGCATGTTGAGAATTAACCCTGTCAAACTAAACCTGATTACTTTATTTTTTGCCTGTGGTAGCACCGTCTTCGCGCAGGCCGATCGCTGGCAGCAGCGTGCGGAATATACCATGAGCGTGGATATGGATGTGTCTACGCATCGATTTGCCGGAACCCAGAAGCTCATCTATTACAATAATTCGCCCGATACCTTAACGCGGGTATTTTATCACCTGTACTTTAATGCTTTTCAACCCGGCAGCATGATGGACGTGCGGTCCCGCACTATTTCAGACCCTGACCGGCGGGTGGTGGACAGAATATACAAACTGAAAGAAGACGAAATAGGATACCAGAATGTGACGAGCCTTCGGCAAAATGGAAAGGCGCTCACTTATGCGGTGGAGGGGACAGTACTGGAGGTGAATCTCGCGCAACCAATTCTGCCCAAATCGAAGACCACGTTCGATATGGAGTTTGAGGCACAAGTGCCCGTGCAGATACGGCGGTCGGGGAGACATAATAAAGAGGGCATAGAGTATTCAATGGCGCAGTGGTATCCTAAAATGGCCGAATACGACCACCAGGGCTGGCATGCCGACCCCTACGTAGGCAGGGAGTTTCACGGCGTGTGGGGCGATTTCGACGTAAAAATTGCTATCGACTCGGCTTACACCATTGCCGGCACAGGCTACCTGCAAAACGCCGACCAGATAGGAAAGGGCTATGCCAAACCAGGGGCCGCTGTAAAAAGGCCAAAAGGAACTAAGCTCACATGGCATTTTAAAGCTCCCAACGTTCACGACTTTATGTGGGCTGCCGATCCGGACTATGTTCACGACATAGCCCGGGTGCCGGGCGGGCCTGCGTTGCATTTCTTTTACCAGGGCGACACACTTGTACAGAACTGGAAACGGCTGCAGGAATATACCGTAAGGGCTTTTGAATTTTTGAATGCCAACTTTGGTAAGTATCCCTACGAGAGCTTTTCGGTTGTTCAGGGAGGCGACGGTGGCATGGAATACCCAATGTCTACGCTAATTACAGGCTACAGACCATTTCGCAGCCTTGTGGGCGTTACCGTGCACGAGGCGCTTCATAGCTGGTACCAGGGTGTGATTGGCACCAACGAGGCTTTGTATGCATGGATGGACGAAGGGTTTACCGATTATGCGTCGCAAATTACCATGCATTATCTTTTTGATGGGGAAGACGGTGCGGGTTACATCAACCCACTGGAAGGCTCGTATCGTTCTTACTTTTCGTTGGTGCAAAGCGGGCTCGAAGAACCGATGACCACCCATAGCGACCACTATAACACAAACCGGGCTTACGGCACAGCAGCTTACTCAAAAGGCGCAGTGTCTCAACACCAGCTCAGCTACATCATCGGCCAGGAAAACTTTATGAGAGGCCTCAGAAGGTACTTTAACACTTGGAAGTTTAAACATCCGGAGAGGAATGATTACATAAGAATAATGGAGAAGGTTTCGGGAATGGAGCTCGACTGGTACTATGAGCATTTCGTAAACACCACCAATACAATCGACTACAGCATTAAAACAGTAGAAGAAAGTGGAAGCAATACCACTATTACCCTGGAACGGGTGGGGCGCATGCCTATGCCGGTGGAGGTTTACGTTGAGTATGCCGACGGCAGCCGGGAGCTTTTTTATGTGCCGTTGGCAATAATGCGAGGAGAGAAACCTCACGACGACGCTACTGTGCCGAGAACAACGCTCACGGACTGGCCGTGGACGCATCCCTATTATACTTTCAGCATTGAAAAAAAACCAACGGCCATTAAATACATGGAAATTGACCCTACGCAGCGGATGGCGGATGTAAACAGGAGCAATCAGGTGTACCCGTGGAGGTCGGCGGTTGAGGAAAAAGGAGAGCGAACGAAGAAAAGATAAAAGGAAAAGGGCCGTTTGGAAAAACGGCCCTTTTTTGATGGTTGGGCTCTGGAAATCTTCCGGAGTTTTTTCCGTCTATGTAGTATAGTTGTTACTTGGCCGTATAAAGGCTTTAACTCCTTCCTTTTCGGGTTATGCACACTTACTAAGAGCCGATGAACTACAAATAAAAAAGGCCGCCCTTTGGGGCGGCCAATAGTTTTTCGTCTATCAGGAGTTACTCGGTCCGTAGCGACTTTACCGGATTTACGCTGGCTGCGGTAAACGACTGATAGCTAACGGTTATCCATCCGATGATTACCGCAATAACAGCGGCTATGAAAAACGTCCACACGCTGATGTCGATCCTGTAGGCAAAATTGTCGAGCCATTGGTTCATGCCCAGCCAGGCCACGGGCACCGATACCAACACAGCCACCAAAATGAGCTTGGTGAAATCTTTTGATAACAGAAACATAATGCTGAACACAGAGGCACCCATTACCTTACGCACGCCAATTTCTTTGCGTTTCTGCCCCGCTGTGTAGGCAGCCAAACCAAATAACCCGATACACGCTATTAGTATGGCAAGCGAAGTGAAGATTGTAAACATATCGCCGCTGGTCTTTTCCGAATCATAAAAGCGCTTCAGGTTTTCGTCAAGAAAATAATAGCGGAAAGGGGTGTTTCTTGCAAAGCGATTCCAGTTGTCTTCCATTCCGTCTAACGCTGCCTGCATTTTGCTCTGGTCAATTTTTACGGTCATTTTGTTTACGAAACCTCCGGGGCCGTACACCGAAATAAGCGCCAGCGGCTCCATGCCAACGTGCAGCGACTGCAGGTGAAAATCGCTAACCACCCCCACGATCGTATACGTAACGTCATCGTCGCCGCCATTTACGTTAATTATCTTTTTGCCGATCGGGTCTGTCAGTCCCAGTTTTGCTATAGTTGACTCCGTCAATATCATCGACAGCGAGTCGTTAAAATCTTTAGAGAACAAGCGCCCTTCCAGCAGTTCGATGTTCATGGTTTGGAAAAAGGTTTCGTTTACCCCCACACCCCTTGCCACAAGGCTTTCTTTTTCGCCCGATCCCGGCACTCTTACAATAAAACCGGGTAGCAAGTCGCCGGGCATTGCCGAGGTGTAGGCCGCATTTTTCACTCCCTCCACCTTCAACATTTCGTTCTGGAATGTCTCAAACCTGCTTTTGATTTGAGCAGGATCGGGATTTTCGGTCTGGAAGTTGTCGTTGTTTACCGTAAAGGCGCTTTCGATTACCACCACGCCCTCTTTATCGTATCCCAGCGATTTGTTCATCAGAAAGTTCATCTGGTTAAAGATGACGATGGTGCACGAAATGAGGGTAATTGAAATGGCAAACTGGAAAACCACGAGGCCATTGCGAAGAAGCACGCCATATTTAGACGTTTGCATTTTACCCTTAAGTACCGAGGCCGGCTGGAACGATGAAAGCACAAAAGCAGGGTAAACGCCCGCCAGAAAGCCGATAATGAATACGAGCAGTACCATTATGCCGATCGTTAGCGGCTGCAGGAGAAAGTCGAGTGTAAGGTCCCGGTTTGAAATAGTGGAGAATACGGGTAGCACAAGCACCAGGAATATGAAAGCTATTATTGCACTTATCACCGTAATCATAACCGACTCCGTAATGAACTGGTAAATGAGTTGCTGGCGTATCGAGCCCAGTACTTTGCGTATACCAACCTCCTTGGCCCTTTCCGTCGAGCGTGCTGTAGCCAGATTCATGAAGTTGATGCACGCTATGAGCAGTATGAATATGGCTGCCGAAATAAATATGTACACATAGGTGATATTGCCATTGGGTTTTATCTCACCCTCGAGGTTTGAGTGAAGGTGAATGTCTTTTACGTTCTGCAAGGAGTAAATGTACCCGTTGCCGGCAGCGATGTATTCGTCGTACGAAATGCCATTGCGTTGCTGGATTGGCCCCGCCGCATACTTTTTTACAAACTCAGGAAAATTGGCTTCGAGTGCTTTCGGATTGGTCCCCGGCCGCAGCTCCAGGTACGTAATGGCGTCAAAGCCTATCCATTGCGGTTGAGCAAAAAAGGCAAAGGTGCTTAGCGAGACAAGAAAGTCAAACTCGAGGTGTGAGTTGGCCGGATAGTCTTTGGCAATAGCTCTAACGATGAAATTACCCTGCGCGGTTTCCATGGTTTCGCCTATCGGGTTTTTATCGCCAAAATACTTCTTGACCATTCTCTCGTTAAGCACCATCGAATTTGGTTCTTTTAGCGCCGTTTCAGGGTCGCCTTCGGCCAACGGAATGTGCAGTAAATCGAAAACCGTGCTGTCGGCAAACAGAATGTTTTCTTCATAAAAGTAATTGTCTTTGTACCTTATCACCACGGGGCCGCCAGCCGCCAGCATGCGAGCCACACCTATCACTTCAGGAAAATCCTCTTTTAGCTGCGGGCCAATGGAATGCGGAATAAAGGCATAGTTCACTTCCCGTTCAGGGTAAACACGTTTTAAAGCGATCCGGTAAATGTCGTCTTTCTGGAATTTGTCGTACGATAGCTCATATTGCACAAAAATAACGATGAGCAGGCAGACCGTAATACCCACCGATAATCCGAAGATGTTGACCAGCGAGTAGCCGAGCTTCTTCAGCAGGCTGCGGTAAGCGATAATGATGTAGTTCTTAAGCATTGCTTTTGAGTTTAGCGTATATTGATAGTCCTTGTCCTTTTTTCTTTTCCATGCAAAAGGCTGGCAAAACCGCATCACGTGCCATACATATTGCCATTTAGCCAGTAGCTTGCCCTTCTCCAGGGCGGTTTCTTCGTAAATCTCCCTAATGTCCCCTTCAATTTCTTCAACCAGCTCTTCCCTGCAATACCAGTGCAAAAACCGGGTGGCCCATACGGGTGGCTTTTGCTGGTTTGGCGTGGGAATCGACGGTTTAAGGGCGCCCATGCTGTTACAGTTGAATGTCCTGTATGGAAAGCTGAGGAATTTCGGTCCAGAAGCTCTCCTTAAGCTCTTTGGCCTGCTCCAGCGACTTTATGCCAAATGCAGTGATGCTGAAAATCCGCTTTCTTTTTCCACCTCTCTCCGGGGTAGCCTCCCCGAGCTTCGACTCCACAAAACCTTTTGCTTCGAGGCGATTGAGTGCACTGTGTATGGCGCTGATGGCCACCTTGCGGTTGGCTTTTCTCTTAAGCTCATTTTGAATTGCTACACCGTAGGCTTCTTCATTCAAAAGTGCCACTGTCAGGAGTATTAACTCTTCAAATTCACCCAAATATGTTCCTTTCATAAATCCTCTTTACGGTTATCTGTTACAGCGAGTTCTAGTATTTTTCATAAATGTAGAAAAAATGATTTAAAGTGCGTGAAAACCGCTTTTTTGAAAAAGTCAGGGAGCATGATTTAAATCATAAAAAAGCAGATGGAAGTCATGTTTACTTTGGCATCAACACCGGACTTTAGTGCCACAAACAAGCAAGTAGAAGCAAAAAATACTAACCCGGTGTTAGTAAATTTTTGGGATGATGGTTGTAAGCAGTCCCGGACGGCGCACAGGAAATTCCGGCGTTTTGTCACGGGATTGCTTTATTTTCATGCCTTTGCAGCTTCCATGCTTCCTCCGGCTCCGATTTAGCGTTAAATTGCATCATGGCGTTTCTTCTGCTTCTCTGGTCCTTTATCCCTTTACATCATGCGGTGTATGTTTCGGTTACTGAGATAAGGTATACCGGCCAGGGCGGGTACGAACTGAGTTGCCGGCTTTTTAACAACGACCTGGAAGACGCCATCTTTAACCAATCCGGAAAACGGGTAAGCCTCAGAACCGACGCTGAAGTTGAAGAACATGCGCAACTGATTTCTTTGTATGTCAATGCCCACCTCAAAATCGGCTTTCCCAACGGCCCGCCAGGCGAATTACATTGGCGCGGAGGCACCGCTGAGAGTGGCTCAGTGTGGGCTTCATTTGCCTGTGGGGCAGGAGAGATTGTAACGATTGAAAACAGTTTGCTGGTTGAACTTTTTCCCACGCAGCAAAACGTAGTAACGCTGGAAAGGAATGGCGAAAAGCATTATCTAAGGTTTTCGGCGGGGCAGACATCTCAGCCGGTAGAATAATGGCAATTCCTGTGCTGAAACAAAAGAGGCTGGGAACATAAGCAGGTCTCTTTGGTATTTTATAGTAAATGGGTTTATTTTATTGAATGACAAAGGCATTGAATGAAATGGGTAAGCTGCGAAACGAAATGAAGGCAGGCTTTATCGAACTCGGAAATCAGATGAAGTCGGGGAATGAGTCAATTGTGCAGCAAATGGAACGCTCGAACCAGCTATTTATCCAAACTTTGGAAAAATTTTCAAAAAAAGTAGAAACAGGCTTTCTCGCCATTGAGGAATCTTGGAGAATGAAATGCAGGAGATAAGATCGGAACTGGCCAGCATAAAGCAGCGGCTTGACAAAGCCAATATCTGAGGTTTTCAGCATCCTATTTCTTCCCATTAAACAAATCTATCAAAGCAGTGCTCGTTACCCGCACCCCCGTAGTAATTGATTTTTCGATGGCCGGGTAATAAAAGGGAGAATGCAAGCCCGGCAACGCCTCGCCACTTTTGGCCTTTTCCATTCGCTCGTCGGGCACGGTGCCTAGCCAAAAGAGCACCGTGGGTATGTCGTGTTCCGTTTGGCCATACCATGCAAAAACTTCGGCCACCATCT
>CBFGTI010000091.1:0-22213 GCA_965651695.1 uncultured Imperialibacter sp. | reverse complement strand
CGGACTTTGTTGACATTCTTCCAGTAGTTCCATCGAATAGTGTTTGATTTGAGAACTCAAAACTCGACGCTTGGTTATATAAATCAAAATTTATAATTTTAATGAATTACATAATCATTATTTATGAATTACACCTTACATCAGTTGCAGGTCTTTCTGAAGATTACAGAGACGAAAAGCATTACGAAAGCTGCGGAAGAGTTGCACCTCAGCCAGCCCGCCGTGTCGATACAGCTGAAAAATTTTCAGGATCAGTTTGAAATTCCGCTGACAGAAGTAGTGGGAAGGAGGCTATTTGTAACCGACTTTGGCCATGAGGTGGCACTGGCCGCAGAAAAAATCATAAACGAGGTGCATGCCATCAATTACAAAACGCTGGCATACAAAGGGCAATTGACCGGCCGTCTGAAAGTCGCAGTAGTATCGACTGGGAAATATGTAATGCCTTACTTGCTTTCTGACTTCATAAAACAACACCAGGGTGTTGAGTTGGTGCTGGATGTTACAAACAAAACAAGAGTGCTTGAGAGTCTCGAGAGAAATGAAATCGATATGGCGCTAGTATCGGTTTTGCCGGAGAATCTACAGGTTGAGATGATCGACCTGATGGAAAATAAGCTGTTTTTGGTGGGGAATCTGGACCAAAAATTCAAGGCTAAGCAGTACGACATTAGCTTGCTGGAAGCCATACCGCTCATTTTCCGTGAAAAGGGGTCGGGTACCAGGCATGTAATGGAGCAATTCATCGACGAGCATAAGCTCCCTGTTATTAAAAAGCTTGAACTTACTTCCAACGAAGCGGTAAAGCAGGCTGTTATCGCGGGCCTGGGTTATTCTATTATGCCGCTCATTGGCTTCAGGAATAATCTCACAAATGGAGAATTGCAGATTATTCCGGTTAGGGGCTTACCTATTCGCTCAACCTGGCGGCTGGTGTGGCTAAAGGGCAAAAACTTCTCGCCTGCGGCAAAAACTTATTTAGACTTTCTGGAAAAGGAAAAGGAGCGAATTATTGAGGAAAAATTTGGATGGGCCGCTGAATTCTAAATTGCATCTAGTGCCGGATAACACTCCACCAAGTTTCTTGTGCCAGGCATTTCTGTTTCAGAACAGGGTGTGAATTTAATATATAATAATTTATGTTTTTGATGTGATACATAAACCATTTGAACTACCGGGGAAGGCGTTAGCAGCTCAAACCGCCGGATGTTTTAGCAATATCGTATCTCGCAGTACTTATTCAGGAAAATCCCCCTGTACATGCATTTGAAGTTTGGCCGGGAAGAGTGGACAGCAAACTATTCAATCCGCTCCCCCGGGACCAGTGACCACAAGCCCCTCCTGCTAAAACTGCTTCAGGTAGGTGAGCTTAAAAATGCCAGTTTGCTCCGATTGCCTCTCCAGTGTGGTGAAAGTGCGGTTGTTGAGCACCACATACACATACGACAGCGGCTTATATTCCCATGCCAGTCTCAAATTATACGCATCCAGTTTGTTGGCTGTATTGTGCTGGTAAAGCCCCGTGAGCTGCAGCCGTGGGTTCAAAGCCAACCGCGCTTCCGCCGTATAGAGCGTGAGCGACGGTGAAACAGAAAACTCTCCGATATGTGAAAATTTATTGTGGTTGGCTCCCACTTTTACGGCCACGTTGGGAATAGGCGCCACATTGACACTAACATCCGCCGTGGCCAGCGTTCCGTCAAAATAATCTCCCAACTCCAGCATAGCCTCAACCGATATTTTCCTTGAGGCGTCGCTTCCCGCCGAGATAGCATGGCGAACGAAACTGTAAGACCCCGCGGAAATGACTACACCCAGTGGCGTGAACTCCGAAAGCAGGTTTTGGTAGATGGGCGCCAGCGCATACGTAACGTAGCCGCCGTTTTGAAGCTCGACCGACAGGGGCGAAAGCTTGACCTCCCTTTCAATAAGTTTCTTAGATGTTGCATCGTGATACAACTCCACGGCCAATCCGGGCCTAAGCGCCCTTATGGTTCGCGGAAATGGCATCCAGTCGCCGCGCAAATTGGTAACAAAGCCGGGCGTGGTTGCAATTACGTTAGATCGCGACACAAAGCCCATCTCCGGATTGAAGTGCTGCGTTAATACCGACTGCGTCCACCACCCTTCTACTGAATTGGAGGTGTAATTGTACTGAAGAAAGCCTGCATAACCGTCGTTGGCGACGTTTGTGTTTCTGGACGTGATCAGCATCCCTTGCAGCGTGCTGGCATTGCTCAACCGGAAAAAACCGTCGACTGCCCCTACCATGTTGACATAGGCCGCGCCAGCTGTAGTTTCGCCGGCCGACTTGGCAGTAAGCAAGGCTCCTAACCTGTTTTGTTTGCCGAGGTTGTGGGTATATCTGCCAGCAAAGTAGCTGGTTTGCGGAGAAAGTGCAGACTCGCGCTGGCGCATGTACATGGCACCGTAGTTGCTCTTCAGCGAGCGGTGCACCAGCCTTGCGCCGCCGTCTATAGGCACGGGGAGTCCGTTGTTTAACCCGATCTGCCTGCTGAAAAACGGCAAAATCACCATTTTGCCGCCGACACCTTCGTCGGGCGCTAAACCGCTCCCAAAAAGAGAGGCGTTTTCCAGAAAGAACTGCCTCCGCTCGGGAAAAAGCACCGAAAACCGACTGATGTTGTTTACCTGCACATCGGCATCGGCTTGGGCAAAGTCCGTATTGGCGGTCACGTCGAGCACGGTGTTGGCGTTCATCGCCCATTTCACCTCGCCGCCAAGCTTCACCTGTACCTCTTCCGTTTTTCCTTCTCCACCGTCGGCCCTTCTTACCGCAGTAAGCAGGTAAGGGTTGAACTGAATATTTGCCGATGGAGGCGGCGTGCGGAGGCTGTCGGCTCTTCCCGCGAATTCCATGCGGTTGAAACCGAAGGACCTGGGGTAGGGCGACCATGCGGAAATTTCGTTTGACGCACGGTGCAGCCGGAGAAAATTAACTCCCCACGAGCTGAGATCGGCGGCGTTTGCGGAGTACCGCAGTGTTTTCCACGGAATGGCAAATTCGGCTGTCCAGCTCGAATCGGTGCGGGTAGTGCGCACGCTCCAAAGGCCGTTCCAGTCGCTATCGAAAAAGGTATCGTCGAACGACAGATAGTCCTTTTGCGCACCATAAGGATTGGTGACAATGGAAATGCTGTTTCTGCTATCGTTGAAGCCATCGAAGCAAATGGCAAAGATGTCGTGTACACGCCAGTTAAAGTCGCGCTTGAGGTCGGGCACCCGAAGCCCCGCCCGGCCTTTGGGCTCGGCACAGTACGCAGCTACATACAGGTTTTTTTCGTCAAACAGGATTCTAACCTCGGTATGATTAGCCGAGGGTTGCCCCTGAAGCGGTTCTACCTGCGTAAAGGAATCGACTGCTTTTGCCTGCTGCCAGGCTGCCTCCGAAAGCTTTCCATCAAGCCTGATGTGTTCGGTAGTTTGCTTTGCTGTTATGTGAGGTTTCTCCTGCGATGGAAGAAAGGTTTCCTGCGCCACTGCCCGCGACGAGATGGCGAGAGATGCAAAAATGCAGATGGTTTTGATTGCTGTTTTCATGCCCCAAAACAGGCAGAATTACAAGCCGAATGCGACCCGCTTCTTGCGGAGTTTTGGGTAAAGGTTCGTTAAAATCCTCTTTGCTTTGAAACAGCATTTACTTAACCTGGCTTCAGAGTTTTGCTATGGGGCGTGCGAATACATGAAAATAAGTTTATTATGTTTTATAATTATAAGTTTTTTATGCTGAATCTACATAGAAACTCTTTGACAGAGGGAACTACGAGCTAATATTACTCGCATCTTGCTGAGTGAAGTGGAGGATTCTTCTGCCGTCGTCGCACGGCCCGGAGCAAATAAAAAACCAAGTACTTAAATCTCGGGAACCCCAATTTGACACTGCATATGTGACTTTTTTGAAGGTAAAATTATTTTACTACGAAACACTGCACTCATGAAAAAGCTTTTCTACCTCATCCTGATTGTATCGACGATAAGCTATGGTCAGGAATCTGAATTTCAAACGTTTCCCAATGGTCTCATTTACGACGAACAAACAATGTCGCGGCTTGAGTTGATAGTTGATTCTCTGAATCTGAAATTTAAAGCATGCGACCTCGCCCACCCATACTATTCGCACTACCAGGGATTCGCCTATTTCGTTTCCATTACGTCAAAAGCAGTTCGTGATGCGATTAGCAATGGGATTTCGTTTGATCAGTTTGTTCAGAAATACCCAGCCAATGTAGAGGAAAAGTTGTGGCTGGTAAAGTTGGAGTTCACCAATCGAAAAGGGACTCAGATGATCAGTTATTCGGGACTACCCTACGGTTATAGTGATCAACCATCTATAACGGTGAAGAAAAAGCACACAACCAACAAAACCTCCGGCTGGGTAATGTCCGATAGCGGAGAAGAGGCCGTTTTTCTCACCGGCCTGGCGCAGTACGAGTTGCCGTACAAACTGGCACGCCTTGTCCAATACGTAGACTGCATGATCGACACAACCTCACAGATATATTTTCCCAACGCTGGGGCCGAGGTTTACCAAATGGTGACGCAGGGGTCCAAGGCACAAGAATTTATGAAATGGGCTCAAAACTTTCCCGATAGGCCTGAATTTCCTGATTACGATAAATTGGAGCGAGAGCAGTTTGAACAGGCAGCTGCCGAGTACGAGGCAAAACACAGCCACTGGGACAGCCTGCGCCTGGCAGCGCTTGACCAAAAAATGAGCAGCAGCCACTATTGGCGAAGTGTGCTGATAGATGCCGCGGAAGATGGACTAGCAAGCGGCAATACCGATGAATGGCTGGAATTTTACGTGGCCCGCTACCTTTCGAAAGAGAAAGCGCTTCAATTGAAACGCAGCCGCAAGGTGATGGGAGGGTGCAGCATGGACCTGAGCCCGCGCTATCACGCCGTGAACATTTGCAAGCTTGCCGCAGAAACTGCAAAGTGGGACATATTTCTCCGGGCTCACCTGGATGTGATGAACGACCGCTTTGACCGACAGTCGGATGGAAGCTACGCCTGGGCTGGCAGGAAAACCTATCTGAAAGAGCTGGAAGAGCTGGACATCGAAGCCATTGACCTTTTGCTGGGAACAGCCCTGGCCGTAGAAAATGTAAGCACAAACCACTACCAGAGCTCAATAGGCAGGGCTGGGCGGGCGCTGGCGGATGCTAAGAACAAAGACCAACCGGAAGCCCGATTGACCTCAATTGTAGAAGACGAAAATTTGGACCCCTACAACCGATTGCTGATGGCATACCTGTTTCACAACTACACCTACAATTTGGACGATGAAGCAAGAAAAGTAAAAAATAATGAGAAGCTCAGGATGGCCGTCAATGCAATGCCCTTGCATATACGGGAGGTGTGGAAGAAATAGAAGCTTTGCTTGCAATTATTTTTCATCCTCCTTATTGGCATATACACCATAAAAACATACCTTTGCATTCCATTTCACAATTGACCTGAAGAGGAGTGGCAGAGTGGTCGATTGCGGCGGTCTTGAAAACCGTTGAGCTGCGAGGCTCCGGGGGTTCGAATCCCTCCTCCTCTGCACAAAACCCCGAATACTGAATGTAGGCGGGGTTTTTTCGTTTTTTCGGGAAAACTTTCTTCCCGATATGACTTTAATCATAAGCTGCTGCTGATAGTTTGCCGAGCTTTGCCCGCATGAAATCCCTGATCGCCATCATATTCGTCCTTCTCTATGGGCTGGTACTGCTCAGACCGGCAGCACAGGTGGCGGAATATTATGTGGCGCTGGAGAGTTATAAGGAAAAGTGCCTGAACAAAACCCGGCCTGAGCTAAACTGCGATGGAAGCTGCTTATTATCACAAAAACTAAAAGCAATGGATGCCGCACAGCAGGACCCGGCGGCACCCGCACCAGCGAAGATTTCGATGGAGGAGTTCCCAATCGGCCTATTGGCCGGCCTCCGTATTGAATGGAAATGCTTTCATAAGGGCATCGTCACTGTGCAAATCCCCGAAGTTCAGGCAACCAAAAGCGGATTTGCCTCCGACATCTTCCACCCACCCGCTTAGTCTCCCAACCAACTTCTAAGTAAATCTTTTTTTAACAGTCGCAAGTCTTCGGCAGCGGAAACGTCTTGCCGTGAATGCAGTCGTGCGACCAATCTTAACATTCCAGACATGAAGACATATTTCTTTCAATATTCAATGCCAGTACTCTTTTTAGCAGTGCTTGTTGCCACCAGCTCCTGTTCCTCCGATGAAGAACCCGCGCCAAACCCCACATACGGACTTACCGCTATAGCAGAGGGATACACTACGGGCATCAAGGTGGGGTTATGGGCTCCGGAAGCGCTCTTTGCAGGCTATAATCTGCTTTATCTGCACCTAATCGATTCAACCACCGGAAAGGCGATCACAGACGCCGATGTGCAATTACATCCGCTCATGCAGATGGCATCGATGTCGCATTCGTGCCCTGTAGAGGAACCCATGTACGACCCTGAGCGTGGGCTATTTACCGGCGCTGCGGTTTTCACCATGCCTTCAGGCGACATGGGCTCCTGGACCTTGTCGGTCAACGTAACCGACGAGCAATCGGCCAAAAGTGGTCCAGTGGAGTTTGACATCCACGTTTTAAATGCCAGCCCGGCGAGACTACAGGTTTTTCAAACCGAGACCGGTCAGAAATTCTTCATGTCGTACCGGTTTGTCAATAGCATGCAGGTTGGAGTCAACGACTTTGAGGTGATTGTTTTTACCTACCAGGAGGGCGCCTTTGTTCCTGCTGAAAACCTAATCATCAAATTCACGCCTGAAATGCCGTCGATGGATCACGGATCTCCAAATAACGAAGACCCAGTGCACATAGGTGGTGGTCACTATAAGGGCAAAGCCAATTTCACAATGACAGGCGACTGGCGGCTGCACCTGGAGTTAAAGCAGGAGGATGAGTCGGTACTGGCAACGAAATACTTTGATGTGGTTGTGGAATAAGATAACCGGCGTTGCCGGATAGCCAATGGGCTGTCCGGCAAGTCGAAAAAAAGAACAACAATGAAGACAGCCGCACTAACAATTATGCTGACGTTTCCGTTGGCCGGTGTTGCCCAGGATATCGACAGTATAAAAACTATGGAGCTGATGGAAGTTGTGATTACTTCCACCGACGAAGGAGACACCTTGCAGAATTTCTACAGAGCAAACCCCGCAAGTACAACCGAAACCGTGCTTTCGAGAATGACCGGAGTGTCGCTTATTCGCAGAGGAGCATACGGGCAAGAGCCTATGCTTCGGGGCCTTACCGGAGGACAGCTTAACCTGACCCTGGACGGAATGAAAATATTCGGCGCATGTACTGATAAAATGGACCCCGCCACCATCTACGTAGAGCCAATGAACCTGGCGGTAATACAAGCTAGCGCCGGGCCGGAGGGCGCAGAGTTTGGCAGCACTATTGGAGGCTCCCTGAACCTAAAGATGGTGGAACCCCTGGCAGGCGAAAACAGAGTGAGCGGGGTAGTGGGGACGGACTTTCAAACTTCGGCTGCCGGAATCACTGCATTTTCGGCTACCAATATCAGCCGGACAAAAAGTGGCTACAGTTTAAATGCCACCTACCGCAAGAGTGGCAACTACCACTCCGGCGGGGGCGGTACCGTTGACCATTCCCAGTTTGAAAAAGCAAATGCGGCCGTTTCAGGCAAATGGCTCGCCGGCCGCCGGCATGCTTTTCGGGCTGACTTTCTTTTTGACCAGGGGTGGAACATTGGCTTCCCGGCACTGCCTATGGATGTAGGCTCAGCCACCGCCGCCATCTATTCTGCAGCCTACGAACTACGAGGCGCTGCAGGCCGGGTGGAGCAGCTAAAGGCAAAGCTGTACCAAAACCGGATTTACCATCAAATGGACGACACACAGCGCGAAAATGTGGCCATGCACATGGATATGCCCGGCAAAAGCATCACCAGCGGCGCCTGGTCCGAAGCACGCCTGCAGCTTTTTTCCAATCAGCCCACTTCGCTGAAAGCAGAGTATTACCATCACCGCCTGTTGGGCGAAATGACGATGTACCCACCTGAAGGAGTGCCCATGTATATGCAAACAGCACCGGATGCAGCCCGAAAAAACGTCGGACTGTATCTCCGCCAACCGTGGAAAATTGATCGCAACAATCAGGTATCAGTTGCCTTGCGGGGCGACGTATTCCACGATCAGCTGGAAAATGGCATCGGGCTGCAGCAGTGGCAGATCTTCGACGGGAATATTTCAGCAACCAGCAGCAGATTTTTGAAAACCTTTTCCTCAGCATATCGGCGGCAGCTTGGAGCTAGAATGAACGCCCGGCTGACAGCAGGTTACGGAGAACGAATGCCTACCCTGAACGAACGCTACGGCTTCTACCTGTTCAATCGTTCCGACGGTTACGACTACCTCGGCAATCCTGAGCTGCTAAACGAAACATCGTGGAGTGCCGACCTCAACATCGGCTATTTTAGCGATAAAGTCGAATTTCAGCTTAATCCATTTTTCACGTCGATCCGGCACTACATTATGGGTGCGATACAAGATGAGCTTAATGCAATGACCATCGGCGCCCGGGGCGTTAAGCAGCATGCCAACCTGGATTGGGCAAACATGGCAGGCACCGACGTCATGCTACTGGCGAGTCCTTTGCCGCAATGGCAGCTGATTGGAAACCTGAAATACACGCATGGCGTAACTTCAATGCATGAAGCTATACCCCAGATACCGCCGCTGAAAGTGGTGGCAACGCTGCGCTACCAGGTAAAATCATTTAATATACAAGCAGAACAGGAATGGGCGGCTTCCCAAAACCGCATTAGTGCGTCGTTCGGGGAGGCAGCCACCCCAAGATACTATGTGGTGCACCTGCGCAGTGGCTGGCAAATGAAAAACCTGCAATTGAATGCCGGCTGCGAAAATCTGCTGGACAACCAATACAGGGAACATCTCGACTGGGGTGGTATCCCCCGGCCGGGCCGCAATATGTATATCAACATGGTATATCGATACTAATTTCCGGGCCACCGCCTGCCGCCGCAGGTTCCTTCTGGCCGGCAGTGGTCGCGCAGATTTTCGTTGCTTCTCCGGATGGTCCGGTGCCGATGAATAACAGTTTAATAGGCTGCTTGCAAAGGAAGCTCGCTACAAACGATCCTACATTGCGGCCTTGTCGCTTTTCCTGTACACCTCATTTTCCTCATTCCCGCCCGCCATCAGGTACGCCAGCAGGTCTTTCAGCTCCTCCTCGTTCAGGCGGTTTACCAGTCCGCCAAACATAAGCGACGTGTAAGAATATTTGGTGCTTACTACCTCGCTTTTTGGTATCTCGCGGGTTACTTCCGGTGTAAAAGGATTTTGGAAAATAGTGTACGCCTGGTCGGTTTCGCCGGTAATGCGACCCAGGATAGACGAGCCGTCTTTCATGGTAAATACGGTAGCGGCATACTGGTCCGACACCACCTTGTTGGGCTCGATAATGGCTTCCAGCATGTCCTTCGCCGTAAAGCGGGTACCCAGCTGCGTGAGGTCGGGGCCAATGCTGCCACCCTCACCCCGCATTACGTGGCACGACACACAGCGGGTAGCCGCAAACATGTCTTTGCCCTGCTGGAAGTTTCTGCCGCTAAGCCCCTGCTCCACCACGGGCAGTGCTTGCTCCATAGTCCACTGGCGGCCCGGCCCTTTTGGCGAAGGTGCATTGCTGGCGAGGTCGTTGCCGGACGTGCTGAGCAACTCGGCGCCCGACATTTTGTCGTACTGCGCAAACTGGCTTTGTGGCACGTTGCTTAAAGCGGCCTGCCTGGCCTTGTTAATAAAGCCCACATAGCTCACACCACCCTTGTAGCCAAAAGCTGTATTGAACCAGGTAAAGTACTTTTCACGCAGCTCCGGCGTCCACCCGGATTTCGCCTGGCTCAGCACGGTTGCATACCATGTTTGCTGGGCTGGTGGTACTTTCGAAAGCATGCCGGCTATGTCCATTCCATACTGCGGGTTGCGCAAGATAAGGTCGGAAGAAGCGCTTGCTGTTTTTTCCATCGGATCGTCTTTGGCGGTTTCGAGCAGCACTACCGTCTTATTAATTGCCTCGGGGGCGTCGAGGTACACCAAAAGCTTGCTCAAGCTGCGGTTGAGCTTATTGCTGCCAGCCGGATAGGCCGGATTGAGGTAGCTTACCAACTGTGTTTTTACTGCTGGCGATGGTGCGCCCATCCGCGACAGTATCAGTTCTACCGCACGCAGCAGGTCGATTTGCCGGGCCTCCGGCAGCGACGAATAGTCGATGCCGGTAAGTGCCTGCAGCATCACGTTCCTTTGATTTTTATTGCCATGGCGGGCCAGCGCTATCATCGACTCTATCAGCGCCAGCGGTTCCTTTTCACTCAATGCTTTTGCCTGCCATTGGTTTACCGGCTGGTGCTCTATGGCCACACGGGCGGCATAGCGCACAAACCTGTCGGGGTGGCTCAGGTGCGGCCAGGCAAAGTCGACGGCGCCCGCTTTGGCATTGCCGTGGTAACTCTCCAGCTCCCTGCGTAGTGCCATGGCCTCAGTGGCAGCCGGGGCTGGAGCAGCTTCTGTTTTTTCATCACCCACGTAGGAAACCCGGTACAGGTCCGACTCCAGCCGGCGTCCGCCCGTGAGGAAATAAAGCGCGCCGTCGGGTCCAAACACGCCATCAGTAAGCGGCAGGGGAACGCCCGAAAGAAATTCCTGGGGCTCTGCCGTATAAGTGGCGCCCTCGGGGCTCAGGAAGATGGCGTAGATGATACCGAAGCTCCAGTCGGAGGCAAACAGGGCTTTTTGGTATTTGCCGGGGAAGTTAGACTTGCTGCCATGCACCAGGTTGGTAGGCGAACCTTGCCCGATATTGATAACCGGTGGCAGGTTGTCGGGGAAGTCGGGCGACCACTTGCTGTTGCCGGTACGCCAGCCAAATTCGCTGCCGCTGGTAACGTGGCAAATGCGGGTAGGGCGGTACCAGGGCATGCCGAAGTCCCACTCCATATCCGAATCGTAGGCAAACAACTCGCCGTCTTCGTTAAACGCGATATCGAAGGCATTGCGGAAGCCGGCGCTTACCATTTCCCAGTTGTTGCCCAGCGAATCGATTCGGGCAATCCATCCGCCCGGTGCCATGCGGTCGTTGGCGTGGCCCCGCGGGTCTTTTATAAGCGGGAACAAATTGTCTTGCTGCCACACCCGTGGGTAGTGGTAGGTATCCATTTCAGGAACGTCGGTATGGTTTCCTGCTATCACATAAATCGACTTTTTATCGGGAGCCAGCACCACGCTGTGCGGGCCGTGTTCTCCCCAGCCATTCAGTTCCTTTATCAGGGTGGTTTTATCGTATTGGTCGTCGCCGTCAGTATCCTGCAGGCGGTAGAGCCCGCTGCCTTTGTCGAAAATGGTGTCGCCGCGGTGGTTCACCATTACATACAGGCTATTGAAGGCATAGAGCAAACCCTGTGCATAGCCCATTCCTACCCGTGCAGTATCGGCAGCAGTGCCGTTTGTGATGTTGAGTTTTTCTATTTTAAGGCTGTCGGCTGAACCGGCTTTGGGCAGCTCCAGGCGATAGAGGAACCCGTACTGATCGGACGTGATGAGACGGCCCTTGTGGTCGAACGTCATGGCTACCCACGAGCCTTGTCCGTTTTCGGAGGGGCTGTGGAGGTGCTCCGCCTCAAAGCCGGGCAGCAGCTTCAATTTTGCAATTTTGGGGTCGGCTACTTCGGCCTGCTGGTCCGGCTCATTTTGCTGGCAGGCGAACAACACGAAAAGGAAAACGGGCAATAGTGAGAGTAAACCACGAGACACGGTAGGCATGGGTAGTGAGTTTATGTTAAAGCCACTAAATCTAATAAAAATAGTTTTACATCATTCTTCAACTTTTTCGAGCGGCTACCAACTCCGCACGTGTAACCGGCTTCACGCAGTCGGGGTGATTTTGTGTTGCGATGAAAATTCCAGGGTTTAGTTTACTATAATTGTTCAGCTGAAAACCTATACTATATGATCAGGCATATCCTTTTTCTTTACCTCCGCACTTTGTTCAAATCCCGGCTACAGCTTATCACCATAGTTAGCGGTCTTTCGCTGGGTATAGCCGTCAGCCTGCTTATTTACATCTACATTCAGGAGGAAACAGCGTACGACAAGCACCATGCCGATGCAAGCCGGATTTATCGCCTCAACACCATTCTTGAAATGGAAGGCAAGGTAGACAACACCGCAAAGGCCGGGCTAAACTCCGGCGGTGCGCTTATGGACTTTTACCCCGAAGTAGAAGACTATACCCAGTTTCTTAACATCAGCAAGCAGACTATTACCGTTGGAGAGGACCTTTACTCTTCCGAAGAAGTAGTGTATGCGCACAGCAATGCCTTTACCTTTTTTACCTTCCCATTTCTGCTTGGCAATCCCGCAGAGGCACTGGCCGGGCCCAACCTGGTGGTGATCTCCGAAAAAATTGCCGAACGCTACTTCGGCAGTGCCCAAAGTGCCTTCGGTGCTACCATAAAGGTGAACAACAAGGCCTATGAGGTGTCGGGCGTTTACACTGAAAGGGGCGCGGCGACTCATATTCCGTACAAAATATTTCTTTCGCTCGCTTCGCTGCCCAAAGACTTTCTCGATGCCCGAAACCGCGAATATATGTGGCTTACCACCTATAGTTATGTTAAGCTGCAGGAGGGCGTTACCGGCAAAGATTTTGAAGCCGGGCTGGCTGGTTTTAACAAAGAGCACCTTGTGCCCTATGTCGCCAAAAACGAGGTGAATGGCTCCATTACCTACCAGCTGGAACCCGTTACCGGTATTCATCTTAATACCACCCTCCGGTTCGATTTTGCCGGAGCTGTGAACCCGTTTTACCTGAAGATTTTTTCAGCAGTAGCTCTCCTCACACTCTTCATTGCACTCGTCAATTACATCAACATTACTACCGCCTCGGTTTCAAAGAGGACCAAAGAAATTGGCATTAAGAAGTCGATTGGTGCCTCCAGGGGCTTACTATGGCTACAGTTTACGCTGGAATCGGTAACGGTGGTTTTTATCAGCTACCTGGTGGCATTGGTTCTGCTTACATTTTCGCTACCCGAGCTAAATAAACTTACCGGCAAAACCCTCGATGTGTCGGTGCTGCTTACCATACCTTTCGTGGTCAGGTCTTTGCTGTTTGTGGTGGTGTTCGGGCTTGCAGCCGGTGTTTATCCCGCTGCTGTACTGAGCGCCCTGCAGCCTGTGAATGCCCTGAAGGCAACGACGAAAACTGTAGCCCGCACTTTCACCGAAAAAATTGCCAGCCCCGGGTTTATCAGAAAGGCGCTGGTGACACTTCAGTTTGGGATCTCTGTTTTCCTCATCATCGGCACCATTGTTATTTTCAGGCAATTCGAATTTCTGCGCAACAAAGACCTCGGCTTCAACCAGGAGCAGGTGCTGGTAATCGACGTGCCCAACGATACTGCCGTGGCCAATCATCTGGAGGTGGTGAAGGCGCAACTGCTGCAAATTCCGGCGGTTAAATCGGCTTCGTCCGCATCGTCCATTCCGGGGTCGTGGCACGCTGCACCTACCATGAACGTGAGCCAAACTGGCGGCAGCGAGATCAAGGTGCTGAATGCCTATTTTGTTGATGAAAACTTCCGGGAGGCCCTCGACTTGACGCTGGCCGAGGGTAGGTTTTTCTCGAAAGCATTTACCACCGACCCGGAACAGTCGTTCGTAATCAACGAGGCGGCGGCGAGGTTTCTCGGCTGGGACTCTCCCCTGGAAAAGAAGATTGAAAGCCCCTTTGGACAAAAGGGGCAGGTAGTGGGCGTTTTGAAAGACTTTAACTATAAATCGCTGCACACCGAAATAGAGCCGCTGGTGCTGATGAACACGCCAACGTCGCAGGGGTATTTGCTTATCAAACTGCATTCTGCCAACCTGGAAGCGACAGTGGACGATATAGGTAACGTTTGGAAAACCTTCGACAAAACGCACCCCTACGAGTACTTTTTCCTCGACGACCAGTTCCAGGCACAGTATATCAAAGAGCAACAGCTTACGAAAATATTTACATGGTTCTCGTCCGTCACCATCATCATTTCGTGCCTTGGCCTGGTGGGGTTGGCTGTTTTTATTACCGAAAGTAAGATAAAGGAGATCGGGATTAGAAAAACGTTTGGCGCTTCCAGGGGTGATATTTTTAAGCTGCTTTCGCTCAATTTCGTTTGGCAAATAGTGCTGGCCAATGTAATTGCGTGGCCGTTGGCGTACTTGCTTATCGACAATTGGCTGAATGACTTTGCGTACAGGGTTGGCATTGGGCTGCTGCCGTTTGTAATGGGGCTGATAATGTCGGGTTTTATCTCGTTCATCACCATCGCCTACTTTGCCGGCAAAGCAGCCAGGCTGGATGTGGTGAAGGCTTTGAAGTATGAGTAACAGCCACCAGGTGGCACAGGGGGTTATTCGATCGTTTTGTAGAAACCGATCTCAAAGGTGCCTTCGCCCAGCGGTTCAAGAAACTCTATCTTCAGCAGATGATCGCCCGGAGGTATTTCCGATATATCGAGCGTGGTTAGCAGGGTAGTTTTTCCGGGCACCCGGATTTTATAGAACCTGAAAGACTGGTTGCTGTAGACACTGTCATCCAGTGTAATGCGAACGTGTTGGCGAAAGCAGGAAAGAACATTTTGCGCATGTTGGTCAAAATCAAAGTCGCGGGGAAGATCTCCTCTCTGTGAACCCAGTCGTATATAGTTCCTCCAGTGAAATCCACGGGTGTTAATAGCCGCTACACCGTCACATTTTGCTGTAAGCGCACCGTCTAGTTGTTCCGTTACCGGAATGTAGAGTGGGAGGTGTTGCTGACCAACATAGTATTCGTCTATAAAAGGGTACTGCACAATGGTACGCTCATCGAAATTTTCTTTGTACAGAAATGACGCAGCAGCTGCCCCGCCAAGTTTTAAAGCAGTGGCGTCTTCGGCATAAACGCTGGTTTCATAGATTCCGGCATTTAATAAAACAATTGCCAGGCTGAGATATGTGGGTAGAGCAAAGACTGCCACCCTCTTCGGTATATTTGTAATAAATGTGTAATAAAGCCCCCGGGTAGAAGTAGGCAAGGGTAATAAATGCCATCACGCGACTAATGGGGTAGTATATGCGAACCACCCATTTGTTTTTTATTCTTTTAATGAGACCAAGGCTAAAGAAATCGAAGAGGGTTATTACACAAGCAAGGGCAAAAATGGCCAGCAGAAAAATCAATATGCCCTTAACCCAGGAATCGACAAAAATTACGTCGATCAGGTAAACCAATGCGCCTGCTATTGCCGACACACTTAACGTAGCAAAACAAAACACGAAAAGTGTGAGGAAAGAAAAAGCGAAAATCGAGCTGCATAGTTTGTCTACAAAATCAACATGTCCTGAGAGATTACTCCTTCTGTTTATCTGTGCAAGATACTTTGGAGCATATCTTAGCTTTTCCACATTAATTTGATGAAACGTTGATTTAAGGCCAAGCAGCGAAAGCCAGTAAAACCGGAGAACAAAATGAATGATTATGCTGATTGGTAAAAGTTTACTAATGAAAAGCGCAATTAACACCGCGATAACAACTACCGCCGAGTTGTTTGAAAAATTATAATTAAGGAGTTCTGTAATCAGCCCTGGAATGAAATCGCTGACACTGACAGCCGCAAATACAATTGCAGCAGATATTAATATTTCCAGTTCGCTGCTCTGCTTAAAAAATACCCCATTTGGTATGGAGGTTGGTTCCTTTTTTGCCATTGGCATTTTCTTCGATCCGCTCAAGATAACCAGTTGAACGGATATGAGCAATTCCTCTAACAACCAAAGTTTCCAAGCCTTTGCTGAGGATCACCCTTCGAAAACAGGAACTAATCTCAAGTGAGGATTCAGCCAAAACATGCTACACCAAACTCATTTGCTCCATCGCGGCAGCTTTTCTTTTAAAAAAAGAAAATCACCTCCACCACCCGTCAATCACTCAAAATGAGTAAAGAAATCCGGAGCCGACGTAACCGAGGCCCAATCGGAAAAAAGGCCTCCCCACTTCGGAAAGGCCTTTTTAGAAACACACTATGAAAATCCTATCTTATTATGCTACTTATTCTAAAATTCTTTGGAAGACGGCGCCCCCCTACTACTTCACGTCAATTTTTTCTACAATCATCCGGTCGCCATCGTTGATGATGAAGACGTAGACGCCTTTTTTAAAGCTACTTACGTCCAGGGCACTTTTGCTGTCGCTAATGGTCTGCTTCAGCATCAGCCGGCCGTTCATGTCGTACACAAATACATCGGCGTCTCTTCCCCTGTCGCCCTCAATAAACAAGGTGGACGATGTCGGGTTGGGAAAAAATTTAAACAAAGCGTCGTTTACTGGTCGCAGTTCCATTATCTCTGGGCCGACTTCTGCTGTACGGGCGCCCGATCCGACCCAACTGCGGATAATGTCTCTCACAAAAGTGCCCGACGGAGTGAGGTCGGAAGTGGTCCATCCACCGGTGGTACTTGAACCGGGCCTTACCGCCGATGCTCCTTCGGCTTTGTCGTTTACAGCCCAGTTGCAATGGCTAATATCGTTTTGCCGCAGGAAGTCCATCCAGGCGTTGGTTTCCTCGTAATCCACGGCGCCGTCTCCGTTGGCATTTACAGTGCCCCATTCAGTTACCATTATGGCTGCGCCGCTGTTCATGGCGGCTATGGCTTTGTCGCGGTTCCACTGCCCGTGGGTGCCAGCGTAGAAGTGAAGGCTGTAGGCAATGTTGGTACCCGAAACAGGGTTTGCTGCCGCTATGTCCACATCCTGCGACCAGGTAGAGGAGCCCACCACAATCAGGTTGTCGGGATCAATAGCCCTTATGGCATTTACTACTGCCTGTGCATAGGGTTTTATCACCGTGGCCCAATTCTGCTGTTGGGGCTCGTTGTAAATCTCGTAGATTACATTGGGCGTATTGCCATAGGTAGCAGCCATTTCCTCAAAAAAGCCGATAGCCAGCGTCTGGTAATTTTCCGCGTTGTGCGAGTGCCAGTCGATGATAACGTACAGCCCTTTGGCTATGGCGGCGTCTACCACCGTTTTTACTTTCTGCTTGTTTCCAGCGGGGTCCGAAATGTAGCCCCCGGCATCTTCCACGCCCATAGCTGCTCTTACAATGGAAGACTTCCAATCATTTTTAAGCCATTCCACCACGTCGGCGTTGTAAAACCGCTCCCCTCCCCAGCCATTGTTGCTCCAGAAAAAACTGTTGCCCGCCAGGCTGAAGGTGTTGCCGTACTGGTTCACCACCCGGTTTCCATTTACAGCCAGCGCACCGTGCGTCTCCACCGGGGTTTGAGAGCCTCCGCCGGGGTTACAACCCGGGTTGGCGAAGTCAAAGCTGCCATTGCACCACAGCCACTGGGCATCTCCACAGCCTGTTCTTACGGCCGCCGCCTCTGTTTCCAGCTGTGTGCCGCAGGCCACTATGTAGTCTACAAACAGATTTCTGTCGCAGCTGCCACCCGCATCGTTGGTAAATTTCACCTTCACACTGCCGCCTGTGTAGGCGCTCCAGCTGTAGTCGGTTACAGCGGTGGAAACATTGGTAAAGGTAGCCACGTTGTTCCCGTCTACCTCCAATACCATGGTTTCGGTGCCGCAGTTGCCACGTGCCCGGATTGACAGCCCGCCAGACCCGCCGCCTGAACTGCAGCCGGGGTTGCCAAAATCGAAATAGCCATTGCACCATAGCCATTGCGGGTCGCCGCAGCCGGTGCGGGTTGCGCTGGTTTCGGTTTGCAGCTCATTGCCGCACACATTAATGTAGTCGACGAACAGGTTTCTGTCGCAACTGCCGCCCGCATCGTTAGTGAATTTGACACGAATGGTGCCCCCGGTATAGGAGCTCCATGTGTAGTTACTTAGCGAGGTAGACATGTTGGCGTAGGTAGCCACATTGCTGCCGTTTACCTCCAGCACCATTGTTTCGGTGCCGCAGTTGCCACGGGCTCTGATGGTGATGTCGCCTGCGTAGCCGGCAAGGGTGAGTAAAGTAAAAGTAAACGTGCCGAAGAATAATTTCATGGGTCTCATAAGCTGGTGCGCTAGTGAATAAATTTTGTTATGCTGGCAAATACTCATTTTACCAGTCGCAATGTTTTATTCCAGGTTGTATCCTGCGATTCGTACCGGCGTACCCATCATTAATACTGATGCTACCTTTCTGAACATGCAGGTTTACCCCCACTTGCCTCCCCACTAAATTCTTGCTGCAATATTTCAGTGGCGACCCGAAACGCCTCCACCGGCTTACGAAAAGCACTTAAAAGAACGGCTTGATGGAGTAGTAACGAAGAAATTGCTGCTTGTTGTATGATGGCAGTTGCCCGGCGCCGTTCCGCCGGTTGAAATAAACGCCCCTTGTACCTGTAGCGCCCTGTCTCACGTATTAAGTTTCGGATTTTGTAATATTTTCAGCTATTTCATCACTTATGTTACCGGAATCAATCAGTCAACCAAAACATAAACTACCTTGAACATTCTTGTTACCGAACACATCCATAAAAGCTTCGGAGATTACCAGGCGCTTAACGATGTGAGCATTTCGATACCTGAAAACAGCATTTTCGGGTTGCTTGGCCCCAATGGCGCAGGCAAAACAACTCTCATCCGCATTATTACGCAGATACTAATGGCCGACGCCGGCACGGTGCAGTTTCATGGCCGGCCGCTTGAAACGGAGGATATTCACCGCATCGGCTACCTGCCAGAAGAACGCGGTCTCTACAAAAAAATGAAGGTGGGAGAGCAGCTTTTGTACCTGGCCAGACTCAAAGGCCTTAGCCGGGCCGACGCCACGCAGCGCATAAAATCGTGGATGGAAAAGCTTGACATTTATTCGTGGGCGGGCAAAAACGTGGAGGACCTATCGAAGGGGATGGCTCAAAAAATACAATTCATTGCCACGGTATTGCACAATCCTTCACTCATTATTCTGGATGAGCCGTTTTCAGGATTCGACCCGGTAAATGCGAACCTTATCCGCGACGAGATTCTGGAAATGAAGAGAAATGGAACAACCATCATTTTTTCTACCCACCGCATGGAGTCTGTGGAAGAGCTTTGCGACCATATTGCTTTGATTAACAAATCGAAAAAAATACTGGAAGGCGCCAAGAAAGCTATTAAAGAGACTTACAAGACCAACACCTACCTGGTAGGCCACAAGGGAAGCCTCAATAGGCTTTCGACCGACTATGAAGTACAAAGCAGCGTGGAATCGGAGGGGCTTATCACTTCTACCATTCAGATTAAAAATTCAATGGGGCCCAACGAGCTCCTCAAAACGCTGATAGGACAAGTAGAAGTGCACGAGTTTATCGAGAAAATACCTAGTATGAACGACATCTTTATCCAAAAAGTAAAGGAGGGCCACCATGAATAAGATTTCTTTAATTATAGCCAGGGAATACCTGACGAGGGTTCGCAAGAAGTCCTTTATCATAATGACATTTGTAGGCCCCATGCTTTTTGCTCTGATGTTTATTGTGCCCACGTGGCTTGCCACCAGGGGCGGCGACGAAAAAACCATACAGGTAATAGATGAGTCGGGGCTTTTTCAGAATTCCTTTGAAGACACCGACGAACTTGTGTTTAAAGTGGTTTCAATGGACCGTGAAGTAGCCAAGCGTGAGCTGAGAGATAGCGAAAACTACGGGCTGCTTTATATACCGGCTTTTGAAGTAGACAACCCACAGGGCTTTCAGTTCTACTCGGTGGCAAAGCCGAGCGTTGGCGTTATCAGTTCATTGGAACGCACCATGCGTCAGAAGATTGAGACCGTAAAGCTGGAGAAGTCGGGATTGGACCAGGCTGTGGTCGATAACCTGAGGGCCAACGTGAGCATAAGTACCATCAGCATTACCGAACAAGGCGAGCAGGAAAGCAGCTCGCTGGCGGCCACCGGTATCGGGTACATTTCTTCGCTGCTCATTTATTTCTTCATTTTCTTTTTTGGCGCCCAGATAATGCGCGGCGTGATAGAAGAAAAAACGAGCCGGATTGTTGAAGTAATCATCAGTTCGGTAAAGCCTTTCCAGCTTATGCTGGGTAAAATAATCGGCGTGGGTGCCGTGGGGCTTACACAGTTTTTGCTATGGGTGCTCCTTACTTTCGCCATTACTACCGGGCTTTCGGCGGTTTTCGGCTTCGATCCGCAGGCCATGTCGCAAATGTCGGAGGCCAACGGTGCCGCACAAGCCGCTGCCGGCTCCAATGAATTTGCGCAGATAATGACGGCCATCAATTCGGTAAACATCCCGTTGGTCATTATCAGCTTTGTCTTCTACTTTGTGGGCGGCTACCTGCTGTACGGGTCGCTGTTTGCAGCAGTGGGCTCTGCCGTAGACTCCGAAGCCGACTCGCAGCAGTTTATGTTTCCTGTTACCATTCCGCTTATTATCTCCATTGTGGTTTTGGGCGCGGTGCTAAACGAACCCCACGGGCCTGTGGCATTCTGGATGTCGATGATACCCCTTACTTCCCCCGTGGTAATGATGATGCGTATACCTTTTGGCGTGCCCGAGTGGCAGCTGGCTCTGTCAATAGCCATACTAATAGGAGGCTTTCTGTTTACCACCTGGCTGGCGGCGCGCATTTACCGGGTAGGTATTTTAATGCACGGCACCAAAGTAACCTATAAAACCATGGCCAAGTGGTTTACCATGAAAAACTAAAGGCGCAATGACTGCTCAAAAAAACTTGTATCTTAGCCAACAGATACAATTGAGCGATTTTTGAATGCAATATCCCCTTAAAGAAGCCACTGCCCTTGAGTTTTACAAAGACAGGTCGAGACTCAAATGGGTGGTGGTTTTTGTGGCTGTGCTTATCAGCATAGGCTCCATCTACTACACCAATGTGGTGGTGGAAAAGCTCAAAGACAGGGAGGAGCAAATCATTAACCTGTTTGCCAACACGCTGGAATACACCGCTCAGGCTGACGACGAGGTAAATCTTACCTTTATCTACTATGAGCTAATTGCTTCCAACAATTCGATACCGGTGATAGTGGCCGACGAATTCGGTATTCCGACGCAATCGAAAAATGTAGACGAGATAGAAAAAGCCAAAAATGGCCGCGATAGCCTGCGTATCCTCTCGGCTGTGCTTAAGCGAATGGAGAGGGAGCATGAACCGATTGTGGTAACGCTCCGCAACAGAAACACCAGCGAGATAACCGGCTACAACTACATTTACTATCAAAACTCCGCGCTTCTCAGGCAGCTCACTTACTACCCTTACGTGCAACTCTCGGTTATTTTTGTGTTTGGGCTTATCGCTTACGTAGCGTTCAACTCTTCGCGCATTGCCGAGCAGAACCGGGTGTGGGTGGGCCTCGCAAAAGAAACCGCGCATCAACTGGGCACCCCATTGTCGTCGCTTATGGCGTGGGTCGAGTACTTTAAATCCGACCCCCAGTTTAAGGATTCGGGCATTATTGAAGAACTCAACAAAGACATCGACCGGCTCGATATGATCACCTCGCGGTTTTCCAACATTGGCTCTATACCACAGCTCAGCGAGGAAAACCTGTATGAAGTGATCGAAAAAACGGTAACCTACCTGCAAAAAAGAGTTTCGAGCAAAATTAAATTCGTGCTATCGGCCTTCCCCAACAACGAAATAAAAGCCGACATCAATTCGGCCCTTTTCGCATGGGTAATCGAAAACCTTTGTAAAAACGCGGTAGACGCCATGAGTGGTCAGGGAACGATAGAGATCAAAATTCTCAAGGCCAATGAAGGAAAGGTTTTTGTAGACGTAAGCGACACCGGCAAGGGCATACCCAAATCGAAGCTGGGCAATGTGTTTCAGCCGGGCTACACCTCCAAGAAAAGAGGCTGGGGACTGGGACTAACGCTGGTAAAGCGAATAATAGAAAACTACCACCAGGGAAAGATCTTCATCAAATCTTCGGAGCTGGACAAGGGCACTACTTTTAGAATTGTGCTGAAGGTGTAGCAGCGGGAATAATTTGATAAGGCTGCCTGTTCCATTATTTCTTACGCTTCTGCACGCTATTTCAACTCAAAATAAATGGCTGCCGTTGCAACACTAGATCAGTAACCGGAAAATCCTTTGAAACTTCTCGGGCACTTGGCTTTATTAGATTATTGGTTT
>CBFGTI010000090.1:0-22726 GCA_965651695.1 uncultured Imperialibacter sp. | reverse complement strand
AGGTTTATAAGCGTGAAGCCCTTCCTCCTTTTAAGCTGGCGAACGGCCAATATCAGATGGTTTTTGAGCATTTTTCTGGTGTTTTGGTCTGTTGGTCTGTTGGTCCATTGGTCCGTGTGTCTATTGGTCCGTTGGTCCGTTGGTCTGTTTATGTCCGTTGTCGGGTCAGCGAATCTGGAGCCTCGACTGAAAGACCGACCGACTGACTGACTAACGGACCTATCGACTTACAGACCCATCGACTTCGTTCATTCATACCTCAGGCTTTCCATTGCATTCAGCTTTACGGCTTTCATTACCTGGAACACAATGGTAAGCATGGTCAAGGCAGCCAGAAGGATTAATGGAGCGGCTATAAACCACCACCCGAGACTGATCCTGTAAGCATAACCCTGCAGCCACTGGCTTACCAGCCACCAACCCACAGGCAACGCTATCAAATTTCCGGCAAGCACCAGTGAAAGAAACTCTCTGGAAACTACCATGGTTATATCGCCATAGGTCGCTCCCAACACCTTGCGGATGCCAATTTCCTTTGTCTTCTGATACAGGGTAAAGGATGCCAGCCCGAACAACCCAAGGCATGCGATAAAAATGGCAAACCCGGCAAACAAGCTGAAAAGTGCACCGAACTGTGCATCTTCCTGGTACTGCCTGTTAAATTGTTCGTCAAGAAATGCGTAATCGAATGGCGTTTGAGGAAAAGACTCCTTCCATGCGTTTTCCAATGTACCCAACGACGCCTGTAAAGCAGTAGCTTTCGACCCTCCCCCCTCCAGGTTCATTTTCACTATATAATAGTTACTCCAGGAAGATAAGGCGTATATCACCGGCGTTATGTTCGCTTTGAGGGCTTCGTGGTGATAGTCATCGGTGACTCCGATTATTTTTAAATCTACTCCCCGGAAAACAGGGCACGTAAGCCGCTGATTAATTGCATCCTGCGGGGCGGAAAAGCCAAGCAGTTCTGCCGCCTTTCGGTTGATCACAATTTCGCCTGTGCGCCATGGGTCCTCCGTTCCCTTAAAAAATTCACCAGCTACCAGACTTATCGAAAGCGCCTTCAGGTAATCTTTGTCGCAGGCAATAAGGCTAAAGGAAAGTCCCGATGCACCAGCAGCCCCCTTCTTGTTTACCTTAGTGGACGTCCAGCCGATGGTGTGGCCCGGCACAGTGCTGGAGGTGGTCATCGCCGCAAACTGCGGATTGCGCAGCAGTTCCGTTTTGAAATAATTCACCTTCCTGTTAAAATCCTGGTCGGTAAATGGGGCCGGTGGAGATTTCAATACCAGCACGTCGCGGATGTTCATGCCAAGCTCCTGGCTACGCATAAACGATATTTGCTTATAAACCGTCAAGGTGCCGGCAATGAGTAATGCCGATACAGCAAACTGAAACACTACCAGGGACCTGCGCAGAAAGATGCCTTTGTTTTGACTTTTAAACCTTCCTCCGAGTACTTTACCGGGCTGAAAACGGGAAAGTACAAACGCAGGATAAAAGCCTGCCAACAGCGACGATAGTAACCAAAAACCTACCACAACAACCCAAAAGAGGGGCTCTGCAATAAGCGTCGACTGAATGTCGATGCCCGTCCAGCTGCCAACCCGTTGCAGCAAAGTTTGCGCAAGTGTAAGCGCAATTACTATGCTGATGCCATTAACCAGCAGCGACTCCAGCAAAAACTGGCTGATGAGATGAATGCGCTGCGAGCCGAACACCTTTCTTACACCCACCTCTTTGGCCCGCTCTACCGACTGTGCCGTAGACAGGTTGACGTAATTGACCCACGAGATCACCAGTATAAGCATACCCACTATACTGATAAAGAGCACGTGAGTGGCATTGCCGGTGGCATCCAGCTCGTACGAGAAACCCGAGTGCAGGTAAACATCCTCCAGCTTTTGAAGTTCGAACGTGAAATTCACCCCCTGGGTTACCACCTCCGTGGGCCGGAACTGCTGGTAAACGGCATTAAAGGCCGCGGTTGCTTTCTCCGCGGCTCCGGTATTGCTAAGCACAATATAGCTATGTAAAACGCCGTAGGTCCAGTCATTTATTCTGAAGCCGGCCTTTGTGTAAAATTGAGTTGAAACGATAGCCTGCGGCGAAAAATGGCTATTGAAGGGAATGTCTTTCATAACTCCTTTCACAAGCATCGGAAACACACCCCAATTGTTACTTAGTTCTACGGTTTTTCCTATTGGGTTTTCGTTTCCAAATAGCTTCCGGGCCACGGTCTCCGTCAGCACTATGCTTTCCGGTCCTTTAAGAGCATTTTTTTTATCACCCCTGGCAAGTTCGAAACTGAAAAAATCGAAGAAAGACGAATCGGCAACGTAAAACTGATTCTGATAGATTTGCCTTGGCGTGGCAGGCTCGGTATTGGTTAACGAAATATTGGTATAGTCGATCCTGTCTATGCGCACATAGCTTTCCAACTCCGGCAACTGGGCCGCAACTTCAGGAGTAAGCGCTGAAGGGCAGCCCGGGGAAGTGAAAACGGCCCTGTCCTGTAAAGTTTTTGTAGCAACTACGCGATATATCCGCTCGCTGTTTTCGTGGAAGTCGTCGTAGCTATACTCCTGCACCACGTACTGCAATATTACAAGTACGACGGTGAGGCTTATGCCCATACCCGCTATATTGATGAAAGCGAATCCCTTCTTTCTCTTAATGTGCCTGTAGGCGAGAGTGATGTAGTTTTTTAACATGCGTTTTGGTCAGTTGGTCAGTTGGTCTTTTGGTCAGTTGGTCTTTTGGTCAGTTGGTCTTTTGGTCAGTTGGTCAGTTGGTCTGTTTATCTCCGTTGTCAGGCCAGAGAATCTGAAGCCTCGACTGAAAGACCGACCGACTGACTGACTGACTAACGGACCTACAGACCTACAGACTTACAGACCTATCGACTTACATACCCATCGACTTCGTTTATTCGTACCTCAAACTATCGCCGGGATTGCCCTTTGCAGCCTGCAACGTTTTATAGCCAACTGTAAAAAATGCAATTAGCATTACCGACAGCAGCGGCAGCACATAAAACCACCAACCCAGCTCAATGCGGTTGGCAAAACCTGCCAGCCACTCCTGGTTGAAATACCATACCACCGGCATTGCCAGCACACTTGCTACCAGCACCAGCTTCAGGTAGCCCTGCGATAGCAGGTAGAAGATGTTTCCAACGGAAGCACCGATCACTTTTCTAATGGCAATCTCTTTACTCTTCAGTGTGTTTTGGTAAGACACCAACCCAAACAACCCAAGGCAGGCCACAAACAAGGCAAGAAAAGTGAAGCTCGTAAAAACCTTCTCGAAGCGCTCTTCAGCCTCATACTGCTTATTGTAGGAATCCTCCAGGAAGTAGTACTCCATCGGGTTTCCAGGAAATGCAGCTTCCCATGCTTTGGTTAATTTTGGCAAAACCGTCTGCAGGTCAGTATTTGCCAGCTTAATAGACGACAGCCCACGAGCGTAGGGGAAGTGCCACAAAACAATCGACGGCTGTTCATTTTTTAAGGACTCATGAAAGTAACTGCGAAATACACCGAGCACTTTTGACCTTCCACCGCCTGTGTTGATAAACGAGTTGACGGCTTCGTCGGGCGAAGTGTACCCGAGCGACTTCATCGAGGCTTCACTGATGATGATGTTGGAGTAGTCCTGTCCTTCTATCGGTTGAGAAGGGAAATTGTTCCCGGCCAGCAATTCAATGCCGTATGTTTTCATGTAATTGTCGTCGGTCACAATTACGTGGTGGCGGGAGCCCTCCTCCTCCGGGGCGCCTTCTTTTCGCCAGCCACCTGAGGTCCACTGGTAGCCACTTCCCGGCACTGCTGAAGCATTGGTATAGCTAGCCACCTCGGGAATAGCCGCCAACTCGTTCCGGAACGTCTCAACCTTGTTGCGGAAATTGCTGCCTGTGAGCAATGGCGCCTTTAGAATCAGCACGTCCTTAATATCTACCCCAAGTGGCTGGCTTCTTAAAAAACCGAGTTGGATATATACCACCAGTATTGAAGCCACCAAACCGGCGGATATCATAAATTGGAAAACGACGAGGCCTTTTTTGAGCAGATTGCCCTTTGTAGAATTAGCAAACTTTCCCTTTAGCACTACCACCGGCTGATAAGACGAAAGCACAAGCGCCGGATAAATTCCCGAAAGCAACGTGCCTATTGCCAGCATACCGGCGAGCAAGCCATAAAATACCGGATCGTTCCACACGGTGAGTGACGCCGGGATGTTGGCCGTAGTGGTGAGGTAAGGCAACGAAAACTGGAACAGCGTAATCCCTATTACAAGTGCAATGATGTTTACCAGTAAAGCTTCAAACAGAAACTGTTTCACCAGCCATCCTTTTGAAGCCCCGGTAACTTTGCGCACACCCACCTCTTTAGCCCTGGATACAGAGCGGGCTGTTGAGAGGTTCAGGAAGTTTATACAGGCAATCACGAAAATAAATACAGCCAGTAGTGAGAGAAACTGAACCGTCCGTATGTTGCCGTTTGTTTCCAGCTCCGCAAAGAGGTTGGATTTCAGGTGAATGTCTTTAACGGGCTGCAGGTGCAGTATCTGGTCCAGGCCTTCCTGGCTAAATTCCTCGCCCCGGTACTTTTGAATAAAATCGGGCAGTCGGGATTCCATCAACCGGGCGTCCGCAGTCTCGCTAAGCTGTATATAGGTATAAAAGTTGGTCCAATTCCACGGAGAATCTGCATAACCGCCGATGATGTTGGCCATGGGAAGCAGAAAGTCGTAATGGAAGTGCGAATTAGCAGGCATGTCTGCAATAACGCCCGTTACGGTATAGCTCTGCCGTCCGCTCATTCTCAGCACTTTACCGATCGCATCCTCTCCCTGAAAATATTTTTGAGCGATACTTTCAGTAATCACAACCGTATTTAGGTTCTCCAGCTGCCCCTGTTTGTCACCTTTTAAAATAGGAAAGCTGAAAATCCTTAAAAATGAGGGATCTACGTAGGCCAAACGCTCTTCACGAAAAGCAATCTCTCTTCCTCCGCTGAATTGTACCTTTTCGGGAGCTGCTATATGTATGACAGAGCCTCGGCCGCTTTCGGTTCGTTCAGCCACCGCCGGATCTACAGCGGTGGTATCTCCCACCACAAACTGGTATGAATAGTCGCCCGGCATCAGCATTACCTGCACCTCCCAGCCGCTGGCTGTTTGCTCCATCGCAATACCCTTGTCATTCCAACCGCAGAAAGAGCCTGTAACTGAGACTGCTTTTAGGGTGTCGTTGGCCGGAAAGCGAAAAGTGTGCGCTACCTGCATCCGTTCGTAGTCGGTAAAGTAAGTCACCAGGGCAGAACTGTACTCCGGGTGTATCCTGGCGTAGTCAACCACATCAGGAAAGTCAGCTTTCAAAGCCGAGCCCATTTCTCGCCCGCTCACCACGGCTTTTTCCTGCAAAATATCTCCCCGGTAGGAGTCTGCGGTTACCCGAAAAAGCGAATTGATATTTTCATGATACTTGTCGTAGCTGGTTTCAAACTTTACATAATAAAGAATGGCCAGCGTGGCCGCCATACCAATGGCGAGCCCCAGGATGTTGATAGCAGAGAACCCTTTGCTTTTAAGCAGGTTCCTCAAGGCGATTGTAAAGTAATTTTTGAGCATTTGACTGTAAAGTTAGACTGTTTCGAAATGTTGTTGCCAACCTCGGATGCCATAGCCAAACCGGATGCCACTATTTTTAACACGCTGATAGTAAGACATTTATCACAAAATATGCGGAAAAAACTTTAGCGAAACGTTTCAAATTGAAACAAAATTCCGTTTCATTGTGATACATTTTCAACTCCGCCCAAACGCCTGCTATGCATAAACTCAACGCCAGTATTCTCATTATCGAAGACGACGAAGACGTGCTCTACACCGCCAGGTTGGTATTGAAGCAGCGGTTTTCGGACGTCCATGCCGAAATTGAGCCCAAACGCCTGCCGCGCCTTCTCGAGAAAAATACCTTTGATGTTATTCTGCTGGACATGAACTTTTCTCACGGACAAACCAGTGGCAACGAGGGTATGTTTTGGCTGAGGGAAATTTTAAAAGCAGACCCCACAGCGCATGTGATTATGAACACGGCCTACGGAGATATACAGCTGGCGGTTGATGCCATGAAGAACGGCGCCATCGACTTTATTGTGAAGCCGTGGGAGAAAGAAAAGCTGCTCGCAACCGTAGAAAATGTGTACCAGCTTTCAAAATCAAAAAAGGAACTCCAAAAGCTCAAGTCGAGGGAAAAAGCACTTACCGGCGATATAGACAGGTCTTTTCCTGAAATGATCAGCCATTCGGATGCTATGAAACCCGTTTTGGAGACCATTGAGAAAGTAGCGAAAACCGACGCCAACGTGCTGATACTCGGCGAAAACGGAACCGGTAAAGAGCTGGTGGCACGCGAAATTCACCGGCTGTCGCTGCGGCACCGCGAGCCGCTGATCAAGGTAGACCTTGGCTC
This sequence comes from uncultured Imperialibacter sp., assembly GCA_965651695.1. GTDB lineage: Bacteria > Bacteroidota > Bacteroidia > Cytophagales > Cyclobacteriaceae > Imperialibacter. The sequence goes on along the minus strand of CBFGTI010000090.1, from coordinate 16,248 downwards.
ATTGCCGGAGACGCTGTTTGAGTCGGAGCTTTTCGGACACAAAAAAGGTGCATTTACCGATGCAAAGGAAGACCGGCAGGGGCGGTTCGAGATTGCCTCCGGAGGCACGCTCTTTCTCGACGAAATCGGAAACCTCAGCCTCACACAGCAAATGAAGCTGCTGTCGGTACTGCAGTCGCGGCAGGTGTTTCCGCTGGGGTCGAACAAGGCTATTAGCATCAATGTGCGCATTTTGTCGGCCACCAACGCCAATATTGCCGACATGATCGCCGAGGGCACGTTTCGGCAGGACTTGATCTACCGCATCAACACGGTGGAGATTCAGCTTCCGCCGCTACGGGACCGCCCTGGCGATATACCGCTGCTAGCCCGCCATTACCTGCGGCTTTACGGCACCAAATACAACAAGCCCGAACTCGAAATAGCCAAAACAGCACTGAAAAAACTGGAAGTCTACAGTTGGCCGGGCAACATCAGGGAGCTTCAGCACGCCATGGAAAGGGCGGTGATAATGGCTGATGGCCCGGCACTCACCACAGAAGACTTTCTGCTCGACAAAAAGCCGCTCCCTGCCATTGTTGCCAGCGACAGCCTGCAAAAAGATGACGTTGAAAAGCAGCTGATACAAAAAGCTGTTCGCAAATGGGACGGCAATCTCACCAAAGCTGCTGAAGAAATGGGAATGGGCAGAACCACACTTTACCGGAAAATGAAAAAGTATGGTCTTTGATCAGTTCCGGTGGCAGGTCATTTTCCGGATTGCGATTATTCTGACGCTGGGCTATTCAGGCATTTACATCATTTTAAATACCGACTTTTGGCTGGCCGGCTGCTGGCTGGTGTTGTTTTCGGCCATAGGCACGGCTTCCCTTTTCAAGTATGTCGAAAAATACCGGAGGGAGCTGTTCAATTTTCTTTCGGCAATAAAGCAGGGCGATTTCTCTAACTCCTTCACGGGGCACACCGCCCGCTTCAGGGTCGACGACCTGAAATATGCGTATTCAGAAATAACCAAGGTGTTTCATCAGCTAAGCTCGGAGCGGGAGTCGCAGTACCTTTTTTTGCAAACCATTGTGGAGCACGTGCGGGTAGCGCTGATTGTGGTAGACGAAAAAGGCGATGTGCTGATCTTCAACAGGTCGTTTACTGAGCTTACCGGCAAGAAGTTCATCAAAAACATAGGATCGCTTCGCAATGTTGATGAGCAATTTTTTGAGACCATAGTTGAACTAAAGCCGGGGCAGCGTGTGCTGGCCAAGCTTCTGAACAAGGATCTGTATAATCTGTCGGTACAGTGCTCGGGTATTACCGTCAAAAACATCCGGTACCGGATCCTGTCTTTTCAAGACATCCGCAACGAGCTGGAGGAAAAAGAGCTTGACAGCTGGCAAAAGCTGATTAGGGTGCTTACCCACGAGATTATGAATTCGGCCATTCCGATTTCGACGCTCACATCGGTAATAAGGCAGATGCTTGAAGACAAGGAAGGCAAGCCGGTGCCATTGAGCGAGTTGGACGAAGAAGCCTCCGCCGATGTGGTAACCAGCCTGAAAACCATTGAAAGCCGCAGCAAAGGACTGGTACGCTTTGTAGATGCCTACCGAAGCCTTACCAACATAAAGCCGCCGCAGTTTGAAAAAATTGCGATCAAAGACCTGTTCGGCGAGCTGGATAAACTGTATGGAAAGGAGTTCAAAAAGAAGGGAATTTCACTCTTGCGGCAGATCGACCCGCCGGACCTTACTATTACTGTAGACCGAAATCTTTTTGAGCAGGTGCTGATTAACCTGGTGAAAAACGCTGCTGAAGCCCTCGACAAAACAGAATCGGGAGTTATTCATCTCCGTGCGGACGAAGAGCTTGGTACTGTTACCATTACCGTAGCCGACAACGGCCCGGGCATCCCTCCCGAAGTGCTGGAAAACATCTTTGTCCCTTTTTATACCACCAAAAAACGGGGCTCCGGAATTGGCTTGAGCCTGAGCCGGCAAATCGTGAGGCTGCACAAAGGCACGCTCACGGTGAACTCGGAGGTGGGTAAAGGGACGAGTTTTGTGGTGAGGGTGTGAGGGGGCTTAGTTTAGCAGTTTGGAGTTCTGAGTTTTGAGTATCGGCTTCCCGTGGCCAAATGATTATCTTTGAAAAAGATCTTCAGTCTATGAATGCTCATGATATATTTACCTTCATTGAATCCCATAAGGACGACATACGGAGGATGGGTGTAAGTCGTTTGGGCTTGTTTGGTTCCTATGTAAGAAATGAACAAAATGAAGACAGCGATATCGATCTGATTGTTGAATATCGGCCCCGTGAAAAAAGCTTCGATCGTTTTATGGCCCTGATAGAATATTTGGAAAGCAATTTACAAAAGGAAGTTGAGCTTGTTACCAGGGAGGGACTGAGCCCCTTTATAAAACCATATATCGAGAAAGAAGTGCGATATGTCCAATTATAGCTGGATCGAATTCTTAAGGCACATTTTAAAGGAAACGGAATTTATCCACAGGACCTCCCAAGATAAATCTTATGATGATCTTTTGAATGATGAGATTTGGCAAAGAACTGGAGGTGAGGAATGTGCGAAATGAACTGTAAGCGGTACTTCTCTAATAGTGGCCCTTCAGTGAATAAATATATAACCGATCATTATGATTGCATAAACTATTCGGTGCTCTGAATTTATCCTTCTTGACCACTTTCCGGAAAGTTGATGCTTCAACGGTTCAGGTTTTCCTATTCCCTCAAAAGGGTTTTCCAAAATTGCATTAATCAGTTGCGTTATCTTGTTCTGAATGGCTTTATTTCCGGACTTTTTCCAAAAGTTCAAATCTTCATGAGCTGCAGGCAAAAGAACTACTTCCACAGAGCCTCAACATCAATTTTAATCCCCTTTCCCTCTTTTAGGTCCTGATCGCCTTTCAGAACCTTCGATACAAATTCAGGGCTATATTGCGCTTCGCCCTTCTCTTCGTAACTTATTTTCAGCGCTTCCATGAAAGCTTTTATGGCGCTTAGTTTCTCTTTACTGTCTGGGTGGACTATTAATGTGCTCATAGTACAAATATAAGAAATGGTTTTTTTCCTAATGAACACTGGTGAACACAGGTACCGGCAACCACAGCAAATATAAATTATTTCCCATGCTGGCTGAGCTTACCTCTCTCCCCGGTGCTAAGGCAATAAGAGGATGCGTTTTTAAGGCCTGTGCCGCCATGGCTTGGGCAGAGCGACACTTCCCTTAAAGCACCATCATTTACTTACCTGCATCAACTGGATCAAATTACCACAGCCGTCCTCAAACAAAGCTTCAATGGCCCATTCCGTTTGCTTGGGCTCTTTTCTAAACGCTACCCCCTTGCTCTTCAGCTTTTTCACCTCCGCGTCAATGTCGTCTACTGCAAACACAATGCACGGAATACCAGCATTGTACAACCCTTGCTTGTAGGCCTGGGCAATTGGGCTGCTGTCGGGCTCGAGCAGCAGTTGGGTGCCATCGGGGTCTTCCGGCGAAGCAACTATGGCTAACCAGGCTTCCGGCACATACATCTTTTCAATAAACCCGAGCTTTTCGGTATATGTCTTAAATGCCTCCATAGGGTTGGGCACAAACACACTTGTCATTCCAATTTTCATAGTCAACAACATCTTTAAGGTTAGTTACTTCCGGCAGCCACTGCAATTTCCCCATCGCCTGTTCCCTCCGGCTTCTTCCTCAAAATCAGAGCGCTGATAAGGGAAACCACAAGGCCGATAGGAAACACCTCCATTAAGGTAGCGAGCACTACAAAGGCTGGGTTCTCGTACATTTCGGCAAAAGATGCCATCTCTGCTGCTTTTGCGTCAATTTCTGCAGGTGTAGCGCCGCCGATCTTCGCCTGGTACAGCACATGGTGTGTGTAGCTATCGAGAAAATCGGGAATGAATACATAATACTCCACCAGCCAAACCAGCAGGTACATGCACGAAGCAACCGTTGTTACCAGCAATCCGGCCCTGAAAGCCCTTCCAAAGCTGATGATGCCATTCAGGTTTTTGTCGCGATGCCTTTTTATTCCCACAAAAATGAAAGAGAAGGTGACCAGCATAACCGAGTAGCCGATAACGTCGTTGCTTTCAAACTCCGGGTTTGTATAACATGCCGTTGTTGTGCCCAGCATCATAGCAACTAAAATAGAACCTGTAATGAGGCCGAAAGTCCAGATAATTTTTTTCATTGTTTTCCTTTTGATTTAGGGCAAAAGTGAGAAGGGGAGTGAAAAATACCTTCACACCAAAGTGTGATTTAGAGTAAATCTTCGTTTTTTCCCACTAAAGTGTGACGCCCAACGGGATCAGTCCAAGCCGGCGGGCCTTCTCAATGGCCTGCGTACGCCGTTGCACCTCCATTTTGGAGAAAAGACTTTTGGAGTGGCTTTTCACGGTGTCGAGTGAGATATGAAGTTGGTTGGCAATTTCGCTGTTGCTGAGACCCGCGGCCATTAGTTGCAGCACCTCGAGCTCGCGCTGGCTTATATGAAGATTCTGCATAACCGCCTGGTTGAGCTCGAAGGGTTTATCGGCAGCCACAAGTATTTCCCTTTCCACTACCACCGTCTTCACTTTGGGCTTTACCAGTTTTAAAGTCAACCAAATGCCAAACCCTGTGAAAAGTATGGCTATGGAGCCCACATAGAGCTCGAAAGCATAGTTGATTATGATGAACCTGACCCCCAACCACTTGAGAAGGAACAGGAACAAAGCCATGGAGGCGCCATATAAGATCAGATGCAGGTATGGGTGCCCAGAGGTCTTTTTCATTCAACTTTTACGCTAGCACATGCAGTGGGTAACAAAAATATAATTTTCTCCAAAACCCCTGCCTGCACAAATTTGGCAGGGCTCCCTGCAAAAGAGCTTGCCGCAACTCACGCCTGTAAAACCGTTTTAACTGCGCTTACAAAACCCATTGGCTACAGCGGCCATTGTACCTCTGCATGCTCCTTCATCGATCGGTAGATGGCCGTAAAAATTTCTACTGTTTTTCTTCCCTCCACACCATTTACCATCGGCTCCCGGTCGTTTATTATCGCATCGATAAAATCCTCATTCTGCAGCCGGATATAGTACTCTATAGGATCAATAGCATTAAAAAAGTCTGCGTCTTCCTGTTCCCACTTCGGAAGAAGCTGTTCTTCGCCGGGCACCGTCCATATGTCGTTTTTCTGAGGCTCAAGCATATTAGACACCCCTGCGATAAACATGGCCCCACCATCCGTTTGCACCCCCACCGAGGCTCCGCTTGAGCCATGCACGTGTACCTTGCCGTAGAGCCCGGGCTTCTGCGCATTGCTCAGCACAAAGTTGGCTACGGCTCCGTTTTTGAACTTTAAAATAGCGACAGCGGTATCTTCCACTTCAATATAGGGGTGATTGATGTTGCTCCAAACTCCGTAAAGCGATTCCATTTCGCTGCCCATAAACCACTGCATCAGGTCGATCTGGTGGGGTGCCTGATTTACCAGCACACCACCGCCTTCAGCAGCCCAGCTACCTCTCCATGGGTCCGACCTGTAGTAGGCCTCGTTTCTCCAGCCCAGCAACTGCGCCATTCCAAGCATGGGCACACCTATTTTGCCATCGTCTATGGCTTTGCGCATCCGCATTGATGGCGGGAGAAACCTGCGCTGGCTTACCACTCCCAGCTTTTTGTTGTGCCGGGCGGCAGTGGCAATCATGGCGTCGCAATCTTGTAGCGACGAAGCCAGTGGTTTTTCAATCAGCACGTGTGCGCCGGCCTGCATGGCTTCCACAGCGGCATCTCTGTGGTTGGGATGCGGCGAGCAGATCACCACAAAATCGAGCCTTTCCGCCCTCACCATTTCGCCTGCCTCGGTATAGGCCCTGCCTCCGTATTTGGCCGTAAAGGCCTGCCCTTTTTCCAGGCTTCGGCTATGTGCTGCCACAAAATCGCAGCGGCTGATGTTTTTTAGCGCCTGGGCGTGCATACCCCCTGCCTTGCCACAGCCAATTATTCCTGCTCTCAGTTTCTCCATTAATCCTTAAGGCTTCAGTATCACTTTCATTAATCCTTTTTCTTTACTGTAAAGCCTGTCGAACCACTGCGGACCCTCATCGAGCGGGGCTTCCGCCGATAGTATGGCATTTACATCCAGCTGGCCTCGGGAGATCATGTCGAGGATGGCCGGGTATTCTCCGTTGATGGCACACGAGCCTTGTATCCTCAGCTGCCGGGTAACAATCGCTTGCAGGGGCATTTCAATTTTAGGACTCAGGTTACCTAGTATGGTAACGGTGGCTCCCCTCCTTACCAATTCAATGCACTTGTTTACTGTAGCGGTGGCGCCAACTACTTCGAAGGCCACGTCGGCACCCCGGCCTGCGGTGCATTCTTTCACAGTTTCTGCCAGCTCAGCGTCATCAGGATGAAAGGCGTAGTCGGCGCCCAAATGCGTTGCCAGCTCGAGTTTATTCTCTTCCAGATCGATGGCGATAACTGTACCGCAGCCCCTTATTTTAAGCAACTGAACAACGAACATGCCTACCATGCCGGCACCCACAACCACGGCCACATCGTTAACAGCCATGGGGGTAAGCTCAATGGCATGCAACGCTACCGCAGCCGGCTCCACCAAAGCAGCCTGCGTGAAGGTGACATTATCAGGGATTTTGTAGAGGATATGCTGAGGAACGGTGGTGTATTCGGCAAAAGCGCCGTTTTTGTGAAACTCCCTGCAGGATACGCCCAGCACCTTGCGGCCTTCGCTCAGGTTGTACATGCCCTTTTGGGTATACCAGTCGTTGAGGCGGTAAATGGTAGAGTCGAAAGTAACACGGTCGCCGGGTTTCCAGCCTTTTACCTGGCTTCCCACTTCCTCTACCACCCCTGAAGCCTCATGTCCCATAATAATGGGTGGTATACGACGGCCGGTACTGCCATCCATGCCGTGTACGTCGCTGCCGCAGATGCCCACTGCCTTTACCCGTACCAGCACCTCGTCGGGGGCCATTTCTGGCACATCCACGCTGCGAATAGCCAGGTTTTTATATGCTTCGAGTACCAGTGCTTTCATAGGTTTCAGTTTTCAGTTCGGAGTTTTCAGTTCGGAGTTTTTAGTTTGAGTTCGGAGGTTCTAAGTTCGGAGGTTCTAAGTTCGGAGGTTTTTCCAACTTTTAGCAATCGCTTGCCACTTTCTCTTTTACGAATCTTTCGGTCTGCACCTTACTGACCACTTACCGATTACACCTCCACCGATCACCGAATACCGCCCCACCGATCACAGACCAACTCACCGCCACAATTGGCTTTCTCATGCGATTTTTTACCTTTGAAACTGTTCACCTGATTTTTTCACCTTATGAAACTGTACTGGCTGCGGCAGCTCGCCGGCAAAGAGCTCTCGGACGAAAAGATAAAAGATTTCCGAAGGATCGTGACAGTTCAGGTTGTACTTATCGTTTTTTGCCTGCTCATTCGCGAGTTTTTTCACTTCGTCCAACTCCCTTTCGCCCTTGAGATCGCCGAGCTGGTGTTTTTCGCGGTACTTGGCATCTATGTATTTTTTCTGTGGGACATGCTGAGGCTTTATGCCAAAAGTAAGCTTTTCATTGCTGCGCTATTCGTCGTTATAATGGGTGTGTTTTTATTTGCAAGCGTGCTGATCAACCCATTCCAACCTCTTTTGAGCCAGGAGCAGTTTAAAACCTTTGGCACATTTATTCAAACATGTCTGCTCACCGTTGAAATCTCGGTGATTTATTATACCATGAAGGAGTTCTTCAAAAAGGACCTTGGTATGAACATTAAACTATGGGGAGCGGCTTGCCTGTACCTAATGATCGGGATCTCGTTTGGCAGCGTGTATGAGATCGTTTGTGTGTTCGACATCGACTGCCTTGGTGTGGAAATTCCCCTGCGTGCCAGTGCGCTTATGGACAGAATTTCTTACAGCTTTCTCATCCTCAGCGGGCTTGATAATCCGCTGGAGGGTATTGCAACGGTCGTAACACGGATCAGCATTCTGGAGTCGCTTTGGAGCAACCTTTTTATCGTATTGATTGTGGGCAGGCTTCTGGTAAAATGAAAACCGTAAGTTAGCCTTCTTCATATATCCCCTAAGGAGCGGATGGGGGCTAAAAAACTTAAAACTAGGTTAAAAATATTCCCTTCTGGATTTTCAAAAAAAGGGTTAGCTTTAAGCATTAGCTTAAAAATGACTCTATGAATAAGATTTTTACCTACTTAAACACACTTCTCTTTGCCTGTTTTTTCGTCTTCAATGCCTATGGGCAAACCAACATCTCGGGTAAAGTAACCGAAAGCGCCACTGGCGAGCCACTTGCCGGGGTAAACATATTGGTGAAGGGCAAGGTAGTGGGCACCATTACCGACGTAAATGGCAACTTCAAACTTAGTATAAACGACAATCCTCCGTTTACCCTGGTGGTATCGTACATCGGCTATGCCACGCAGGAGGTTGCAGTAAGTAATGCTGCTACCACTATCGATATAAAGCTAGCCGAGCAAACCATGCTGGGCCAGGAGGTGGTAGTATCGGCATCGAGGGTGGAGGAAAGTATTCTGGAGTCTCCGGTATCGATTCAGAAAATGGATATTCTGGCAGTGCAGTCAACTGCATCCGACAACTACTACAAAGCAATCGGCAACATGAAGGGAGTAGACGTTACCTCCAGCAGTATCAACTTTCAGATTATTAATACCCGCGGATTTGCCAACACCGGCAATACCCGCTTCGTGCAATTGACAGATGGAATGGACACACAGGCTCCCGCACTGAATTTCCCCATCGGCAATCTGAATGGCCCCTCTGAGCTTGACGTGGAAAGTGTGGAGTTGATACCCGGCGCGTCTTCCGCCTTGTACGGACCCAACGCATTCAACGGCATTTTGCTGGTAAACAGTAAAAACGCTTTCGAATACCAGGGCCTTAGCGGCTACTCAAAAGTAGGAGTAAACCATGTTGGTCCCAACGCCGACCGATCCGCTTCAGCGCTCTACGATGGTGCCATCCGCTACGCCAAAGCCATCAACGATAAGTTTGCCTTTAAGGTAAACCTCGCCTACAGCAAAGCCAACGACTGGCAGGGCACCGACGGCACCGACCGTGAAATAGCCCGCATGCCAGATGGATTTACGGAAAATCCCGGCGCCGACAGGTTACACTACATGGGCGATGAGGCCTCCGTTAATCTAGCCATTTTTCCCCTTAGCTCCGGCTGGAGGGTTCTTTCTTCCACGAACACAGGAAGCCGCAGCAACGTGTTTGAACCCGGCGTAAGTGCATTAACCTATGCACAGGCAGGCGACCTTCCCAGCCACGTGGTGTCTGCGCCGTCCTACCGCGAAGTTGATTTGATTGACTATGGCGCCGAGAACAAGAAGGCGAACGTTGGCTTATACTACCGCCCCAACGACCGCATGGAACTAAGCTACCTCTTCAATGGAGGCTGGGGAACCAGTATTTACACTGGTGCACAACGGTATTCACTTGCCGATTTTGGCATTATTCAGCACAGGCTCCAACTGCGAGGCGACAACTTCTATGTGAGGGCTTACACCACTCGGGAAAATTCTGGAGGGTCGTATATAACTGAGTTTTTGGCCAAGCGGGTGAATGACCTGGCAGCCAAACGGGTAAACTCCAATTTTGATGTGTCAAGTATCCTTGGTGTGTACGGTGTAGAGTACCTGAGATATCTTTATCAGCAAGGCTTGGAGCCCGGCGAAATAAACAGCCTGCCAGAGGCGGAAAGGCGGGAAACGCAGATACAGGCGCATAATTTCGCCAGAGGTATTACCGATGAGCTGTTTCGCCTCGACCCCAACTCCGCCGAATTCCAGCAAATAAAAGAACAGGCCTTGCAGGGTGTGGTGCCGGTAGGTCCGGGCTTTAACGACAAAACAAACCTCTACCATGCCGAAGGTCAATACGATTTCAAAAACGATATCGACTTCATGGAACTGCAGATGGGAGCCAGCTACAGGCTTTTTGAGCTCCGCTCTAACGGAACAATTTTCGACGACGGAGACGCCCCCATTACCATCCAGGAATATGGTGCATACGCCCAGTTTGGCAAATGGATTGGGGACAGAAAGCTGAAGTTGTCGGGCTCAGTGAGGTATGATAAGAATGAGAACTTCAAAGGCCGGATCAACCCAAGGGTGTCAGCAGTATGGAAAGTTAAGGAGAACCACAACCTGCGGGTTACCTACCAAACAGGCTTCCGGGTGCCTACTACCCAGGGCCAGCATATCGACCTCAGCATCATATCAGCAAGGTTGCTTGGAGGTTTGCCCAGGTATGCAGAAAAGTACAACCTGACTGAAACTTCGAGCACAGGGGTCCCATTGGGTTACGAAGGCTTTTCGGTCCAAAATTATTCAACCGCCGTGTTTAATGCAGGCTCAACACCTGCCGCGATTTTCAATCCAGCAAACATCGCCCTTTTGACGCCTGTTACCACGCTTGACCCTGTAAAACCGGAGGGCGTGAATTCTATTGAATTCGGATACAAGTCGTTGATCGGCAACAAGCTGATGATTGACATCGACTACTACTATAATATCTACAGCGACTTTATTTCGCAGATAAGGATTAGAAAGGCGACACCGTTTACCGCTGAAACCGCGCCAAGCCCCGAAATGGTTGGCACTCCTAACTATGCCACGCTACTAAACGGCACCGACCTCAACACTTTCCAGATTTACACCAACGTAAATGAAACTGTTACATCTCAGGGCACCTCAATTGGCCTTACCTACAACCTCAACAAAGGCTATACCGTGTCGGGCAACTACAACTGGAATGTATTGAATGACCTTCCTGAAAACTTTCTGGCTGAGTTCAACACACCAGAGCATAAGTTCAACATATCGTTTGCCAACAGGAAAGTGACCAAAAATATCGGGTTCAATGTTACCGGGCGCTGGCAGTCCGAGTTTGAGTGGCAGTCGTCTTTTGTAGCTCCTGCTTTTGGTATGGTACCAGCCTACAGCACCGTAGACGCGCAGGTAAGCTATAAGCTGAGCAGCATAAAGTCGATGCTCAAAATCGGCGGATCGAATATTCTCAACAAATATTATATCCAGAGTCTTGGTGGCCCCAATATCGGCGCCATTTATTATGTATCCATCACCTTCGATGAGTTAATGAACTAGCAAAAGAATTATTTCTAATAGAAGACTGTCTTACAAAGGCAGTCTTTTTTATTTGCATTATCAGATACTTTCGCCCTATGAAAAACAAAATACACCTACTGTTCCTTTTCTTGCTGTTTGCAGCGGGAGGTTGCCAACAAGACGATGAGCCAGGCATTAGCTACAGTAACCTGGTAGAAGCGGAACTATTCAGATCAAGAACGGCGAGTGAGTTGCAGTCATTTATTGAGATAGGCGGAGTGAATATAGACTTCTCGGAGTTGAAATACGACGTGGATATTTACAAGGTTACTTATAAAACGCCTTATAAAAGCACCGAAATTATAGCTTCAGGGCTTATCATACTACCGGTGACCACTGAGCCTGTGAGCATGATCAGCTTTCAGCATGGCACAATAGCCGCGCATGCCGATGCACCTTCAGCTTCAACACCGCAAAGCACATCCCTTATTTTGTATGCTGCAATGGCAAGTGCCGGGTTTATAACCGTGGTGCCCGATTTTATCGGTTTTGGTGCCTCCAAAGACCTTCTTCATCCGTACTACGTAAAGGATGTAACAGCAAGTGCTGTCGTAGATAACCTTAAAGCAGCTCACCAGCTTGCCGCTCAGGAAGTATTAAACTTCACGGGTGACCTTTTCCTTGCAGGTTATTCCCAGGGAGGGTACGCAACCATGGCCACGCACCAGTACCTGGAAGAGAATGAGGTAGCAGGCTTTGACTTGATAGCATCGTTTCCTGCCGCAGGCGGATACGACGTGAAAGGCATGCAGGAATATTTTTTTGATTTGGAAGTTTATCACGAGCCATTTTACCTGGCGTATGTAGCGGCAGCATACAAGGAATACTATGAATGGGAGCAGGACTTTTCGGAGATATTTAAAGATCCTTATGCCGAAAAGATTCCATCCCTTTTCGACGGGCAGAACGGGGGACGCGCTATTAATGATGCGCTTACCGACACGGTTTCGCACCTGGTACACGAGCACCTGCTGGCAAATATTGACACTGATCCGGCCTACGCATACATTGCGGATGCCTTTAACGAAAACAGCCTAACCGACTGGACGCCCACAATTCCCGTATACATGTTCCACGGCACCGCGGATATTACAGTCCCTTACAAAAATTCGGTTGATACCTTTGATCAACTTATCGATAACGGCGCATCAAGATCAGTGCTTACACTTACGCCGCTGGAAGAAAAGACACACGCCACTGGTGTTGTTCCCTATATTGAAGAGTTTGTTCCGCTCCTTCTCGAACTTCGGTAACGCCACAAGGTCATGTATAAAAAGAAAGGCCGTCGCAAAATGACGGCCTTTCTTTTTATATTCCGATTGTTTGAATCAGGGTGTAGGGCTCAATACCCCGGCAATTACGTGTACAGTGCCGTTTCCTCGTGGAGCCACATCCAAAACAGCAATTTCAGCATCAAACGTGGTATATGTAGTCTGATCTGCCAAATCAACTGTTCCGTTGCTATCAAGGTAAATGCCTAATCCATTCTGAGCAGGAATTGCAGTTGTGTTATTAAAAACAAGCAACTGACCAAAGTTAACCCCGTCGGTAGTGAAGCGGGTAGTAAATGTAGCGCCGGTTGTTAACTCTGCCTCAGTAACGGTCGTATTGTCGTCCTGCACTACGATGTGATTAGAAAGAATGCCATACCACTCCTGCCCGGTGAAGGAATTGGCGGTAAGCTCGCCAGCTTCAAACGTTGCATTTGTGGGTGCGAAAAGTGTAACTACACCCTCGCCGGTCAAAGTAGAAGTAATTGTTGGCAGCTCAGCTCCTGCGGCAAACGCATCCGCTAACTGCACGCCCTGCCATAGAATTGTAAAGTCGGCTCCTAACGCAATTGGGCCAGCTACAGTGGGAAGCAGAGCAGTGAGCGTTGAGCCGATGGTTGGCGGAATAAGCACTTTGTTGGTAACATGAACAACACCATTGGTAGCCAAATTGTCGGCATCAGAAATCTGGATCGCATCATCTGTCGATCCAGTGAGCAAGGTCCCATCACCATTCACCTCAATTTCTTCGCCGTCTGCACCGGTTACAGTGGTGCCGGCTGTGAGATCGGTGGAAAGCTTCTTACCAGAAACGATGTGGTAAGAAAGCACTTTCTTTACAATATCAGCATTGATTAATCTGATATCTGCAGGAAAACCCGGGGTTTCCATCAACGTTTTAAAGCCTGCATTACTTGGTGCAAACAATGTATATTCGGCGCTTCCACTAAGCATAGCTTCGAGTTCGGGATAGACTTCAATGAGCTTCGCCAGGGAGTCAAGTGCCTGTTCGTCCGAAACAGTGGCACTCTGTTGGAATTCCGCCGATGCTATTATTTCAGCTATTGTCATTGTTGGAGCGGGTTCTCCATCATCATCGCCTCCCCCGCAACCGGTAAAAATTACAAGGCTCAAAGCCATTACGGGCAAGCTAGCGAGCTTCAGTAGTTTAAGAATGTCAGTCTTTTTCATTGTGTGTTCTGATTAATGTTCATTTATCAAGAATCGAAATATACTACTTTATTCATATCAATCGTTTGAAAAGCACAAAAATAGTATGCATGAAGAGTAATTTCTCCGCTCGCCCACACCTCGTGTTTACTTTCTCTTTATCAAAGAAATAGCCACCCCGCCTCCAGGAGCCAGATGAAAGTCTAACACATCTGTTCTGCTAATTGTTTGCTTCGAAATCTCTATTGCAGTAGGGTTTTCGTCCCAGTGGGCTTCTGCGGCATCAGCATAAATAGCAGCCTCAAACTCAACACCTTCAGGTAGAAACGAAAAGTCAATAGTGATGTCTCTCGCATTTTCGTCGGTTATGCTCCCTACAAACCAATTCCCGGTACTCTTACCCTCCCTGGCAATGGTTACAAAGTCGCCTACTTCGCCAGCCAGCACTTTGGTCTGCTTCCAATCCACCTCCACATCCCTTATAAATTGAAAAGCCGGCTGCCCCTCATAGTGCTGAGGCAGGTCGCAGGCCATTTGTATGGGAGAGTAAATCACCACATACAGCGCCAGTTGCTGAGCCAGCGTGGTATTCACCTGGTTGTCGGTCTTGTAAGGCTCAAGCTTGATGTTGAATACACCCGGCGTGAAATCTATAGGGCCGGAAAGCATACGGGTAAAAGCCACAATCGGCAGGTGCTCGGGCGGATTGCCGCCGTCGGCCGACCACGCATTAAACTCCTGCCCACGCACACCCTCGCGGGCAATGAGATTAGGGTAGGTTCTGCGCAAGCCGGTCCCTTTTATTGGTTCGTGTATGTTTACGGCAATCTGATATCCCGCAGCCTTTTCCACCGAGCGCTGGTAGTGGTTTACCATCCACTGCCCGTGCCTGTACTCCCCTTTGGGTATTACCGGGCCCACGTAGCCGGTTTTTACTGCATGAATATCAAGACTCTGCATCAGTGCATAGGCCGTATCCATTTGCTGGTCGTAAGTGCGGGGCGCGGCTGAGGTTTCGTGGTGCATAATCATGGCTACGCCTTTCTCTTTGGCATAACGCACCACCTCCTGCAGGTCGTAGTCTTCATAGGGCGTTACAAAATCGAATACGCCCTCCCTGTCGTCGAAGCCAATCCAGTGCTCCCAGCCAGTGTTCCAGCCTTCCACCAAAAGACCGCGGATGCCGTTCTTCGAGGCAAAGTCGATGTAGCGCTTTGCATTGGCCGTAGTGGCCCCGTGTTTGCCCGTGGGCTTTACGTCTTTGGAGTAGGAAGTCATATCCTGCGAGCCGTACATGTCCCACGTGGAAACGCCCAAATGCATTTCCCACCAAATGCCGACGTATTTCATCGGCTCCACATAAGGCACATCGCCGAGCTTGTTTGGCTCGTTCAGGCTCAGCATAAGTGTCGACTCTATCAGGGCAGGTGCGTTGTCGGTCACAATGCCCATTCGCCAGGGTGTGGTAAAGGGCAGCGTTACGGCGGCCTTTGCCTCGTCGGCGCGGCCAACAAGCTCCGAAGTGAAGATCAGCTTCTCTTTATCAACCATCAGCGTCATGTCGGAGTAATTTACCAGGGCGGCTTCGTGCAGCGAAAGGTGCGTACCATCGCTCAACCGGAGCGTGACGGGCGTATTTACCGCATTGAAAGGAATGGTGGTAGAGTTAAGGCTTGGGTGGTTTCGTTTCGAAAAGGCGTCGATCTGGCTAATGGCAGTGGTATTGTAAAGATGCTCGTAAATATCCCAATCGCCGGGCTGCCAAAAGGTGGTGGCATCTTCTACCATGGCAAACTGCGTGAGCTCGTCGTCAATCACCAGCGTATCTATGCCCTCCATTGCCCCAATGGTGTAGCGGAAAGCAAAGCCATCGTCGGCAGCATGAAATGTAATTTGCAGCGAGCGACCCGTTTCCTTTTCCTTTAGCACTACCGTGGCGCGGTTGGCTTTGTTAACTACCGACTCCCGTTCGCCCCAGGGCAGCGTGTAGGTTTCGTTGATGGTTTCTTCTTTAAAAGACTCAATCGCGAAGTTTTGAGTGAAATCGGCAGCATTTCTGAAATCAAACGCCATACCCGAAGGCGCAATCACCTCTTTATCTTTAAAGGTGACCCGGTACTGAGGCGCACCGTTTTCAGTAAGTTGAAACTGGATCTTCAGCGCGCCATTTGGTGAAGAGATCGTCTTCGGCTCGCCTTGCTGGCGGCATGATGAGAGCATGCAGGCAAGCAATGCACAGTAGAGCAGTAGTTTTTTCATAATTATCTGTTTAATCCGTCGGATTTGCCCGCAAACGGGCCTCCCGGGGTAGCCGGGCCTTCTTCAAATATAAAAACTTTGACAGTGCAGAAAAGGCAACATACCTGCATCTGCTGCTTCAGGTAAACGTGCCAACCCCGCAAATTGGCCATTAGCTTGTACTGCGCAACTTGCGGTAACGATTGCAGGATCTCTACCATTTTTTCAAAAAAAATCTTCAACCGGAACCGATATTCCTCCATCTCTACATGTATTGCTTTAATTTAGTACCATCGCCTATTAAGTTTTGCAGGAATGCCAAAGACCTTCTCTGAAACTCAGGTTCGTAACCGCGACCACCTTTATAAATTG
>CBFGTI010000089.1:0-23539 GCA_965651695.1 uncultured Imperialibacter sp. | reverse complement strand
CATGGATCACAGGCTTTTGTGTGGTTTGGCTGGCGGCTAAAAATGCGAAAGAAAGCGAGGTAATTAAGAGAAGGATCCTTTTCATAACCTGGTAGTTGGTTTTAATAAAGGTAGCCAAACTTTGAGTTTAATGCTGAAGGATTTATGTGTGCGGACGAAGCAGTCGTGTAAACAACCTGGGTTTAATGGTTTCGCTGTTGCAGCTTCACTATAAACTGAATAACTTTCCTTCAATCATCAAACCAGTTGCTATGATCATCAGATTTGCCGCCCTTGTTTTACCGCTGGCACTGCTAGCTTCCTGCAAAATGGAAAAGGAAATAGAGCAAACGCCTTCCCGGAAGGTAATAATAGGCTACGTACCGGGCTTTAGAGGAATACTTGACACGGAAAGGATAGAAGCTGGAAAGCTCACGCATATCAACTACGCATTTGTGGACGTAAAAGACAGCCTCGCCTGGCTTACGAACGAAGAAACCGACACTGTAAACTTCCGCAAGCTGGTGATGCTGAAAAAAATACACCCCGATCTGAAAATTATGATTTCTATTGGTGGCTGGAGCTGGAGTGAGAATTTTTCGGACGCAGTATTGACAGAAAGCAGCCGGGAAAAGTTTGCAAAAAGCAGTGTCGGGATAATTGACGACTTCCAGTTGGACGGCGTAGACATTGACTGGGAGTATCCGGGACTGAAAGGAGAGGACAACGTGTTCAGGGCGGAAGACAAGGAAAACTTTACGCTAATGTTTGAAGCCATACGGAAAGAGCTGGATGCACTAACTGCCAAAACCGGCAAAAAGTACCTGCTAACCACCGCCGTGCCTTGTTTTTCGCAATTTTTTGAAGTTACCAACATGGGCGAGGTGGCCCGGCACCTCGACTACGTAAATGTGATGGCGTACGACTTTTTCGTTGGCGGGCCTTTGGCCGGACATCACAGCAACTTGTTTGCCTCAGAAGACCCGGAGAAGGAATTGTCGGCGGCACGGGCTTTTGACGACTATGTAAAAGCCGGTGTTCCTGCAGAAAAGCTGGTGCTCGGGATCCCCTTCTACGGCAGAAGCTGGATAATGCAAAGCGGCGAAAACAAGGGAATCAACAGGGCAATTAGCTCGGTGGAAAGAGGGGGCGGCTATACCTTTATAAAAGATAGCATGACGGTGATGCCGGGTTTTGTGAGGTATTGGGACGAAAATGCCAAAATGCCTTACCTTTTTAATGCCGCTACCAATCAGTTGGTGACTTACGACGATGAGGAGTCGGTCCGGCACAAGTGCGACTTTGTAAAGGAGAAGGGGATGGCCGGCGTCATGTTCTGGCAGTACGAAAGCGACCCGAAGCTCTATTTGCTGAATGAGATTAATGGGCAATTCGGAAATGACGTTAAGCGCTCTACAGTTAACCGCTAATAATCGCGAATGAACGCTAATGAGGACGTTGTCCTGCGCTTGGAGATTGGCGGGGCTTTCTATTGGAACCGCTAATTTTCGTGAATGAATGCAAATGGGGTGTCCTGATCTGTAGCAAACAGCAGTGCGTTAATTCTTGAAAGACGAGACGGCTGTTGTTTACCTGGAGGAAAAGAAAACAGGCTCTTTTCTTTTGGGGTTAGTTGCTAGATCAGTTCTGAAAAGGCGATAGAAATGAGTACCTTCGGGTATATTTATTGGCTGATATGGAAAAAGTCATCAGGATCAAAAAAAAGGGAGAAGATGAATCCAATATTGAATACTGGAGTTCGCTTCCTGAAAGTAAGAGGATGGAAGGGTTGGAGCAACTCAGACAGGAAGTGAATTTAAGACTTTATGGAACTGAACAAAGATTTCAGAGAGTTTATAGAGTTGTTAAACGTTCATAATGTCAGATACCTTGTTGTCGGCGGATATGCTGTAAACTATTATGGTTATCCGCGATATACAAAAGATATAAACTTGTGGATATGGCTCAAAAAGGAGAACCTTGAAAAGCTCCTTTTGACTTTGAGTGAGTTTGGTTTTGGTTCCTTGAATCTGACCGATGAAGTGCTTTATGATAAAAATAATATTATTCAACTTGGGTATGAGCCATACCGGATCGATTTAATGATGGACGTGGACGGTATAGACTTTGACAAGTGTTTTGCCGACCGAAAAATTGGAGAACTCGAGGGTATCCGAATTAATTTTTTAAGCTTAGATGATTTGATCACAGCAAAAAAGCTACGGGACGGCTGCAGGATTTAGCAGATGCAGAACAATTGGAAAAAATCCGATTGAAAAAGAAGTAGATCAGCGAGAAGAATTGCTTAAAGTTTAAGGCCAATTTCCCACCCAACTGTCAAAAGTCCATCCCTGCCTCTTGGCCTTGCCGGAAAGGGATCTCCCGACGTAATGACCTACAAACTTAAACACCTACCAACTTAAATACTTAAAAACCCTACATCTACAATTAGGAAATATTGATTTCAAATTCTACATTTAGGAAAAATTAAATGTAATGAAGGGAACCAACCTTGGAGAGTTTGAAGAACTGGTGCTGCTAACCTGCGGCATTTTGCAAAGCGAAGCCTATGGCATTGCAATTAAAGACGAACTGGAAAGCCGAACCGGCCGCACGCCCAGCATCGGTGCGTTGCACAGCGCACTGACACGGCTGGAAGAAAAAGGCTATCTCAAGTCTACTTACGAGGGCGCTACCGACGACAGGAGGGGGAGACGCAAGCGTTTTTATGAACTAACGCCTGCAGGCCTTGCTGCTACCAAACAAGCCTACGAAATGCGCACGGAGATGATTAAGCTTATTCCCAATATCACGGTTTAATGGCACTTCGAACGAATCCGCCCCGCCTGGCAGAAAAATTCTTTAGTTGGTTCTGCCACCGAAACCACCTCGAGGGGCTGGAAGGCGACCTTTATGAAACATTTGAACGCAATGTAAAGCGCCACGGGCCACGGAATGCCCGCATGCTTTACCTCAGGGATATTTTCACGCTTTTAAGGTCAACGGTTGCAAGACCGGTCATATACAACTCAAAATTCAACACAATGGACATGTACAAAAACTATCTGCATTCCGCCATACGAATGGGCTGGAAGCGCAAGGGGTTCTCGTTTATCAACTTAGTAGGGCTTACACTCGGCATTAGTGCGGTCATTTTTATTTCACTCTTCATTCTCGACGAGATAAAGTACGACAAGCACGTCGGCGGACACGAAAATAAATACCGGGTGTATGATCTGTACCACAACAGCACGGGCGTCGCAAAGAACCTCGCGCTGACACCTCCAACGTTTGCGCCTGAATTTGAGGCCAACTTCCCTCAGATAGAAAAAGCGGGGCGGCTTTTTCTAGACTATGGAGGCACCATGTTCAGGGTGGGAGAACAGATTTTCGCAGAGGAAAATGGTTTTTTTGCGGAAACAGATGCCCTGGAGATTCTCGACATCAAGCTGGTGCACGGCACCCTGGAGAGCTTACAGGACCCGAATGCTATTTTACTTTCGATGTCGACCTTTCGCCGGTTTTTTGGCGATGCACCCTTTAGTGAGCAAACACTGCTAATCGGCGCGGAGACTAGCCTGAAGGTGGGCGGTGTATATGAGGACATACCCCGGCAGTCGCACATCCGGCCCGATTACTTCTTTTCGTTTGCATATCTCACCAATGTGGTGGCACCTGAACGTATGAAAAGCTGGACTTGGCAGCAGTTTTATACCTACGTGGAGCTAACTCCAGGTGCGGATGTGGAGGCACTCGGGGCGGCAGCCCGGGATTTTGTGAAAGAAATGTCGGCGCCGGAGATGAAGGACGCCAGCTACTACGAACCTGTATTTCAAAATCTCACAGCTATCCACCTGCATTCGGGCAACATGGATTGGGAAGTTGCCGAACTTGGCAGCTATCAGTCTGTGATGTTCCTGTTCGTGTCGGCGCTCATCATTCTTTTTATTGCGTGTCTCAATTTTATTAACCTCACGGCCGCCCAGGCGCTTAAGCGTGCCAAAGAAGTAGTGGTAAGAAAATTTATCGGCGCTCATCGTTCCCAGTTGGTTACACAGTACATTATAGAATGCCTGCTCTATACCCTGATAGCCGGAGTGTTTAGCCTCCTGTTGGTAACGCTGCTATTGCCCTTTTTCAACCAGCTTTCCGGAAAGGCATACCAGGTGATCGAGATTCTGGACCCGCTCAAGCTGGCGATTTTCTTTGTATTTCTGTTGTTGCTGGGCGTCGTCTCCGGTATTTATCCTGCCCTGCTGCTTACGTCGTTTAAGCCACTCGATGTGTTGCATGGTACGCCTGCCATTGGAAGCGGAAAGCGGCGGCTGAAGCTCGACCTGAAACAACTGATGGTGGGACTTCAATACGTACTGTCAATTGGGCTGGTGCTCATCTCGCTAATCATGCAACGCCAGTATTCCTACCTGCAGGATACTGATATGGGCTTCGATAAGGAAAACCTGCTGGTGATTCCGCTCACAAATGGGATGAAGGCGGACCTTGAGCAGACAAAAAACCTGTTTTCCAAACACAGCAATATTCTTGGCGCTACCACCTGCTATGGCGTGCCGGGCGGCATGATAGCCGGCGACAGGATCACCGTACCTGAAAACAACGGACAGCAACAGACTGTGAACGCCTTCATGATCGATGAGGATTACATTCCTACTATGAATATGCGGCTGCTTGCGGGTCGCAATTTTTCAAAGGAGACCAGGTCGGACGAATTCCAGTCATTCATCATCAACGAAACGGCGGCCAAAAACTTCGGTTTCGGAGCACCCGAAGAGGCGATCGGTCGCCCACTGCACTGGCAGATGTGGAATGATGCTGACACGCTCAAAAAGGGACGTGTGGTGGGTGTGGTGGAGGATTTTAACTACAAAAGCCTGCACAACCCTGTAGAAAACGTGGTACTGCAGATCGACAGGGACAACTTTTCCTATTTAGTGCTCAAAATCGGCAACAGCAGCCTAAGCAATACGCTAGCTTTTCTCGAAGAGCAGTACCGCGCCATGGAACCTAACAAACTCTTCGAATTCGAGTTCGTCGATCGTTCGTTCCAGGAATTTTACGAATCCGAGCAACGCACAAGCCAGATGTTCTCAATCTTTACTATGCTGGCTATTTTTACGGCCGCCATAGGTCTATTTGGGCTCGTTACCTACAGTGTGATCAGCCGCGGCAAAGAAATTGGCATTCGCAAGGTATTGGGAGCTAGTGTGGGACAAATCTTCTTTTTACTCGTGAGCCGCTATTTCCTGCTGCTAGTTGTAAGCCTGGCCATTGCGCTGCCGCTGTCTTACTACATCATTTCAGGCTGGCTCGATAATTTCGCCTACAGGATTAGCATTGACGCCAGCATCTTCCTGCTTGTAATTGCGCTCACGGTGTTGATGACCATCCTCACGGTGGGTTACCAGGCATTGAAGGGAGCGAACGTCAATCCTGGAGAGAAACTCAGAACAGAGTAGCGTTTATCCATTTTCAAAATAACCGGTGCAATTGAAACGTTATATGTCTGTTCAATCAAACAATTATGGTTATGGGAAGTTATGTGAGAAAGAATGCAGAGAAGAATAATAGCCATTCAATAAAGAAAGTGCGAAAGGAGTGGCACAACCAAAGGCAGCAGGCTATTGAAGATGGTGAACTGCCCGAGAGTGTAGCCGACAAGGAAGGTAAAGCGCGGATTGTTAAAGGAAGATAAACAAGTAGAAAACCCATAAAAGAGAAGGAGCCAGGCGCTCCTTTTTTTTTGTTTCGAGCTCCTTAATTAAACCAATCAAATGCTGGCGCAAATGCTTAGATTAACAGCAAGATAGCGTTTAATGCAACTCCACCAGGCCGAACACCGCGATATAATGGACCGACTGCACCAGCGGGGGCTAACTAACTCAGTACGCTTTGTAAAAAGGAAAGGGTGGGTTTTTATAGAGATGAACGGGAGCTCTTTTGCGTTTCACAGGAAAAAGGTTACCCGGTTGGAAAACGGCAGATTCACCGACGCCCTTGAATACTACACCAACTATCCGCAAAAACCAGTGAAGGTAGCCGGATGGCAGGAAGTTCTCGCCCGTTTCGATGCGTGGTTGCAGTCTTCAGGCAGCTAACTGGGACCAGCAATTTCTTTCTCAAATGCTTGTGTAGCAGTGTTCAATATATTAATATTGTTGCATATACAACTTATATGAAGCCACCTTTGTCTCTTGACGATAATTCGCTTTACCTGATCGGGGAAATCGGTAAGGCGTTAAGGGATAAAATTAACGGCATCATTCAGGAGCATGGTTACGAACTCTCTCCCGAGCAGTTTACCATTCTTGTTACACTTTGGTATGAGAAAGAGGGAATTACCCAATCGGAGCTGGTAGAGCGAGTTGGGCGAGACAAAACCACGGTGAGCCGGGTGCTAAGCAGGATGCTGAAGAATAAGCTGATAACTAAAGCGCTGGTGTCGGGAAGCGGGAAGGAAAACCACATTCAGATTACCAAAAAAGGGCAGGCTATACAGGAAGTGCTGGTAGCAAAAACAGGGGCGATATACATGCAGGCTCTGGCAGGGGTAGAAGATGCCGAGCTATTGCAGGCCAAAGCCGTATTGAAAAAAGTATTTGACAACCTCCGCTGAAAATTTTTACAAAAATGTTGCACATACAATTAAATGTAAAACTCATGCTGACACCTAAAAACCTTGGGAAGATCCTCCTGCTCACAGCGGCGCATCCTCTCTTTTTACTCACCCTGCCATCGGCTGGCTCGCCCGGCGGTGTTGAGAACCTGTTGTTTGCCTTTATAGCAGCGCTGGTGCCGGCGTTTGTTTTGGCGCAGCTAGTTACGCACCACCGTGGCATAAGCAAGTGGCGGCTGATGCTAAGCCTTTGTCTGCTCTTTTACGGCACTACTTTTTTGCAGTCGGGTATAGAAGCCGTGCTTTTTCTTAACTATATGCAAACCACTATGAGCCGGGAGCAATTGATATCAATGTTCGTATTTGGCGGCGTGGTTACCGTGGTAATTGTTCCGCTAAGTGTGTTGCTCTTTTACAGCAAGCGTGAACCGGAGCACTCTTTTGCCCTACCTGCAAAAACGTTGTTTCTTCGGTCGGCAGGCCTGGGGATATTATACATGGTCATTTACGCACTTTTCGGCGCTTTGGTGTTTAAACCACTTGCCGGCGAGCACTTCAACACTTACTATGGCAATATGCAGATGCCCGACTGGCTCTTCCCGTTTCAGATTATCCGTGGCTTCTTTTGGGTACTGCTTGCTTACTGGCTAATGCTGCTGCTGCCAGCCAACAGAAAGTATGCAGTTTACGCTATTGTTCTGTTTATAGCCCTCCCTTTTTCATCACTTTTGCTACCCGCCAACGAGGTAATGCCTGCGCCTATACGGTTTTCGCACCTGGTAGAAGTGCTCAGCTCCATGCTATTGTTTGCGTTTGTTGTAGCGAGGTACCTTACTAAACCCGTTAAAGACCGGCGTACGAGCGAAAACCCATTGCCAGCCACCGGAAAGGTATAGAGCAATAGATTCAGCTGCCTGCCATTGTAGGTGCGGCCAGCGGCTGTGGAGGCTGGTTGGGTAACCTAAAGGAAAAGGTGCTGCCCTGGTGGTAGATGCTTTCCACCCAAATGCTGCCGCTGTTCAGTTCCACAAAATGCTTGCAGATCATTAGCCCGAGGCCTACGCCTTTTTCGTTGCGTGTGCCGGCAGTGGAGAACTGAACGTCTTTGAAAATACGCCCGAGGTGTTCGGGTGGGATGCCCTGGCCGGTATCTTTCACCGACACGATGGTACTGCCCTTTTCCACCACAGCCGACAGCGTGATAGTATGTGCAGCAGTACAAAATTTGATAGCATTGCTGATCAGGTTCCGAAGAATCAACTCAACCATGTAGGCATCTGCATATACCGGAGCAGAGTCGTTAAGGGTATTTATCAGCAGAATTCCCTTGTCGCGGGCCGCTTTTTCATAAAAAGGCATCTTTGAGGCCACATGCTCCCGCAGGTCAAAAAGCTGCGGAGTTACTTTTATTCCCTCCATCTGGCTTCGTGCCCAGTAGAGCAGATTGTCGGTGAGGTTGGTTACCTGTCCTATGTTGTCGGCTACAGAGGGCAGCATATGGCGCAGGTCTTCCTGGCTTATTACTTCGCTGTTGAGCATATTTACCAGGTTGCCAACGTTTACAATTGGTTGCCGCAAGTCGTGAGAAACAATTGAAAACATCAGGTTTTTTATTTCATTCGACTTCTTAAGCTCCGACGCCTGTACACTCAATTCCTCCTTCTGGCGGGTTATTTCGAGGTTTTTGCTGTTTAGCTCTGTATTTATTCGCTTAATCTTGTTTCGGCTAAGCACAATTGAAAAGGCAAAAGCGGCGGTAAGAGCCAGCAGCAAGCTGAGACCGAGCTTTTCAGTTTGGGAGCGTTGGAGGTTTTGTTGCTGCAACAGGCCGTCTTTCCGCAATATCTCGTTTTCCCTTTCTCTTTTTTCAGTTTCAAACTGCTCTTTCATCAGGGTGATCTGCTTAAACTTGTCTTCAGAAAAAAGGGAGTCTCTGAGTGTAGAATGCAGCTGGTAGTGTGCCAGCGCTTTCCTGAAATCGTTGCGCTTTTCGTAGATACCCGAAATGTTGAGATGGTTGTCTTTTAAAATTTCCTTGTAGCCATTTTCCTCGGCAAGCCTGTTGCACTCCTGAGCGTACTGCAGCGCCAGAGCCAGCTCGCCTTTACTGGCCAAGGTGGTAGAAATGTTGTAGTTGGCCTGTGCCACCCAATAGTAGGTGCGGTTTTGTTCGGCCCGCCGCAGGGCCTCGTTAAATGCAGAGAGGCTTTTGTCATAATCTCCCATTTTGGCAAACATGCGACCGGTGCCTACCAAATTGAGGCCAATGCCCCACATATTATCTGCCTGGGTATACTTTTCGGTCGATAACTGGTAGTAGTACAAGGCGGAATCAACCTCCCCCGCCGACTCTTTAAACCTGCCCATGTTGCTTAAAGCATACCCCATTGCCGAAGCGTCTCCCGACCTGGTGCCAACCGCTGCCGCCCGCCTGAAGTAAAAAAGTGCTTCTTCTTTCTGTCCCCATGAGTTGTAGATAAGCCCGATATTGGTGTTGGTTAGGCTTTGGTGCTTGGTCATGCCGAGTTTTTCGAAGTAGGGGATAGCGCTGAAGTAGTGGGCAATTGCCTCGTGGTAGTTGCCCATACCCCAAAGCACAGCCCCCTTGCTATTGTGCTCGAGGCCCAGCAACCTGATGTTGTTGGTATAGCTGGAGTCGCGAGCCCAAATTTGTGAGGAAACGGCAATTGCCGAATCATAGTAGTGCTTACTTTGTGTGAGCTTGCCCCATTGCCAGTAAAGGTAGGCTATGCTATTGAGCGCGCTGGCTTCCTCATTGGCATAGTCGAGATTCCCGGCATCTGATGTTTGCAAGCGCCGGGCAATAGCCAGCGCATCGAAAAAATACGACATCGCCCGGTCGTAGTCGCTCTGAAACAAGTCGTTATGCATCTGCCCTCTAAGCCGCAACAGCTTGGCCCGGGACAGCTCATCTTTGTTTTTGATGGCAAGCTCAATAGCCTCAATGGCCTTTTGAATGCCTTTTTCTGATGGAAAATCGGAGTTGTAAATCTCGACCAGCTCAACGTATAGCCTTAGCTTTTCTGCCGGGTCTGGCGTTTGCGCGATTTCATTTTCCAAACTATCTATACTGCCTGGTTGTGCCCATGCTCCGGTTGAAAAAAATACAACCAGGGAAAAAATGAAGATTACAATACCCCTCGCGCTCATTCCGTGATAATTGGTTAAATCTATCAAAAAAAAATCCTCAGGGAAATATTTTGTAAACCCGGCGGCGAGTTGCGGTAAAAAAAGAAGCGCAAAGCACCTTGTGGCGATAGTGCATGTTATAAGATAGGTAATGGGGGAGGAGCGATGGAAAGATATAAAGACCCCGGTGGCAAATCGGGCGTGAAGGCATTTGAATCTGGTGGCGACTTCATCGAGATTCAATTTACTAACAATACACTCTACAGGTATAGCTACCGCAAGCCCGGCCGCATTCATGTGGAGGTAATGAAGCGCCTTGCTAAACACGGGCAGGGTTTGGCGACCTATATTAACCGGTACGTGAGGTCGAATTTCGACGAAAAGCTGAGGTAACACCTGTGCTGCATCTGCAATCGCAAGCGGGGAGGCGGGTATGGCATTTTGGCTTCTTGTTGCTGCAGACAGCGAGTTCCATAACAAACCACGCACTGACCGCAGTATCGGGTGCTCAAATCCTTTAAAACATTTCCTACTAAAAAGTAGAACAAATAAAAATTCTCTTCGTATATTAGCTCTACAATTTAGTAACTAATAATATGAAAGAAACACGATTGGGTGAATTCGAAGAGGTGATATTACTGCTTGTCGGCATATTAGGGGAGGACGCTTACTCTTTTAAGATAGCTGAAGAGTTTGAGTCGCAAACCAAAAGAGAGGTATCTATTGGCGCCGTACACTCAACCCTGAGCAGGCTGGAGGACAAAGGCTTTCTGAAGTCGGAGATGGGGAAAGCCACCGCCGAAAGGGGAGGGCGCCGCAAGCGTATTTTCTCCATTACGGCAAGTGGGCAGCGTGCACTATCAGATGCCCGCGACTTCCGGGTTTCTCTGTGGAGCCAGTTTCCTGCTTTTGCCAATGTGAAGATAAGCGGGGTTTGACAACTGACGCAACTCCATGCAAAAAATCCCCCTACTTATGAAAGCGACTAATAGAAAGTGTGTGAGCCTGTTGCTGGCAATTTCTTGTCTTTTCTTCATTTTTCCGGCAAGTGCCTGCACCATCTTTGTACTAACCGATTCGGAGCGCACGCTGTTTTTCAACAATGAAGACTGGTCGGACCCAGCTACCAGAATATGGTTTCAGCCGGGGGGCGAGGGCTATTTTGGCGCTGCGTATGTTGGCTTCGACAATGGATGGGCGCAGGGTGGCGTGAATACCGAGGGGCTTGCATTCGATTGGGTGGCAGGATACAAAGCGGAGTGGACCCGCGATGCATCGCTCAGGGCCATGAGGGGAAATCCCAGCCAGCGCATGCTGGAGACCTGCGCGACGGTCGACGACGCCATCGCTTTCTACAAAAAGAATTGGGAGCCCGGCTTCTCCTACGCCAGGATTATGGTAGCTGACAAGAGTGGCACATCCGTGATAATCAGTGCAAACGAAGGACAGCTGGTTTTCGATATTTCGGAGGAGTCCCGTGGGTTCGGCTACGGAGCCGAAAAACTGCGTGGCAAATTGGCGGGCGGCCCGAGCCCCTCAATAGCACAGGGCATACCGATTTTGCAGGCCTGCATGCAGCAAGGACAGTACGCCACCAAATACTCCAGCATTTACGATCTAAAGTCGGGGAAAATCACACTCATCAACTTCGTTGACCAGGGAAGTGAGACTACACTCAACTTTATGTCAGAACTGGCCAAAGGGGCCCACTTTTATGCGATCAGCGAGGCCGCCAGGCAGGCAACTGAGAAGCCGGTGCCGCTCGAACGGAACATGAAGCGCTTCCCCGCTGATGAATACAAACCAGTGGCCGGCGGTGATCCCGCCGTTACCCAACACATACAAAATGTGCTGCAAAATGCCGCTACGCAAGGCTTGCGCGAAGAGGATTTTACGGCGGAATTCTGGCAAGCCATTGCACCGGAAATGGATGGAATTAAACAAGAAATAGCCTCCCTGGGTAAGCTTATTTCAATAGCACCAGTAATGCCCGCGGGGGAGAAAGGTGAAGATGAGCACTATTTCCGGATCGAATATGAAAGGGCTATAGTGGTGCAGGTATTTAAGGTCGACGGTCAAAATCGGATATCGCTGATCAGGCCTGAAGTTGCTGAAGCCATCATGCAGTAAGAGTAGTACGTGGTGAATAGAACATCGAGACATATCCCTCCCAAATTCGCTAAAAAGCTTCTGCTGAAGGTTCTTCGGGATGACCTCGCCGAAGAGGTGCTCGGCGACCTGGAGGAGAAGTTTTACGCGGTAGCGGAAAGGAAGTCCCCGTTCAGCGCAAAGGTCAATTACTGGTACCAGGTTTTCAATTACCTGCGGCCATTTGCGATACGAAAACGAAGCGGTTCGCCGCAGCGGTCAATAAACTCAAATACCATTATGTTACGTCACAATCTCTTGCTCTCTGTTCGTCAATTCATGCGGCATAAGAGCGCATTCCTGATCAATCTTGCGGGGCTTTCTACCAGCTTCACACTGGCATTGCTGATCGTAACCTATGCGGGTTTTGAATTTAGTTTTGAGGAAGGAAATCCGGCTGCGGATCGCATTGTACGCATCACCATGGACTACCTGAGCGGGGGCACGGTGACCGACCAGGACGCAGAGACTTACCCGCCCATGGGCCCAAGAATCTCCAACGAGTTTCCTGAAGTGGTTGACTTTACAAGGGTCCGTCCGGTTAAAGAAAAGAACATTCAGGCCGGTGAAAAATTCTTCAGGCAGGAAAGTATTTATGCCGTCGACCCTTCATTCTTCAAATTCTTCAACTACCAGCCGATCCGGGGCAGGAGCCATGGCATTTTTCTTAATCCACACGAGGCTGCTCTCACCGAGTCGCTGGCGCTGAAATACTTTGGAACTACGGAGGTAGTTGGTGAAACGATCCGTATGGACGCGCCTGAGCTCAGCTTCAAAATAGTCGCGGTAGTCCCTGACTCGCCACCGAATACCCATTTAAAAGTCGAACTGCTCGTTTCCTACGCTACTTTGCAAGCTTCATTCAAAGAGCGGGAGGATAATTGGGATAGCAATGGCATATTCACCTACCTGCTCCTGGCTGATGCCGGAAAGCTGGATGTGCTGAATGAAAATTTGATCCGGTTTTCCGGACAAATCGTAGCGGAGGGTAAGGTAAAGAATGAGGCTGTGATCGCGCAGCCCATCAAAGACATTCACTTGTATTCGCACAAATCCTACGAGATCGAAGAGAATGGTGACGCGGCAACAGTATACATTTTTCTGGGGGTAGCTGGCCTGATCATTTTGGTTTCTTTTGCCAACTATGTCAACCTTTCTGCTTCCAGAGCTTTGGACCGGGCAAAGGAGGTTGGGATCAGGAAGGTGGTGGGGTCTTCCGTCAATCAGCTGCGGGGGCAGTTCCTCACCGAATCACTGTTGTTGCACGTTGTTGCTGGCATAGCCGCTGTTTTTATTACTGCGGCGGTCAGCGACCAGTTCAAAGCTACTGCTGGCATACCCGGAGCGTACTACCTGATGGGAAACACCCTCTACTGGAAGGTGCTGGTATGCCTCACAATTGGCGGCGGACTACTTTCGGGTATTGTTCCTGCTTTACTTCTTTCCGGCTTCCAGCCCATGGCTGTATTAAAAGGCCGGTTGGGATACGGCTCGAAGGGTGGGAAATTACGACGGGCGCTGGTGGTGTTCCAGTTCGGTATCACGGCATTCCTTGTTGTGCAAACCCTGGTTGTAAACCGGCAGATTAACTACATGCGCCAGCGGGACGTGGGATCCGATATGGAGAATACCGTGGTGGTTCGTTTGCCGCAAAACTGGAACTACAATCAGAAAGCGAACACTCTTAAAAACCAACTTTTGGCGCACCCGCAATTCGTATCAGCAGCGATTTCAAGTGCCGTTCCAGGTCAGGCTGTTACCGAAATGGGATCTACTAATTACGTAGACCTTGTTGGCGCCGAGGAGGCGCCAGGGATGAATTTCTATGTGAACTTTGTTGATGCCGACTTTATACCAACGATGGGAATGTCGATGGCCGCCGGGGACAACTTCTTGCCGGACAGTGAAAACAAAGACCGGGTGCTGGTGAATGAGGAGGCTGTAAGGTTTTGGGGAATACCTGATGTGGAGTCGGCAGTGGGAAGAACCTTAAAATTTTGGGGGCAGACGGTGACCATCGCCGGTGTGGTAAAAAATTTCCACCAGGCAACCGCGAAATCACCTTATCTTCCTATGATTTTCATTTTTAATCCGGGCTATAGTAATCTCATCAGTGTAAAGCTTCGCGAAAGCAATGAGCTGGCCGGCCAAATAGAGCTGCTCGAAAATTTGTACGCCAGCAACTTTGCGAATAGCCGATTCGAGTTCTTTTTTCTCGATCAGAATTTTGATCAGCTTTACCGGGCTGATGAACGATTCCAGCAGATATTCGGCGCACTTTCAGGCTTTGCCATATTCATTGCCTGCCTTGGTCTTTTCGGCCTCTCTGCCTACACGGTCGCCCAACGAACCAAAGAGATCGGTATTCGCAAGGTATTGGGTGCTTCGGTGTCACAGGTGGTGGCGTTGATCTCCAAAGATTTTGTGAGAGTTGTCTTGCTTGCTTTAGTGATCGCCCTGCCGGTAACGTATTTTCTGGTGCGCATGTGGCTTGAGCAATACGCCTTCCGGATTGAACTAAAGCCCTGGTATTTCCTTGCACCTGCGGCGGTTGTTTTGCTGGTGTCGTTTGCTACTGTCTTTGTTAAGGCCTATGGTGCCTCTGTTGCAAATCCCGCTACTGCACTCCGAAATGAATAAATAAAATGAAGAAAACCACGCCACCGCAGCTAGCCCATAAGCTTCTTCTTCGCTTTCTCCGGGATGACCTCGCAGAAGAGGTGCTCGGCGACCTGGAGGAGAAGTTTTACGCGGTAGCGGAAAGGAAGTCATTGTTCAGAGCAAAGGTGAATTACTGGTACCAGGTTTTTAATTACCTGCGGCCATTTGCGATACGAAAACGAAGCGGTTCGCCGCAACGGTCAATAAACTCAAATAAAATGGCTATGCTACAACACTATTTCAAAATCTCATGGCGCTCCATTTCGCGCCATAAGGTTTTCTCATCCATTAAAATTGGAGGCTTTGCCATCGGCATTGCAGCCTGCCTGCTTATCGGGCTGTTTGTCCGGCACGAAATGAGCTACGATTCGTTTTACGAAAACCAGGGCTCGATCTACCGTCTGGCAAACCAGTGGACAGAGGGCGGCGAAACAGGTAGGTGGACGAACCTGCAGGGGCCATTAAAAGGCGTAATTGAGGAGAACATACCCGAGGTGAAACACGTGGCACGCACCGTGCTGTGGAGCTGGGGTAACGCCGGTTCCAACCTTGTAAGGCGTGCGGAGGAAACCTTCAATATCGATGAAGACGGCTTTTTCTACGCAGATCCCGAGCTGCTCGACATACTCGAGATTAAGATGATCTACGGCTCACGGGAGCGGGCACTTTTTGAGCCAAACACCATGGTCATTTCCCGCACTATCGCCGACAAATACTTCCCCGGGGAAAACCCGATTGGCAAGCAAATGGTGCTGAATGAGCAGGCCGAAGATACCTATAAGATTGGCGGCGTAATGGAGGATTTTCCACCCAATTCACACCTTCAGGGAAATTTCGTTCTCACACTTTTTGGAAGAAAAACTGGTCCCGGCACTAGTGGCTGGTGCTGCACCAACTACGTTTTTTATACCAGGCTGAACCCTGGCGCCGATCCGCTGGCTGTAGAGCAAAAACTCGTGGACGTAAGAAATACTTACGTGATGGATCAGCTGCGGACGGCGGGCAAAACCGGCCTGGATGAGATGCAGGAGCACCACAGCTACTACCTGCAGCCCATTGCCGACGTGTACCTGAACAGGGCAGAGGTGGGTGACGATATCGCCCATGGCTCCTACGACCTGGTGTGGCTTTTCGGCATAATAGCCGGCATCATACTTTTGCTGGCCTGCGTCAATTTTGTGAACCTCTCCACAGCCAGATCGCTACAGCGGGCCAAAGAGGTAGGGCTTAGGAAAGTAGTGGGTTCCGTACGCTCTAACCTCATCGCCCAGTATCTTTCAGAGTCTGTTATCTTCTGTTTGTTTGCCGTTTCCCTCGGATTGATCGTAGCTGCGCTTGCACTGCCGTTTTTCAATACTTTGGCGGGCAAGTCGCTGCTTATGCCATGGGCATCGTGGTGGTTTATTCCGTCCATGCTGGCGGTGGCCCTTGTTATTGGACTGCTTTCCGGTCTGTATCCGGCGGTTTATCTTTCCAGGGTTACGCCGGCTGATGCCCTGCGGAGCAGCAAGAGTACCGGGCGAAACAGCTCGTTTCTGCGAAGCGGGATGGTGGTTTTTCAGTTTGCCGTTACAGTAATACTTATCATTAGCGCGATTGTCACCCACCAGCAGTTTCGCCTGATCATGAACCAATCGCTTGGATACAATAAAGATCAGGTTGTCAATATCCTTGGCCTCAATACGCTGGACTCGGCAAAAAAGGCGTCGTTCAAACAGGAGCTTCTCAACCTTCCTGAGGTACGGTCTGCAACGCTGAGCGATTTCCTTCCGGTAAGGGGCGGGGCCACGCACAACAGGCAGTATTGGCTGGCACAAGAAAGGCAGCTGAACGATGGCCTCGAAGCCGCCCGGTGGACGGTTGATGAGGATTATCTCCGAACCTTTGGGATGACGCTGGTGTCGGGCAAGAATTTTTCGGGCATCGCATCCGACAGGTTCAACATCGTGATCAACGAAGCCATGGTGAAACAACTCGGGCTACAGGACCCGGTGGGAGCGGAGCTTATCGACATGTTTGATGAAAAATACAGAGTTATTGGCGTGGTGAAGGACTTCTACTATCGGTCGGTGTTTGGCACAGTTGAGCCCCTAGTGATGGCGTATGGAACCGGAAATGGCGTGCTTTCTGCAAGTGTGGAACCGGCTGATTTGAAAGCAACCCTCGGGGCGCTTACCGCTGCCTGGGAAGATTTTGTACCGAACCAGGGTTTCCGGTATGAGTTTGTTGATGATCGCTTTGCGCAAATGTATGATACCCTTACCAAGGCCAGAGCCATCTTTTTAGTATTTGCCGTGCTTGCTATCATCATTGCCTGCCTGGGTCTGTTTGCGCTCTCGGCCTACATGGTGGAGCGGCGAGGCAAGGAGGTCAGCATTCGCAAGATACTGGGAGCCAGTGTGCCGGGCATAGCGTCGTTGCTGGTTCGCGACTTTATGAAACTTGTGCTTATAGGGGTTGTTGTGGCCATTCCTTTGGGCTGGCTTTTAATGGATGAATTCCTCGGCGACGTGAACAACCGGGTGGAGTTGTCGTGGTTGCTGTTTGCTATAGCCGGTTTATTGGCGGTCGCCATTGCACTTGCCACTATCAGTTTCGAAACCCTGAAGGCTGCGCTGGCAAACCCCGCTGAAAAACTTCGCTCAGAATGATACCTCGTTCTTCACAGTCAAAACCTCCGCGCCTTGCTGAACGGCTGCTCCTTCGGTTTCTCCGGCACGAGCTTGCCGAAGAAGTGCTCGGTGATCTGGAGGAAAAGTTTTACGTGGTGGCGGAGAAGAAGTCTTTGTTCAGGGCGACGCTCAACTACTGGTACCAGGTGGTTAACTACCTGCGGCCATTTGCTATTGCAAAATCAAAAGGATCAATAAACTCAAATAATCTCGACATGTACACCAATTACATTAAAACTGCCGGCCGCCACTTGTGGAAAAATAAATTGCATTCTTTTATCAATACCGCCGGGCTTTCGGGCGGCATGGCCGTGGCTATTATCATCGGGCTGTGGATATGGGATGAATTGTCGTACAACAAGTACCACCAAAACTATCGCAATGTGGCGCAAGTGATACAAAACGTATCCAACAACGGCGAAGTGCAAACCTGGAGAAGCGTACCATATCCGCTTGCCGATGAGTTAAGAAGCAGTTACGGGAGTGATTTTAAAGAAGTAATTCTTACTTCGGGCCAATGGGAAATGATCATGGCAGTAGGTGATAAAAAACTCACCAAAACGGGTCTGTTCGTCGAACCTGAATTGCCCGAAGTGCTTACGTTAAAAATGCTCGCCGGCAACAGGAACAGTCTGCACGATCCAGCTTCCATTTTAATTTCGGCAAGCCTTGCCCGGGCTTATTTTGGCGACGGAGATCCGATCGGGCAACAAATACAGATCGACAACCGGATGAACGTTTTTGTGACAGGTGTCTATGAGGATCTCCCGATGAATTCCACATTCAAAGACGTATCCTTCTTTGCCTCCTGGAAGCTCTATTACGATGCCACCGAATGGGTGAGAACGATGGCAGACCCCTGGAGGCCCAACGCCTTTCAGGTATTCGTGGAGCTTCCTGAGAATGCTGATATAAGCACCATTTCGACCAAAATAAAAGACGCAAAACTTAAAAAGGTGAACCCGGAGTTGGCCAAAAAGCAACCCGCGCTTTTTCTGGATCCTATGAGCAACTGGCACCTTTACTCTGACTTTGAAAACGGCGTGAATGTGGGAGGAAGAATCAAATATGTATGGATGTTTGGCATCATTGGAGGTTTTGTGTTAGTAATGGCTTGTATCAACTTCATGAACCTAAGCACTGCCCGGTCGGAAAAAAGAGCGAGAGAAATCGGTATTCGCAAAGCAATAGGCTCCCGCAGAAGTCAGCTGATTGCCCAATTTTTTACAGAATCCGTGCTGGTGGCCACGCTATCCTTTGTTGTGGCTATCATTGTCGTCCAGCTTTCAATACCTTTTTTTAACCAGGTGGCCGACAAGCAACTCACCCTTCTGTGGTCGTCTCCTGTATTTTGGCTCATTGGTATCGGCTTTACCTTGTTTACGGGTATTGTCGCCGGAATCTACCCCGCTCTCTACCTTTCATCGATACAGTCGGTAAAAGCACTGAAGGGCACCTACAAAGCGGGCCGCATGGCTGCCATTCCCCGGAAGGTGCTTGTCGTTGTTCAGTTTTCCATTTCTTTTATTCTGATCGTAGGCACGCTGGTAGTATTTAAGCAAATTGAGTATGCACGAAACAGGCCGCTTGGCTACGATTCAAATGGTTTGGTAGCCATGCCTCTTTTGACCAACGACATTCATGCGCATTTCGAAGCAGTAGAAACCGAGCTGGCAAACACCGGCGTTATTGTAGAAATGGCTGAATCGGAGAGTCCGCTTACAAGCACGTGGTCAACTACCAGTGGGTTCGACTGGCCCGGCAAGGACCCTGCTCTTTCGGTTGATTTCCCTTCCGTAGGCGTTTCCTTTGATTTTGGGCGAACCATTGGCTGGGAAGTTGTGCAGGGGCGGGATTTCTCACGAGATTTTGGCTCTGACAGCTCGGCCGTCATTTTGAATGAGGCAGCCATGACCTTTATGAGCCTGCCAAACCCGGTAGGCGAAACCATAAAATGGTTTGGTACTCCACTGAAGGTAGTCGGGGTGGTAAAAGACGTAATCGCCAATTCCCCGTATGAGCCGGTTGCTCCCACCGTCTACTATATCAACAACGATCCCGGCAATTATGTGATCGCCCGGCTTAATCCTGCCGTGAGCAGTAGCGCCGCCATGGAGGCTATAGAGGAGGTTTTCACCAAATTCAATCCGTCTCAACCGTTCGAATACCAGTTTGTTGACGAAACTTATGCCAGGAAATTCGGCAATGAGCAGCGAATTGGCAAGCTGGCTACTGCCTTCGCCTCACTGGCTATCTTTATCAGCTGCCTGGGCATTTTCGGGCTGGCAGCATTTGTAGCGGAACAACGCAACAAGGAGATTGGCGTGCGAAAAGTACTGGGGGCAACGTTGTTCGACTTGTGGAAGCTGCTTTCGCGGGATTTTGCTGTGTTGGTCACCATATCGTGTTGTGTGTCCATTCCGCTAGCCTACTACTTTTTAGCCGGTTGGCTCGACAACTACGAGTACCATACCACACTCAACGGGTGGGTATTCGGGGTTACTTTCGGCGCTACGCTCTTCATCACCCTTGCCACCGTGAGCTATCAAACTATCCGGGCGGCGATGGCCAACCCGGGCAGAAGTCTGAGAAGCGAATAGTTGAATATTACACAATGCTTAGAAACGACATCAACGGCTCATGAACAAAATGGACACACCTCCGCGCCTTGCTGAACGGCTGCTCCTTTGGTTTCTCCGCCACGAGCTTGCCGAAGAAGTGCTCGGCGACCTGGAGGAAAAGTTTTACGTGGTGGCGGAGAAGAAGTCGCTGTTCAGGGCGAGACTCAATTACTGGTACCAGGTGTTCAACTACCTGCGGCCATTTGCTCTTGGAAAATTTTGGTCAAACTCAAATACAACAGTTATGTTCAGACACAACCTATTGCTCACCTTCAGAAATTTCAAAAAGTATAAAAGTCAGTTTCTCATCAACCTCACCGGCTTGTCTACCGGGCTGGCCTGCGTATTGTTCATCTACCTGTGGGTGGCCGACGAAAAGCGGGTAGACAAGTTTCACGAAAATGACGCCCAGCTGTACCAGGTAATGTCGAACCACACCGATGCTAGCGGCATCAGCACATGGAAGGGAGTGCCCGGCCTCTTGCTGGAAGAAATACAGGCCAAAGTGCCTGAGGTAGAAATTGCCACAGCTGCTACCGACGCTCATCAGTATACGCTTTCGGTGGGCGAAAACTATTTCAAGGTAGATGGAAAATTTGCCAGCGACCGTTTTTTTGACGTTTTTACCTATCCCTTTCTGGAGGGAAACGCCCGTACAGCATTGGCCGATAAATCAGGGATAGTGATTACGGCATCATTGGCTGAGCGGCTATTTAACAGTACAGATGTGATTGGCAGGCAGCTGGTTTGGCATTTTTGGGGCAAAACCAAAACTGTGCAGGTAAATGGCGTAATGGCCGACCTGCCGGCAAATACTTCTGAAAAGTTCGACTTCGTGATGTCGTGGGCCTACTACCACGACGAACTGATAACCTATAAAAACTGGTACAACTACTACGGACGCATAATGGTAGTGCTGGCTTCAGGAGCCGACAGCGAAGTTGCAACTTCGAAAATCGATGCTATCCTTAAAGAGAAGCAGCACGACGACAGTGTCGACTTGTTTCTTGCCGGGTACTCCGACCGTTACCTCTACAGCAAATACGAGAACGGTGTGGTGGCCGGTGGGCGCATTGAATACGTGCGGTTGTTCACCATTGTGGCGCTGTTTATCCTGTTCATAGCCTGCATTAATTTTATCAACTTATCTACTGCCAAAGCCACGCACCGCATCAAGGAAATAGGGGTGAAGAAGTCGCTGGGCGCTTCCAGGGGGTCTCTAATGGGGCAGTACTTTACCGAAACGGTTCTGCTCGGCATCATCTCGCTGGCAGTGGCCATCCTGATTGTGGCACTCCTGCTGCCGCAATTCAACCTTATCACCCAAAAACAGCTTTCGCTCAGCCTCAACGGCGAAATGGCGCTTGCTGCTGGCGTGCTTATTTTAACAGTGGGCATCATTGCGGGAAGCTACCCCGCACTGTACCTGTCGGGTCTGAAATCGCTGGAGGTTTTGAAAGGAAAGCTTTCGCGAAAAACCGGCGAGGTATGGGGAAGGAAGGTGCTGGTGGTGGTGCAGTTTACCCTCTCGATCATTTTGATCCTGTGTGTGTCGGTGGTTTACAAACAGATGGACTTTGTGAAAAATAAACACCTGGGCTACGACAAGGAGAATTTGATCTACTTTGAAAGGGAGGGCAAGCTGATCGATACTTATGAGGCTTTCGTTCATGAGTTGAAGGCTACGCCGGGCGTGGCGGATGCGGTGGTTTCCGGCTATATGGTAGGCGGCGGCAATTCCACCGGTGGCGTGGATTGGGAGGGAAAAACGCCGGAAGACCAGGTGCAGTTTTGGGAAATCCGCTCGGGTTACGGCCTGGTGGAGATAATGGGCATGGAGGTGCTGGAAGGCCGCACATTCTCCTCCGAATTTGGTTCCGATTCGTCAAGCGTTATTTTCAACGAAACAGCCATTAAAGCCATGGGTTTGGATGACCCGATTGGCAAGACAATTCACCACTATTCCGGTGATAAAAAAATAGTGGGAGTGGTTAAAGACTTCAA
The DNA here is from genome assembly GCA_965651695.1 of uncultured Imperialibacter sp. Lineage (GTDB taxonomy): Bacteria > Bacteroidota > Bacteroidia > Cytophagales > Cyclobacteriaceae > Imperialibacter. The sequence goes on along the minus strand of CBFGTI010000089.1, from coordinate 1,673 downwards.
CTTGCTCTCGCTCCATTCGGGCGTAGAACCCATGATCTTTTTGTACGAACCGGCATCCACGCATTTTGTAATGGCCAAGCTTGAAAAAGGGAGGGAAGTGCAGGCAATGCAGGGGATGGAAAGCTTGTATCGCTCGTTTAACCCCGGCTATGTATTCAAGCCGCAGTTTATCGACCAGGACTACCAGGCATTGTATGCCGCGGAGGAGCGGGTGGGTACGCTGGCCGGTTACTTTGCCGGGTTTGCCATTCTCATCTCGTGCCTGGGGCTATTCGGGTTGGCAGCATTTACCGCGGAGCGTAAAACCAAGGAAATTGGTATCAGAAAAATTCTGGGCTCAAGTGTTTTGGGCATAGTGTATATGCTTTCGGCCGATTTTACCAAAATGGTGCTTGCGGCCATCGTCATAGCTCTTCCCGTCGGCTACTTTGTGGCTTCCCGCTGGCTCGAAGATTTCGCATTCCGCATCGATCTGGAGTGGTGGCTGTTTGCCATCGCCGGTTTGGGCGCATTGCTTATCGCTTGGGTTACTGTGGGCATCCAAACCTTTAAAGCTGCCAGGGTAAACCCGGCAGAATGCCTGCGGAATGAGTAAGCCGAAACAAACTCCACCCCGTCTCGCCGAAAAGCTTTTACTGAAGTTTCTGCGCCACGATCTCGCCGAAGAAGTGCTTGGCGATTTGGATGAGAAATTTGACGCCGAGGCAAAGAGGAAGTCGGTTTCCAGGGCCAGGCTCAACTATTGGTACCAGGTGGCTAACTACCTGCGGCCGTTTGCCTTGCGAAGATCCCGTTCAAAATACCCTAACCACACTGCTATGTTTCAGCATTCGCTACTACTTTCTTACCGCAGCTTTTTGCGCTATAAAAGCACATTTTTCATCAACCTTACCGGGCTGGCTACCGGTCTGGCCTGCTTCATCCTCATTGGCTTATGGATCCAGGCCGAGCTTAGTGTCGACAGATTTCATGTGCACGATAAGCAGCTATACCGGCTGGTATCCGATTCGCACAGCAACGAAACCCTGCTGAACACCTCCAGTATTGTGGCCAATGAGTTGGCTGCCAACCTGCCGGAAATCGAATCGGTGGTGCATAGCTCGTGGGGCTCATTGAAGTCGAGCCTGGGCCGCGACCAAACTCACCTTTCGTTTACCGGCGAATTTGCCACCCCCGGCTTCTTCAGCCTGTTCTCTTACCCGCTCATCCATGGCAGGGAAGGCGATGTGCTAAACCGGCCCAATGCCATTGTGCTGTCGGAGGAAACCGCCCTAAAGCTATTCAACACCACCGATGTAGTGGGTAAAACGCTGGAATGGCGCTGGTTTAGCATGATGGAACAAGTTGCCGTTACCGGTGTGTTCAAAGACCTACCCGCCAATTCGTCGATGAAGTTTGATTACGTTTTGTCTTACAACATTTTCGAAGCGCAGTTCAAAGAGCGCATTGAGCGCGGAAACTACAATACCCGCACGTACCTGAAGCTGGCTGCAGGCACCGATGCCGGGGAGCTCAACGCCAGGATAGCATCCTATATGCAGCGGCATCATCCGGAGCAAAGCTGGGTGCCTTTCGTTATTCCCTATTCATCTTACTACCTCTACAATACCTACCAAAACCGCCAACCAGCCGGTGGCCGGATTGTGTACGTGAGGTTGCTGGGCATTGCGGCC
>CBFGTI010000088.1:0-23543 GCA_965651695.1 uncultured Imperialibacter sp. | reverse complement strand
TGGCGCGGCGGTTTGCGGGGGTCGGCCCAGCTGAATGAGTAGATAATACTAACCTCGTGAGCACCACCACTACCAATACCAAGCTTGGAAAGCGTGTAATCGAAGCTGTAGCCGAAGGTAAACTTGTTGTGCATCAAGCCCACCATGCCGATAAGCGACTCGTTGTTAGGAAATCCGTTGAACGTTTTAATTGGAATACCCCTGTACCATAAGCCGGTAATGAGAGGCTCCAGGGTGAAATATACACCGACGTCCAGCTGATCGTAAACCCCTTGTTTTTTATAGTTGAAAGTGGGAGAAATGCTTCGTTCCCTGCCTTTGTCGGTTTTGCCTCGCTGAAACGGGCCGGCCTGAATGGGTATTTTGTACCCACCATGAAGGGACAAACGGCGGGGAAGGTTGCTGGGCTCGTTTCCCAGGAAGCTTTGGTTGGGTTCAGTGATGTTATGCAGCGAAATACCGAACCATATGTCTTTATTGAAGGCTATACCGCCAAGCGCCAGGTCAACATAGTTTACATTTTCTCCCGCCGGAAAATTCTCCATAGTTACCGGCCTCACCATGCCGTTCTCATCAAACTGGTCGCCAAAGGTGAGGTTATCGAAATTTACATCGCGCCTGGTGTACGAAGCCTGTATAGCAGGGCGGAAGGTCCAGTTGTAATTGAGCCGCAGCTGGTACGCATACTGAAGCGCAACGGCTGTCGACCTCAACCCTTCAATGCCCTCTTTATCAGTGGTTATCATTAGTCCGGCACTGCTGTTGTACTCGTCCACATTGTAGTCGATAAAAGCCGAATAGGTTTCGAAGCTGGCACTAATGCCGGGCCACTGGTTGCGGTAGTTGATACCCGCCCTGCCCTGTTGATTGATGCCTGCCAAACCTGGGTTTAAATAAAGCGGGGCAGCATAGTACTGCGAAAACTGGGGGTCCTGGGCCTGTGCGTTGTTAGAGAAGAAGAGGCAAAAACAAACAGAGAATGAGTAAATTACCCATCTCAAAAAATTTAATTTACCCATGCGCCTGTTAAACATCCAATGCAAAATATTAAATTTATATTCATTTTGAAAAAAGCGGCTTCAGAATACAGACAACTAAAATACCTCGACCCACCTATTTGGCGTTGTAATTTTCCGCAGACAAACATGCAGTTTAAATGGGAAGATTCCGAAATTAATTTCGTTTCGTTTTACCTTTACTTTAGCAAAACCAAAACAACATGATTAACGAGTGGCGTGTGAGAAAATTAGTTGTAGGTTACTTTTTTTTATTTTTTGCAGGATACGGGGCTTTTTCGCAAAATCTCACTGACCTTCACTGGCGCTTTGGCAACTCGCCGCAGGCCATAGATTTCGACAAAGGAAACTTTCGCCAGTACATTACCAACGAGCAGGCGACACCTTTCGGCACGGGCGGAGGAGTAACCATTTCAGATCCGCTGACCGGCAATTTGCTGTTTTACAGCGATGGCAGCGTGGTGTATGATGCTTCGAATGCCGTTGCGCCTGGCGGAACCGGCCTCAACGGAAACAACAGCATTAACCAGGCGGCAGTAGCCTCACCGGTACCAGGCAACCCCGAGCAGTTTTATATCTTCACCAACTCAGGCAGTGGCGGGGTCAACGAAATCCAATACTCAATCGCCGACAAAAGCCTGATGGGCAATGCCGCCGCCACGGGCCATCCGTTGGGCGAGGTAATACAGCTTAACACCGCTACCGGCCTTGCGAATCCCGCCGAGGCCATGGCGATGATACCAGGGCCCGATCTGCAACGATACTGGCTGCTGTCTCAAAATACAGCAAGCGGCGACTACCGGGTAACCGACGTTTCGACATTTACCACTACCACCTTCAATTTCTCCAGCGCCACCAACCCGGCATTTGAGGCTGCCGCATTTGGCGTTTACACGTTCCGGCCCGACTCCATCATTATAGCCGTTGCGCCTAAAACCGCCAACCGCAACATCCAGATTCTTCTGTTCGACGCCACTACCGGCACACTGCAGTTCGACCGCCAGATGACCAACACGGGGGTAAACGACGGCGCCGGTGAATCCATTTTTGATGTGGAGTGGTCGTACGACGGTACTAAGCTTTACTACTCAAGGCACGGAGGCGACAACACGCTCAGCGGACAGGTATACCAGTACGACTTCGATTCGCTGCAAACCACTACCCTGGTGGCCGGCGCATTCTACCGCAGCTACGGGCTTCAGCGTGGTCCGGACCGGCGGCTTTACTACATTTACCAGGCAGTAAACAGCGGGCCCTTTCTCGTGGGCAGGTTTAACCAACCCGACAGCCTGCCCGATTCGGTGGCTTATGAGCCGCAGATAGCTGAAATAGCAGACATACAAGGCCGGCAGTTTCCCGCCACCAGCCCTCCGAGTGCTGTTACGTTCTCTATGAGCTTCAATATTTTTGGGTTATGCCAGGGCAACCCAACGCTGTTTTCTCCGGCTGTTGAGCCTACACCGCAATTTCTTCTGTGGGACTTTGGCGACGGGGCAGCGGCCTTTAGCTATGCGCCGGTTTATACATATCCCGATCCCGGCACTTATTCGGTTACACTAACCGCTATATTAAACGGGCAATCTCAATCTATAACTCAGATAGTCAACATTATAGAAAACCAGCTGCAGCTCAACCTGAATGACACCACGGTTTGCCCCGATGAATTTCCCTTTGAGATGGATGCCACACCCGAGGGGCAACAAGGGGGCAGCTTCGAGTATTTGTGGTCTACCGGTGAAACCACAGCTATTGTAGACATCGACTCAGCCGGCACCTATTGGGCACAGGTAACAGACCTGAACACCGGCTGCCCGGCTTATGCTTCTTTTGTAGTAACAGAATATGGCAGCGAGGAGTCATCTGCCAACGTTTGGTATTTTGGCCAGCAAGCGGGTATAGATTTTAACGAACAGCCGGCTATACCCATAACCGACGAAAACCTGATGGACTCGCCGGAGGGCTGTGCGGCCATGTCCGACATCAATGGCGATTTGCTTTTCTACACCAACGGGCGAACGGTGTGGAATAAAAACCATGCTGTTATGCTCAATGGTACGTTGATCGGTGGCGACAGTACAGCTGCGCAATCGGCGCTTATTGTGCCTATCCCCGATAACGAAACGCTGTTCTACATTTTCACTACCGACGAAGTTTACGGCGACCGCACCTACAACATGCGGTTTTCGATCGTAGACATGAAGCAAGACCAGGCCCGGGGCGCAGTAGTGGTAAAAAACCGGCCGTTGTTTACCAACAGTACCGAAAAGTTGGCAGCAACAGGCGTTGGTGGTGGCACCATACAGGTTTTTGGCCACGAATTTGGCAACAACAACTACCGCAACTACCCCGTTACCAACCAGGGTATCGGCAACAGCATTGTAAGCTCTGTTGGCAGGGTACTTTCGTTTGCAGAGGAATTGAACGGCCGGGGAACCATGAAAGTGTCGCCCACCGGCAATACTGTAGGCTCGGTAATCCCCGGCGCGCAAAACTACTTTGAGTTGGTAAGCCTCGATAGCACCGGCTCGCTGTCGTTTCCCGTGCTGGTTGACCTGCTGGAACCCGCACCGGCCGAAGCTTACGGCATCGAATTCTCCTCCAGCGGCGACAGACTATACGTGAGCCTCACAGGGGCCGGTTCCAAGCTTTTGCAGTACAAGCTCGACAGCCTCACCAACCCCACCGGCACCTACGACGAAGATTCTACCGCCTCACTTATTGCAGCCTCCAAATTTGAACTGGCCACAGGCTCGGGCTTTGGCACTATTCAAACCGGCCCCGACCAGGTAATTTACATGGCCAAAGATGGCAGTGGAAATCTGGCCACTGTTACCAACCCCAATGGCGATGATGGCAGTGCCGGCTACAACGACCAGGGTTTCGACCTTGCAGGAAGAACCTCCACACTGGGTCTCCCCAACTTCGTTCAGAACTTTCTCAACCCACCGCAAGATCCCTCCATCGCGGTGGATGGCGATTGTCTCGGGCAGTTGACCCGGTTTAGCGCTACAGGCACCTCCGACATCGACGAATTTCTCTGGAATTTTGGCGAAGGCGGTAACCAGGCCATTGCGCAGGATACGTCCTATACTTACCTGACGCCGGGCCCTAAAATTGTAACCCTGAGAATCACCAACCGCTGCGGGCTGGATACTACGCTAGTGCAAAACATCATGATCAATCCGTCGCCTGAAGCACCTCAAACTCCCGGTGCTGCCGCCATTTGCAGCGACGACGGCGTAGTGCTCACTGCCTGGCCGCAAGACGACCCTGGGCTTACCTACACGTGGTCTACGGGAGAAACCACCAGAGAAATTACTGTCACACAGCCCAGCACAATCACTGTATTTATAACCAACGCATCGGGCTGCCGCTCCGATACGGTAACCACACTGGTGGGCGACCAGCGACCGGTGGTGGACCTTGGCCCCGACCAGACCATCTGCCAGGGTGAAGAGCTTGGGCAGCTGGATGCACAGAATCCCGGTTCTACCTACTCCTGGGCTATAAATGGCGCCGCAACCGGCAACACCACGCGCTTTCAGGATGTGGACACCTCGCAGCCGGGAGATTATGAGTACGCGGTGAGCATTGTGGACGTAAACGGCTGCAGCAGCACCAGCACTATTACTTATACAATTCTGGAGGAGCCAGTGGCCACGGTGCAAGGGATTAATGCGTCCAATTGCGGCGTGGCAGACGGTTCGCTGGACATCAACGTTACCAGCTCGGGCAGCTTCAGCTACCGGGTCGATTTTCCCGATCCAAGTGACCCGGCGATAATCCGTTCGGCCGATGGTCCTTTCACGGATAACATTCCCGGACTGGAACCGGGCACTTACCGGTTAACACTAACCAATGTAGTAACCGGCTGTTCCAACATCTTCGGCGCCGTGGGCGTAGACAGCGATGTGGCGTCGTTCACCTTTACTGCCACTCCCGTTAATGGTTGTGAGACTGGAGAAATTGACTACTTGGCGAACACTGCCGGTACTTACAACCTGCGGGTGATCGACGCGGATACAGGTGCTGAGGTATTTGCCGGCCCAACAACTGAAACAGGCACCGCAACGGGTATTCCTTTTGGCACTTATACGGTTGAAATGAGAAGTGCCGATGGCTGTATTCAAACACAGGAGAACGTCGTAGTTGAGCAAGATCCGGTAGCAGAATTTACCTTTGATCCCATCCAGACTGGTTGTGCGGGAGAGGCAGTAGTTGAAGTTCGTCAAACCGACACAAGCCTGACCGATGTCACTTATGAATGGATTGACCCGAGCAACACTACGCTGGCTGAGACCACAGCTTCCATTACCGCCACAGTTGGAGGTACCTATACCGTAAGAAGCGTAAGCCCAACCCTCTGTTCTCAAACAGAACAAATTGAGGTTATCATTAGCGATACCCCTGATGGCACCATTGAAGTATCGGGTGACCCGTGCCTCGGTGTGCTAACATTAACTGCCGTGCCCACGGTAGCCGACGACTACATTTTTGGCTGGAGTAACGGAGCCACCACCACGGCAACAGATGTAACGGCTTCCGGCACTTACACCGTCACCATCCGCAACAGAGCCACCGGCTGTTTGGTAAATATCGACACGGCCGTGCAAGTAGAAAATGAATTGGAAGTTGTGCTGATACAGGAGCCCGACTGCGACAACCAGGACCAGGTAATACTTACTGCACAGGCCAACGTGCCCGCTCAGGTGCATTTCGAGTGGATCGGCCCCGATGGCACCGTGCTGCCCGATACAACTTCGACCATTTCCACAGGCCTTGGGGGCATGTATACAGCAAACGTGCGAGGTATAAATAACAGCTGCGAGGCTACCGCCGACCTGAATGTAAACGTGATTCCGATCCTGGATTCGGAAGTAACGCTGCCTGAGGCACTCACCTTTTGCTCTGAAGACCCCGCCAACAGCACGGTTACCCTTACACCCGGCATCTTCAATACCTACGAATGGCGCAGGCTTCCCGATACCAACATCATTTCTACCTCCAGCCAGCTGCAGGTAAATGAGGCGGGCACTTATGAGGTAACCTTTTCCAACGGCAGCGTGTGCCGTACCGCCAGGGTGCGTGTAACCGACGATTGCCGGCCAAAGATCTATGCACCGAACGCCTTTTCACCCGACGGCCGGGGATTGCCGGAAAACGAAAACTTCTACGTGTATCCGAACCCCTATGTCACCGACTTCGTCATCTTTATCTACAACCGCTGGGGCGAACTGGTATACCAAAGCAATAGCATCGATTTCCAGTGGAACGGAACATTCAATGGCACGCCACTTCCTGTAGCCACTTACGCTTACATTATGCGCTACAAGAGTAACCTCGATGCAACCGAAGAGGTATTTGAACAGCATGGCACTGTTACTCTTATAAAATAACGCATTAATTTCAGACAGATTATGTAAAATGGAGCACCTGAGAGGTGCTCTATTTTTTGTGACTACCGCAACCGAATAACCAATAACAATTAACCATTAACTACCTCATGACAAAAGAAGAAGCCAAAGCATTGCTGTTTGAAATGACAAAAGGAGACAGCCTCCGGCGCCACGCCCGTACTGTAGAGCTTGTGATGGAAGCCTACGCCAAAAAACTGGGTGAAAACCAGGAAGAATGGGCAATAGCTGGCTTGTTGCACGATGCCGACTACGAAGCCTGGCCCGAAGAGCACCCCAGGCGGATTGTAGCTCTTTTGCGCGAAAAGGGCCTGGAAAAGGTAGCTCATGCCATTTCTGCACATTATACACATTGGGGGGTGCCGTACAACACCCTGCTCGACAAAGGATTGATTGCTTGCGACGAGATTACGGGCTTTATAGTGGCCTGCTGCCAGGTGCGTCCCGAGGGGGTTTCCACGCTCGAAGCAAAATCCGTTATTAAAAAGCTGAAGCAAAAAAGCTTCGCAGCTTCGGTCGACCGTGACGAGGTATACAAAGGTGTTGAGCTGCTGGGCGTAGATCTGGAAGAGCACATCACCTTTATTATCGATGTGCTAAGGAACAATAATACGGAGTTGGGTATTTAAGAAAGGTAAAAATGATTTAACTTGGTTAGCCGATCTACAGCACCCGACTCAGGCTAGTCACCAAATTTCAGCTTTAGTGAAATTCAGAGTTGCAACGCCGGCAGACGCAGCCGGCATAAGGGCGGTCTATGCACCATATGTGCTGCAAACTGCCATTTCGTTCGAAACGGCGGTTCCTTCCGTAGAGGAGCTCGCCCGGCGTATCAGCAATGTACTGGAAAAACATGTATGGCTGGTTGCCGAAGAAGGCGACGAAATTGTAGGTTACGCCTATTCGTCCAAACACCGGGACCGCCCCGCTTACCAGTGGGCGGCCGACGTTTCGGTATACCTGGCCGAAAAAGCGCAAGGCAAAGGGCTTGGCCAGCAACTGTACAGCGTTTTGTTTAAAATAATGCACTTACAGGGCTACTACAAGTGCTATGCGGGCATCGCCCTGCCCAACGATAAAAGTGTAAAGCTACATGAAGCTTTTGGCTTTACCTGCCTGGGCATATACGCTAACGTGGGCTACAAAAACGGAAGCTGGCATGATGTGGGCTGGTGGGAAAAAACGCTACAGCATCCTGCGAGCACCCCCTCGCCACCACTACCTTTAGCCAGGCTGAATCAAAAACTATTGTTCGACTTGTTTAAATACTGACCAAAGCGCAAAGCCCTGCAGCTTATTAGCCCGGTGATGTGGAATTCTTTTTATCTTGGACTATTAATCCAATGCCAATGCCTCAAAACCTGAAATCGATTAGTGCAGTTATTTGGTTCACATGTCTTTCCCACTTGCTGTTTTCTCAAACACCCGAGGCTTTTACCCAAGCCTGGAGCAAAACGGATAAATTTTTCACTGAGAAGCTGGAGCAAAACAAGGTAGTGGGAGGCGCCATGATGGTTGTGCAGGATGGCCAGGTAGCAGGTGCAAACTACTTTGGCAAAGCTGACCTTGCACAAAACCGCGCTGTTGATGAAAACACCATCTTCCACTGGGCCTCCATTACCAAAACGTTCACCACCATTGGCATTATGCAGCTGCGTGACCGCGGCCTGCTGAGTCTGGACGACCCTCTTACGAAATACCTGCCGGAGCTCCGAAAAGTACATAATCCCTTTGGAAGCATGGACGACATTACTATTGAAATGGTGCTGAGCCATTCCACTGGCTTTCGCGACCCCACCTGGCCCTGGGGCGGCAACAAAAACTGGCATCCGTTTGAGCCAACAGATTGGGAACAGATTGTGGCCATGCTTCCCTACACCGAAATTCTTTTTGAACCCGGCAGCCGCTACAGCTATTCAAACCCGGCGTTTATTTTCCTGGGCAGAATAATAGAGATTATTACCGGCGATGACTATGAGGTTTATATTGATAAAAACATCCTGAAACCGCTTGGGATGTACCAGAGCTATTTCGATATCAGCCCGTATCACCTCCTGAAAAACAGGTCTAACAATTACACCCTCACCAATGGTAAAGCGGTAGCCAATGGCCTCGATTTCGACACCGGCATCACAACGTCTAACGGCGGGCTTAATTCGCCCATCACTGATATGATCAAGTATCTCAATTTTCTAACCGGCGAAGACACCGGCTTTGAAGTCCTTAAAAGATCGTCCGTGGAGGAGCTTTGGAAAAAACAACGACCGGTCGGCAAAATTAACGACGTAGAAGAATCCGTAGCACTCTCCTTCTTCCTGGAGGAGGTTGACGGCATGCAGCTTGTCGGCCACACCGGAACCCAAAAGGCCTTTTATTCATTCTTCTACATCCACCCGTCTTCTCACACAGCCTGTATCGCCATTACCAATACAGATGCGGCCGATCAAAGATTTGATGCCGACCAGCTGAGGATTGAGTTGAGTCATTTCGTATTCAAAAATCTTTTCGGGGTACTCAAATAGCACAAATAGTAGTGGAACCGACAATAGCTGACAATAAATTCACCAAACTTTGAGTAAAAAATATGAAACGAATTACGCTACTCTTCTCGCTTGCGGTGCTAATTTTTTCCGTCTCTCAGGCGCAGGTTTTTCCCAGGGTCGACAAAAGCCCCATGGACATGGCTTACTATCCCGACAACTTTGCTCATGACCGTGGTGAGGGCGACGAGGCACTTATACGTGTGATCTACAGCCGCCCTGCCAAAAATGGACGTGAGGTTTTTGGAAAGCTGGTGCCACTGGGAAAAGTATGGCGGGTGGGTGCCAATGAGTCGACCGAGATCAAATTTTACACCGACGCAACAATACAGGGCAGCCCTGTAAAAGCCGGTACTTATTCGTTGTTTGCAATACCTGGCGAAACAGAATGGACCATCATTCTAAACAGCGACCTCGACTACTGGGGCGCTTACAGCTACAATGAGAAAAACGATGTGTTACGAGTGCAGGCCCCTGTGGCAAAATCGAAGGAGGTTATCGAAAACTTCGGAATCACGTTTGCAAAAAACGGGCAGAATGGCGCCACCATGAAGTTGGGGTGGGATGATACAGTAGCTGAAGTGTCTGTGGAGTTTTAGAGAGGTTTAATGATTAAGAGTTTAACGTTCGGTTCAGTCAAACATTAAACTCTTAACCTCTTAAACTTCGTTAGAAATTCCTCCTGCTTACGTCGCCGCCCGACGACTCGTCGATATTTACATATTGTGGCCTGCCGGAGTAGGTAATATCGCTGCCGCTGCTGGCATGTGCTTCTATGTCGTCTGTAACGCTTACCGACAAATCTGAACCACTGGAGGCCCGGAGCCTTGCTTTGCGGGCGGTGAGGTCTATTGCCTCAAGGTCGCTACCCGATGAGGACGAAGCTTCAAAATAATCTACCTCCCCTGAAAGCTGCATGTCGGAACCGCTGCTCGACTCAGCTTTCAGCGTTTTCACTTTCACATGGAGCTTGAGGTCGCTTCCGGAAGAAGATTCTACCTCGAGATAGTCGGAAACCAGCACCGTCTCACCTATTACCTCCGAACCGCTTGAACTCTTTACCAGTTTAATATCGGTTACTGTAACATATACTTTACCTGAACGCTGATCCCAATTCCAAAAGCTGCTTTTGTTTTCGAAATAAATGTTGAGAACACCTCCTTTTACCTCTGTTCTCAGGTCTTCAATATCATCCTCGTCAGCTTCAACAGTTACAGATTGGGCACTGCCCTGGCGAATGAAAACGTCGATACCGGTGCTCACCTTTACACCATCGTACGACGACACTTTTCTGTCTTCTCTTACAACCTGAGCCGAAACAGCTTGTGATAAAAATAAGAGGGCAAGTAGCGGGTAGATTTTGATTGGTTTCATAATTATCTGAGTTTTTGTATAAAGATGTGGTGCGGCACGCAAAGGTTGCTTATCGCACCAAATATTTCTGTATTAGACGTCGACTCAAACAATTAGGTTACCGATAGCCTAGTCGCTGATAAGATAACCACTGGCCACTACCTTGTATTTATCGAAAATAACACCGGCCGCCCGGCGCAGCTGCCTGTCGAGGTTGTCGGCGCCGTAAGCAAAAACGCCCGACGCATACCCTTGCCAAACGGCACTATGCTTGCGGCGGTCAACGAGGATAATAAGAAGAGTGCCAGAGTCCATATTGTAATAGCGGGTATCGTATTCTTTCTGGCGGGTAGCTGCCGCAGCTTTATCCATTTCCTCAATTTCCTCCTCCGATAGCATTAGCTCATCTTCCTGATAATTGGAAGTAAGCGAAATCTCCTTATTCAGATAGGCATCCAATTCCTCCTGGTTATATCCCCTGTATTTTAGATCGGTGAAGTATATTTTATAGTTCACGTACATATCCGGCTTCTTCTCTGTATAAGTGTATCCCTGCGACTCCAACCGCCCGATAATCCATCTTTCAAGCTCTTTGTTATGACTGGAGCTATCTCGTTTTTCAATACTTACAAAGCCGAAAGTCTTGTACTTATTGAACCGGCCCAAGTAGCTGTAATCAGATTCAATTACAAAATCTTTTTGTGAGGCGCAGGAGCTCAGGAGCAATAAGATGAAAGCCCCTACTGAAAGCAGAATCGATTTCATTTTGGCAGAAATTAAACATGAAGGAATGTAAAAGTGTAACTGTATGAATATCAGCAATGTTTTACACACCTACAAGTACTTAAACAAAATAATGTAATTGTAACCTTTACATCTGCCTTACAAATACCTCCGCCACAAGCCTATTCTGCCAAATTATCTATCTGGCTACACGGACAGGCCGTATCCGGGCCAACATCTGCTTAATCACACATAATGGGCTGTGCTCCCGTTGATTTTTACATACCGGCCGGCGCCATGGTTTCTTTAAATGAAGCACGTGGCTTTAGGTTCAGCACCTGAAACATCTCTTTGTCTGCGTCGCCTCCCGGGTTAGGCGTTGTAAGCAGTTTGTCTCCCGCAAAAATTGAATTGGCTCCAGCCAGAAAGCATAATGCCTGCTCTTCGGTAGTCATGTTTACTCTACCCGCAGAAAGCCGCACCATGGCTCGTGGCATAATAATTCTCGCGGTGGCTATCATGCGGATCATATCCCACACAGGCACCCGCTGCTGATCTTCGAGGGGTGTACCTTCCACAGCCACAAGTGCGTTTACCGGCACGCTTTCGGGATGCTCAGGTAGCGTTGCCAAGGTATGAAGCATGCCCACCCTATCCTGGTGCGATTCGCCCATGCCGATAATACCGCCCGAACAAACAGATATTTTAGCTTTTCGCACGTTATGAAGCGTATCCAAGCGATCCTTATAGGTCCGAGTGGTCACAATATCGCCGTAAGCTTCTTCGCTTGTATCAAGGTTATGGTTATAAGCGTACAGCCCGGCTTCCTTTAAGCGCTCGGCCTGCGACTCGGTGAGCATTCCCAGGGTGCAGCACACCTCCATGCCCATTTCGTTCACGCCTTTCACCATATCGATCACCTTGTCAAAATCTTTATTGTCGCGCACTTCGCGCCAGGCGGCTCCCATACAAAACCTGGTGCTTCCGGCTTCCCTGGCCGCAGCTGCGCTTGCCAGCACTTCGTCTACCTCCATCAGCTTATGCACCTTCACATCGGTATGGTAGCGGGCAGCTTGCGGACAATAGGCGCAATCTTCAGGGCAGCCGCCGGTTTTTACCGAAAGCAACGTGCACACCTGAACCTCCTGCGGATCGTTGTGTGCTCTGTGAATGGTAGCTGCTTTGTAGATCAGGTCTAAAAGCGGCGTATCGTAAATTTGTTGAATTTCTTCTCTGGTCCAGTTATTACGTATTTCAGTCATCAGAACAAAATCTCGTTTTTTTATTTGAATTCGATTGAATAGGGCAGACGAGCCTGAATACCCTCGTAGTGCTGCAAATTTTTGATTTCTTTCACATAAGGTGCCAGCAGTCCAAAATTATTTTTGAGTGAACGAGCCTCCATCTCTTCGTTGGCGCCGGCGAAAAGCTGCTCCATCAGTGTTTCTTCCTTAGGGTAAAAGTTAACGAGGTAGTCGTCGCCAATACCCGCCTTTTCAGCGGCAATTTTTACCGCGTCGTTAAAGCTACCCAATTGGTCTACCAGTCCTAGCTCAAGAGCTTCGGCGCCCGTCCACACCCGGCCACCTGCTATAGATTTCAGCTTATCGAGCGACATGCCCCTTGCTTCGGCCGCCTTGCCTGTGAAGGTTTCGTAGCCCTCCTCCACGCTTTCCTGTATAATCTGCTTTTCGTAGTCGGTAAGTGAGCGGGTCACCGTGTAGATATCCGAGAATTCACCTGTTTTTACTACATCGAAGGTAATGCCCAGCTTATTGTCGAGGAATTTTTCGAGGTTAAACATCATCCCGAAGATGCCGATGGAGCCGGTAATGGTATTGGGTTGCGCCACTATGGTGTCGCAAGGCATTGAAAGGTAGTATCCGCCGGAGGTAGCATAGTCGCCCATGGAGGCAATAACCGGCTTCTTCTCGCGGGTAAGCATAATTTCGCGCCAGATAATATCGGATGCCGTGAGACTGCCGCCGGGAGAGTTAACCCTTATTACTACAGCTTTGATACGGTCACTTTCACGGGCGTTTTTTATTTCCCGCGCAAATTTGTCGGCGCCAACCTTTCCATTCTCTCCCTCAACCAACAAAATTTAGCCTTACGCCCTGATAAAAGCAAATAGGTTTTTCGAGATTTTCTCCGGCACAATGCTTTTTCTGTATTTCTTGAAGGAAATGAAATTGATGTCGTCGTCTTCTTCAATACCCAACCGCGTTCTGATCAGCGCCTTCATTTCGTCTTCGTAAGCCACCTTGGTTGCAAGTCCCAAATCCACCGCTTCTTTCACTTTTCTCACCTTCATCAGCGAAGAAATCTCATCAAGCTCGTCGACGGAAATGCCTCTCGACTCAGAAATGTCCTTTAAAAAAGTTTGATGAATTGAATTGAGAAAAGAAGTGATCTGAAGCTTATTTTCAGGGCTCATATTTTCCCGCATAAAGGGCTCCACTGCAGATTTAAATTCTCCCACCCTAAAAATCTCCGGTTCAATCTCAAGCTTGTCCAGCGTACCCTTGAAAAAAGATATGTTGGCGCTAAACCCGTTGAACTCAAGCGACCCCTGCGGGTTCACGTACAGCTCGTCGGCAGCAGACCCGAGGTAGTAGTCGCCCTCTGAAATATAGTTGCCGTAGGCGTAAACGAATTTGCCTGACTCCTTAAATTCTACCAGCGCATCTCTTATTTCTTTGAGACTGGAAAAACCGGCAGAGAGATAGCCGTGTTCAATATATATTCCTTTAATCTTGTCGTCTTTCGCAGCACTTTTGATCGCTTTTAGCAGATCCATCAACCCAATGTTGAGAGGGCCTCTGTTGGGAAAGAGTTCCGCAAATGGGTCTTGCGGCGCCCGTTCACTCAATATGCCACGCAGCGGCAGAAACATGACCGAGTTATCCTTTACCTCCACAGTTTCCTCCGAGGAAGAAGCTATGCCGATTAGTATCAGTAAACAAAGAATTGAAAATATAAACAGACCAGTAAGGGTTGCCAGCAAATTTCTGAGGAAGGCCATTAATTGTATTATTAATTGATTATTTGCAAATCTAAGAAGATTCACCTAAGTTCAAACACCGTCAAAAAGCATAACACCTGATGAGCATTTACCTACTATTAGGTTCCAACCAGGGCGATCGCCTGGGGAACGTTCAAGAGGCTCGCCGACTCATTAACGGGCGAATAGGCCGTCTGGTTCGAAGTTCTTCAGTTTACCTCACGGCCGCATGGGGCGACATTGAGCAACCCAACTTTTATAACCAGGTAGTAGAAGTAAGTACCGAGATGCTTCCCATGGAACTGCTGAAAACGATTAATGAAATTGAAGAACTACTCGGGAGGCAAAGGGAGCAGAAATGGGGGCCCAGGCTAATTGACATCGACATTTTGTACTACAATGATTTGCAGCTGGAAACCGAGGTGCTTACCATTCCTCATCCACAAATACAAAATCGAAAATTTACACTTGAGCCGCTGAACGAAATTGCTCCCGACTTTATTCATCCTACATTGCAGCAGACACAAGCCGAACTGCTGAAAAACTGCCCCGACAAGCTGGCAGTAACCCGCACTGATGATGCCATCCATTCCATTTAATAATTTCTAAGTTTCGGCTTAACTTCGCCGCTTAACTGTTCAGAATGGAGCTTTACGAATACCTGCTCATTGTAGTGGTGGGCTTTATTGCCGGTTTTGTAAACACAGTAGCGGGCGGCGGTTCCTTACTCACCTTACCTGTACTTATATTCCTGGGGCTCCCTCCCTCGGTAGCCAATGCCACCAACCGTGTGGCCATTATGGGACAAAACATTTTTTCTGTAGCAGGCTTCCGGAGCAAAGGTGTGTCGGCCTTTCCGTATGCATGGTGGCTGGCATTATCGTCTCTCATCGGTGGTGCCATTGGTGCCTGGTTTGCCGTGGAAATCAGCGGCGAGGTTTTCAACAGAATCCTCGCCATCATTATGATCATGGTGGTGTTTTCCATTCTTTTTGATTCAGTAGTTAAAAAGAAATCTAACGGCGAAAAGTTGAGCGTTAAACACCAGGTTTGGGGCACTTTTGTATTTTTCTTTATCGGCATTTACGGCGGCTTTATACAGGCCGGAGTGGGCTTTTTAACCATTGCTGCACTTACGCACATCAATGGTTTCTCGCTGGTGAAAGCCAACTTTGTGAAGGTTTTTGTAGCGCTTATTTATACGTTTTCCGCCCTTGTGATCTTCATATATGAAGACAAAATCGACTGGCTGTTGGGGTTGGTGCTGGCACTTGGCAACGGGATGGGCGGTTGGATTGCCAGCCGCTGGTCGGCAGAAAAAGGCGATAAAGTGATCAGGGTTTTCCTGGTGGTTACCGTTATTGCGCTGGCAATAAAACTTTGGTTCTTCTAATCACGTAGTGTATCAGCATATGACAGATTTTTCAGCGCTCCGGCAAAATTATCCATTGCTCGGCCAATGTACTTACCTGAATACTGCAAACGCAGGGGCAATGAGCGACGCAACCGCAAAAATAGGCATTGAATACTTGCAGGACTACGCGTTAAAAGCAAGCCAGAAGCTAGGCGACTGGCTTGGCGAAATGGAAGAAACCCGCGAGGTGGTGGCCAGGTGGCTGCATGCTGAAACCGAAGAGATCGGCCTTGTGTGGGATACTTCGTATAGCATCGCCTGGGTGGAAAAAATGCTTGATCCGGCATTGGAAGTGGTGCTGGTGACACACGATTTCCCGGCCGTGGTGCTCCCATGGATACACTCTGGCAGAAAAGTGCACTGGATAGCCTGGGACATGAAAAGTCATATTGACCTGGATGCGATAGAAGCTGCGCTGAAGGGGAAACAAAAGGTTTTGTGCATTAGCCACGTGCAATACACCAACGGCTACAGGGTAGATTTGGATGCGATCGCTGCCATGAGCAAAAGGCATGGTGCGTTTCTGATTGTAGACGCCATCCAGAGCATGGGTGTGTTCCGCATCGACCCGGGCAGCCTGGGAATTGACGTGATGGCCGGAAGCTCTTACAAGTGGCAAACTGCCGGCTACGGTGCCGGCACAGTTTACATAAGAAAAGAAGCCAGAAAATGGCTGCGACATGGTGCACTTGGGTCAGGCAGCATGACGGATTTTCTGCAAGACCCGAAACAGGCAAAATACCTGAAGCCGCTGCCTCAGAGCCTGGAAACCGGCCACCCAAAGCCGCTCCATATTTTGATGCAGGGGAATGCACTGAAAGAGCTGGAAGCGATAGGCTGGGAGAAAATTACAGCAAGGGTGAAAGAGCTTTCCGACCTCCTTTACACGGCTGTGAAAAATGCCGGCTATGCTCCAATGGCCCCACGGGACGAAAAGTCGTGGTCGGGCATAGTATCCTTTGAGGGTGAAAAGGCAGTAAATGACCACCTGGCAGCGCACAAGGTAATTGCGACGTGGCGCCCGTCATACGTGCGAACAGCTGTGCATTTTTACAACAATGAAGCGGATGTGGAGCGGCTGGAGGAAGTTTTGAGTTCGGAGTTTTGAGTTTTAAGTTCTGAGTTGGCCGGGTAGCCTTGAAGTTGTGAGTTGCGTCACAAGTCATTAGCCCTCTCAAGTTGTTTATAGTAGCTTATCAGCTCCCTGCTGGTGATATTCCAGTTGTACTTGCTAAAAACGGCTTCTCTGCCATTCTTGCCCATCAGTTTTGCGCCTGCCCGGTCTTTTGCCAACACAACAACCTGCCGGGCCAGGTCTTTGGCGTCGCCCCCTTTGTGCACAAGTCCACACCCCGCCTCTTCCACCACCCTTACCTGCGGCGGACAATCGCTAACAAGCAGCGGCTTTCCCATCGCCATATACTGAAACAGCTTATTAGCAAAGGTGGTGTCGTGGTGGAGGTTTCGGTGGATAGGCGACAGGCATACATCAGCCGCCTGGATATAGCTGGGAAAAAGAGAAACGTCCTGCCAGCCTTCGAAGCTTATATGGTCGCGCACCTGTAATGCGTCTGCCAGCTTTAACAGGTGTACGTCCTGGCTACTTTTGCCTACTATAATCAGGTGAGCATTAGGAACCTCCTTTAGTATTACCGGCAGGGCACTGACAAGGTCGGAAGTACCGCGCCGCAAACCGGTATCGCCCACGTAAACCATGTTAAATTTGCCCTCAAACCGCTGAAGAAGCCCCTGGTCGATGGGATACTTCAGAAATATTTCCGGATGGATGGTATTGGGCACCACTATCACCTTGTCGGGACGAATGCCCGCCGACCTAACGGCCTCAGCCCTGGCCTCTTCTGTTACCAGCACTACTTTATCGGCCTCTCGCAGCAGCTCATTTTGCGCCTGCTCCCAGCGGGAAGTGCGAATGAGCCATTTTCCCGGAAACTTTTTCAGGTGCGGGTAAAACTGCATAATCACCGGCCGGTTTTCGTGCAGATCGAGCGTGAGAGGTAGCTGAAAATCTTTGTTTACCGCAAAAGCAGCCCGCGCCAGCACCATGTCGTGCACATGCAAGGCGTCGATCTGGTTTTCGGCAATAAAATGGCCGATCATCCCTGCCACCTTTCTGTGGTAATAGGGAAAGTCGTAGGCAAGGGCCGACATTTTATAGAGCAATTTGCCGCACGGGTACCGCCGCACCTCAATTCCATTCCACGACTCGGCCAGCGGCTTCTTTTTGAAAGCGAGCGAAAAAAGGAATACTTCAAAACCAGCTGCAATCAAGCTATAGGCTTCATTTTCGACCCTTGAATCGGGAGGAAAGTCCTGGTCGAGCAGCATTCCTATACGCAATCGGTTCATGGCAAACTTCTGGTTCTACGGTATATTTTGATAACTTCGGACCGCAAATTACAAACAATGCAAACATCAGGCGCCCGATACCAGCAGGCAAAAAAAATAGCAGCGAATTTTTTCTTTATCAAACGAAACATCGTGGCGCCAAAGGCCTTCACTCTTTCCTATGTTTTTTACCGGGTATTTCGCCCCATCCTGAAGGTTTACTACTGGATTTTTAAGCAGTTTAATCCGATGACCGCCTGGACATCGCCTGCTTCCATTGTGATTTTTAGAAGGTTGCTCACCAAAGAAATGGCTGGCGTTGAATTCGGGAGCGGCAAAAGCACCGCTTTTTTTGCAAGCCACCTTGGCAAACTAACAAGTATTGAACACCACAAAGGCTGGTATCATAAGGTGGACCAGTGGTTGAAGGAACGAAACATCAGTAACGTGGACTACCGGCTGGTAGAGCCCGACGCAACTCCGGAACAGGCATTTCCTGAAAGCATGGCATCAGCATTTCCGCAGGATTTCGCTCCAAAAAAGGGCTTCGTAGCCTACGTGAGCGAACTCTGCAGGTTTGAAAACGAGAGCCTCGACTTTTTGCTGGTCGATGGCCGCAGCAGAACTGAGTGTGCGCTCATTGGCATGCAAAAGCTAAAACCCGGCGGCATGCTTGTACTTGATAACGCCGAGAGAAGCCGGTATAAACCCGTGCACGAAGCGGTAAAGCTATGGCCAAAAGTGTTTACTACCACCGGCCTTACCGATACGGTGATTTGGTTTAAACCAGTGTAAAATGGGCGTAGTTTTCAGGCAAAGCTTTTACACAACGGTGCTTACCTATGTAGGGGTGGTTATCGGCTACGTCAATGTTCTCATTCTGTTTCCGAAATTTCTTTCGCCCGAGCAGATAGGCCTGGTGCGGCTAATACCAAGCGCGGCATTTTTACTGCTGCCAATCGCACAGCTGGGGCTGGCACAATGCACCGTACGTTATTACCCGGCTTTTGAAAAAACGGAAAAGGGCCCGGGCCAACTGCTGGCATTCGGCGTTGTGGGCGTAACTGTAGGCTACTTGCTCACTCTTGTTCTTTACCAGGTGTTTAAGGAGCCCATTACAGCCTATTTTGCTGCCGAGTCGGCTTTGGTAAACGAATACCAGGGGGTTATTCTGGCGGTGCTGCTGGTCATGTCCTTTCAGGCCGTGGCCGAGGGGTACTCAAGGGCGTTGCTCAAAATAATAGCTGCCAACTTTGCCAAAGAGGTGCTGGTAAGGGTGGGGTCGAGCATTACCGTGCTGCTATTTGCCCTGGACCTCATATCGTTTGAATGGCTGGTTTACAGCATGGTGATCGTGTACGGGCTTTCGCTTGTTTTCTTGCTGGGGTACCTGGCGCACCGCAACCTGCTGCAGGTTCACTTTTCTTTTGGTGACATAAAAAGACCACTTTTGAAAGAAATGTTTACCTACAGCTTATATGCTTTACTTGGCGCTGGTGGGTCTTTCATCATACTGAACATCGACCAGATTATGATAAGCGGCATGCTCGGACTGCATTGGAACGGCATTTACACCACTGCCTTTTACATAGCTGTGGTAATTGAAATGCCACGGAGGGCACTCACGCAAATCACCACACCACTGGTATCGAGGGCGTTTGACAAACAAGATATAAGTGAAGTAGACAAACTCTATAAAAAGGTTTCCATTAACCAGATGCTGGCCGGAATGCTGCTATACATCGGCATTGCAGCCAACCTATCGTCTATTTTTAAGCTTGTGCCCAACAATGAGGTTTTTATACAGGGGATAACGGTGGTTAATATTATCGGGCTTGGCAAGTTGCTCGACATGACCTTCAGCCTCAACGGGGAAATAATTGTGATGTCTAAATATTTTCGCTTCAATGTGCTTTCGCTGGTGGTGCTGGCCATATTGGCCGTGTTGCTCAACCAACTGCTGATACCGCTATATGGGATTGACGGCGCCGCCTGGGCGTCGGCTATAGCTCTTTTGCTTTACAACGTAGTGAAAATGACTTTTGTAAAATGGCGACTTGGTATCCAGCCATTTACCGGCAAAAATTTGCTCATGCTCCCAATTGGCGGGGTAATCTTACTGCTTGGCACCTATTTCCCTGTCTTTTCCAATATAGTTGTGGATATACTGCTGCGCTCCACTCTCATCACTGTGCTTTTTTTGGGGGCTGTTGTTTTTTTTCGGATTTCTCCCGATGCAAACGAGGTGATGATACATGTAGCAAAACGACTGAAGAGGTAAACGCAAATTCCTTTTTGGGTTTCGTGCGGAACTAACGCCACTGCACGCTCGTTGTGCATACGTTCTTCGGAAGTGCGCATCGAACACCAATATGTAATATTTCACCTGCTTATTCTGTGGTTGGGCATTGCCCCGCAAAGGGAGTTATTTACAACAAGCCGGCTGTTTGAATTTTAACCATCTGAATATCAGCCGACAACAACTCATAAAGATAGCTACAGGAAGTCCACGGATGGTGTCGCAGGTTCGTGTGCCTTGTTGATTTGTTCAATTGCCGGAAAAATAAAAATTGATCCAATTGTCAGATAAGCAGTCAGACCTGAACGATATATTACCCACAGCCATATTCTCCACGGATAGTATAGGGCACATTACCTATTACAATGAAAAAGCTGCTGAAATGTGGGGGCGGCATCCGCGCCTCAACGACCCCACAGAGCTTGCCTATTGTGGCGCGATACAGCTTTTCGATGCGGATGGACATATTGTGCCACGGAAAGAATACGCCACGGCACGGGCACTTAGAGAGGGCAAAAGATTAAAAAAGGAGCCTATTTGCATTGGCAGGCCGGATGGCAGCCGGCTACCGGCAGTAATTGATGTTGACCTGATTGCCGGAACAAAGGGCGCGCCCATTGGTACTATGAATGTGTTGCACCATGCGCCTGGCAGCGAGGTGCCGGCTACAGCGCAATGGCTGGCAGCAATAGTGGAGTCGTCGGAAGACGCTATCATAAGTGAAACGCTGGATGGTATAATAACGAGCTGGAACAAAGGCGCTTCGAAAATCTTCGGATACTCACGTGAGGAGATTTTAGGCCGCCCCATTTCTACCATCATTCCACAGGCACTTCGGCAAGAGGAAATTCACCTGCTCAGGAAAGTAAGCAGGGGAGAAAAGATTGAAAGCTACGAAACCACGCGGGTTACAAAGAGTGGTAAACACATCGACATATCTCTCACTCTTTCGCCAGTGAAAGATAAAAACGGACTGATAATTGGTGCTTCCAAAATTTCCAGGGACATTACGGAGCAAGTTTGCCTGAAACAAAAGCTGGAAGAATATGCCCAAATGCTGGCAGAAATGCTTAAACACAAGGACGAATTTATTGCCCTGGCAAGCCATGAGCTAAAAACACCAGCCACCACCATAAAGGGATACCTGCAGATAATTGAAGAGGAAATTGCCCAGGCAGATCACAAGATGTACCTGCAGAAGACACTGAGACAGGTGGACAAACTGACGGGCTTGATATCGGACATGCTCGATGTAACGAAAATGCAAAACGGCAAGCTTAAAATGAACTTCAGCAAGTTCGACATCAGCCAGCTGCTGGCCGACTGCACCGAGGGTATTCGGGAAAGAGAAATCAAACACACGATAAAAATTAACAATAGTTTTGCCGAACCGGTTTTGATCATGGCCGACAAAAAACGCATCGGACAGGTGTTGGATGTGCTTCTGACCAACGCTATAAAATACTCTCCCCACGCCGACAATATCGTTATAAATAGCCGCGTCGATAGCAACGCTATTGTGGTAAGCGTACAAGACTTCGGACCGGGGATACCGACAGACAAACTGGAAAAAATCTTTACGCGGTTTTACCGGATCGACCGCACCGATTTCTCTTCGGGACTGGGGATTGGGTTATACATCGCCAAAGAGATTATTACTGAGCATAGCGGTGAGATTTGGGTTGAAAGTGAGGAAGGGAAAGGCGCCACCTTCTTTGTGACGATCCCGTTGTCTCATTAATAAATCCCCCGTTCAATCACCACAAGCCAATTTCCCAGGGATAAACAAAAAGGTAGTGTGCGATGGCTGCGGTGACGTACATTTTCATTTCCGAATTTTTCCGCTGTGGATAAAGACAAAGTACCAGTGCGATCAGCACCAATGCGTTGAATAAAAACCGCTCGGTACCTGAAACAACGCCAGTTGCAGAAAAGGCCCACATCGCATTGAGAACAACAATAAAGGCAATTGATACAACGGTGGTAATGCGCAACCGGTCTTTTCGTTGGGTCACTATAATGATAATGCCTGCTGAGGCAAAGAAGCCCGGGGCACCCATAAAAGCTCTCATGGAAAAGGGAAGCAACTCAACCATGGCAGGCAGCAGGAAAAACAGTACGCTGGTAATGAGGCCAACTACCACTAACCAGTGGAAACGTTGTTTTGAATGCCACATCAATGAAAAAAGCTGCAAACCGGCAGCTGCTATTACTACTACCAGCAAAATTTGAGAAACTACATCTCTTGAGCCGGTTAGAAGAACGGGCACCCGAATAAGGAAAATGACACCGAAAAGTATCATGATAAACCGCTCGATAGCCGGTGTGTATCTTTGATGGAGAAAAGGCAGAATACTGTTTTCGTTGTTGATGTTTATAAACGACACAGAATATAGTACGCAGAGCCCGGCCACCGATATGGTGCGAAGTTCAGTGGCGCCCGGCAGGTGGAGGATTTGAAAAGTAAATGACGCCAGAAACAGGCTTATACTGAGAATTATTCCCAGTAGAAGCCACCCGCCTTTTTTTTCCCTGTTCCAATAAACACCCGATATGGAGCCGCTAAACAGAGCCACCACGATGGCAGCCAACGAGGCGATGACCAGTTGGCCGGCACCTGGCAATTTCAAAAGCTTAAAGGCCGACCCTGCAAACAGCAGCACGAACGAGAGGTAAGCAAACCACTTCGAAAGCGTTTCTTTTTTGTTAATAGTTTCCATGGTTTCAATTTGTATGGTGTGTAATTGTTTTGGAGGTATTTCGTGTAGCACCTTCTGCCAGGCGTCTTCAAAAGAGCTTCCGTTTTGCATCAACCCTTCAATGTCGCAGCTTATGTGGTCGAGCATTTCATCCTGTAGCGGCTCGAAAGTCATACCCTGTTTGTTCAGGTATTCACGGATGGCTTGCAACTGTTGGCTGTTCATAATGCTCCAAGCTCAAGGCTCACATTTGGTGCAGGCAGCAGCAGGTTTTTCAGTACTTCATTAAACTTTTGCAGCTCCGATACCTTCTCCTTCGCCAGCACCACCCCGTTGGGCGTAAGCGAATAGTATTTCCGTGCCCGCCCGTCAACAACCTCCGTTTCTGTAACCAGCAATGCATCCTTTTCCAGCTTGTATAGTATAGGGTACAGCGCGCCGTAAGTCAGCTTGATCTGGTCTTTTGAGAGCTCCTGCACCCGCTGGCTTATTTCATACCCGTACATCCGCTTGTTTTCGGCCAGCAGCTTCAGAATAATAGTCTTCAGCGTGCCTTTCACAAATTCAGTATACATGTTTTATATATAATTTTCTTAAATATATAATCAATGTTTTATAAAAGCTAATGCGGGAACAAAAAGTTTTAGTCTTCAGGCTTACACCGGCCCCAACGAAGCTCTTTGCCAGGGCCTCCGCATTTAAAATTTTAGTTTGGGGTGAGTCGTGCCAATGGCA
>CBFGTI010000087.1:0-23773 GCA_965651695.1 uncultured Imperialibacter sp. | reverse complement strand
GATATTCAATTTTAAAAGAAAATTAGTTAACTTACTTAATAATTATTACACTAGCCCACGTCTTCTTCAGGCTAGGGCGCCTGGTAAGGGCTCTTCCAAAGGAGCCTCCACCAAAAGGCAAGCCCCAAAGGGGTGAAGTAGTTTTGCATAGTCTGAAGGGCTATGCATACCAAGGCTCAATCAATCCCGCGTTCTGTACCGGAAAGCCAATCGCAGCTCGGGGTGCCTCGGCTGATAGTCTGTATAGCTGACCGTGATGGAACAAGTATAACTACCATGAGGCAACGGACGCAAAACTACAGGACGCACCGGCTGAAGATTCGTTATCTCCCGTTGGGCCGGACCATTTACACTAACCCGCTGCAACCTGCAATTCTCCGCTACTATAAGGCGTACTTCAATATAATTACCCCCATCCATGGTAAAATTCACGCTTGTTACGCCGTTAGCCCGTGTCCAATGAAGAACCGTGTTTCTGGTGGTAGGCATGGGTTATTTAGTTTCTCCTGGCTATAAGCAATTTTATTTATAGTTGTCCCGACACGTTATTTCAACAAGGAGTTCCACTTGAAAAAACGACCCTACCGGCGCACAACGCAAAGGACAAGGGCATTAGGGACACGTATTCCCCCAATTGTACCAATAACAATAGTCATAGTTTGACGGGTCTGAAATACACCTATACAGTTTACTGTTGATGCACAGGAAACTACCTTCAGGATAACCCCCGGGACATGTGCAACCAAAATCTTTAACATACTGCTCCGACACTGGAAGAATGTTAAATGCTGAGAGATCGGAACTATTTTCTTCAGTGACGAAATGGCTAAAAATTTTAAAAGTAATTGGCTGAGTTTTTGTCACAAAAAAACACCCAAAATGCTGCCAGTCGCCAGGTCGAAGACTAAAATTGACATCCTGACTGTACGTCCTTCCATTATAAACCCAACTTTTGCGTACAAACCCTGCAATAGCTTGCTCTCGATGTTTATTGGTAAGCCTGTAGTAACAATAAGGGGCTACAACGCAATAAAATTGGTCCGGACAATAGTTATCCTTGCTTAAATAAACGTGCGAGCCATCCGCTTGAAGCGCATAGTATTCGAGCGACACCAACTCGTCGTCAGTGACAAATTGATCATACTCTCTTTCTAACAAAGTGTTGCTACCCTTGGCCAGCATTGTCTCTGGCGAAGGAATTAATGTGTTCGAAAACGCTACTTCAGATACAAGGGATTCGCTTGCTCCAGTACACGATGAAGCGCAACATACTACCCTGGGTTCATTACCGGAACAATCACAGTAACCATCCACTGAACATGATTTTGTTACAGTTTTTCCATTGCAAGTGCAACTCACCTCAACCCCACCATCGACCAAACTTGTTTTTACTACACCTTCCTCTTTTTTTTCGCCACTGCAGGCCGCAGCAAACAGCATTATTAACAGGATCCTACAAATAGCTTTCATGGCTTTTATATTAGTTTATGAAATACTATAAAATGATGTGACATAACGAGTTTCTTTCCTGGTCATCATAGTAAAACAAATTTGGAGGAATCGATTGGCTAATGAAATACTAACTTTTGAGTATTTTACATCAAATGAAGTTAGAAAACAGCCTTCGTTATGGGTTACTTTAAATGTGTGCTTCCTGCGATAACAATTTTTTGTTAATATTACCCACCAGCTATATTTTCAGAAGCGGCCATCAAAAGCCGATAGCACTCTTCAGTAAATTACCTTACTTTTCTGCCAGCGCTTATGGAATGCTGCCTTTGAAGGAATAATGGAAGTTAATTCATTTCTGGCCCTTTTACCCCGTTCCACGTCGGCTGCCCTGAAGGGTGGGACCACAAATGAATTAATCAAGCGACACTCCCTTGAAGGATTTTTAATTGTTACAACCTCTTGAAACACTGATGGCAAAAGCTAAAACCGAAAAGGAAGCAAGTAAAAGTGAACCGCTGGAAAAACAGCTCTGGAAAACGGCCGATAAGCTCCGCAAGAATATAGATGCGGCGGAATACAAGCACGTGGCCCTGGGCCTGATCTTCCTTAAGTATATTTCCGATGCCTTTGAAGAGCTGCATGCTAAGCTGCTAGCCGAAGAAGCACAAGGAGCCGACCCTGAAGACAAAGACGAATACAAAGCAGAAAACGTATTTTTTGTGCCGCAGGAGGCCCGGTGGACCTACCTGCTGAGCAAGGCCAAGCAGCCGGAGATTGGCAAGTTTGTAGACGAGGCCATGGATGCCATAGAAAAGGAAAACCGGGAGCTGAAGGGCGTGTTACCCAAAGTATACGCCCGCCAAAACCTCGACCCTGCCAGCCTTGGCCAGCTGATAGACCTGATAAGCAACATAGCCCTGGGCGATACCAAAGCCCGCAGCGCCGATGTGCTGGGCCATGTGTTCGAATACTTTTTGGGCGAGTTTGCGCTGGCGGAGGGCAAAAAGGGCGGACAGTTCTATACGCCCCGCAGTGTGGTGGAGCTGCTGGTGGAAATGCTGGAGCCCTACAAAGGCCGGGTATTCGACCCCTGCTGTGGCTCGGGTGGTATGTTTGTGCAAAGCGAAAAGTTTGTGCTGGAGCACCAGGGCAAGGTAAGCGATATTTCCATTTACGGGCAGGAAAGCAACGAAACCACCTGGCGGCTGTGCAAAATGAACCTGGCCATACGGGGTATAGATGGCAGCCAGGTGCGGTGGAACAACGAGGGCAGCTTTCTGAACGATGCACACAAAGACCTGAAGGCCGACTATATAATTGCCAACCCGCCTTTTAATGTGAGCGATTGGGGCGGCGAGCTGCTGCGCACCGATGGCCGCTGGCAGTATGGCGTGCCGCCCACGGGCAATGCCAATTTTGGATGGCTGCAGCATTTTATTTACCACCTCGCTCCTACCGGGCAGGCCGGTGTGGTGCTGGCCAAGGGCTCGCTTACCTCCAAAAGCTCGGGCGAGGGAGAAATACGGAAGAACCTGATAGAAGCCGGGCTGATTGACTGTATAGTAAACCTGCCGGCCAAGCTGTTTCTGAATACACAAATACCGGCGGCGCTGTGGTTTCTCAGCCGTGACCGCAGCAATCATAAGTTTCGCGACAGGCGAAATGAAATCCTTTTTATAGACGCCCGCAACATGGGCCACCTCATTAACCGCCGCACCCGGGAGCTCTCGTATGACGACATACAGAAGATAGCCGGAACGTACCACGCATGGCGGAGCCTCCCGCGGGGTCAGTCTGAGCCTGTCGGTTCCTCCCGTCATTCTGAGCTTGTCGAAGAAAAGGGAGGAAGCGAGAGGTACCAGGACATCCCCGGCTTCTGCGCCTCCGCCCCCATTGCCAAAGTACGTGAGCTCGACTATGTGCTCACCCCCGGCCGCTACGTAGGCCTGCCCGACGATGAAGACGACTTCGACTTCAAAGAGCGATTTACCGCCTTGAAAGCCGAACTGGAAGAGCAGATGAAGGAAGAGGTGCGACTGAATGAGATAATAAAGGAGAACCTTTTAAAGATTAAGATAGATGGGTGAGTGGAGGGAATATGTATTGGAAGACGTCGTCGAAAAGTTTATAGACTATCGAGGAAAAACGCCGAAAAAAAAGTCATACGGGGTTCCACTAATTACTGCAAAAATTGTTAAATCAGGAAGATTGCTGGAACCTACTGAGTTTATTGCCTCAGACGACTATGAGTCTTGGATGACAAGAGGGTTCCCAGAAATTAATGACCTGATACTAACTACGGAAGCTCCACTTGGGGAAGTTGCTCTAATTAAAGACAAAGCTGTTGCTCTGGCCCAAAGAATTATCACTCTGCAAACCAATAAACTGATATGCGATAGCATCTTTCTAAAGTATTACTTTCAAAGTGGGATTGGCCAGTCGGTTCTTCAATCTCGCGCATCAGGAAGCACGGTTGAAGGAATAAAGGCCGCAGAGCTAAAAAAATTGGAGATATCTCTTCCTCCCCTCCCCGAACAAAAAGCCATTGCCTCCATCCTCGCCAGCCTTGACGACAAAATAGACCTGCTGCACCGCCAAAATGCCACACTGGAAAAAATGGCTGAGACGCTGTTCAGGCAGTGGTTTGTGGAAGAGGCGAAGGAGGATTGGGAGGATGGTACTTTGGCAGACATAATAGACTTCAACCCAGCCTATAAGCTATCAAAGGGAGCTTTGGCTCCCTATCTGGAAATGAGTAATGTTAGTTCCAATACCTTCAATCCGGACAATTGGTATGACAGAGCCTTCACCTCCGGGATGAAGTTTATGAATGGAGATACGCTACTCGCTCGGATTACCCCTTGTCTTGAAAATGGAAAAACATGTTTTGTCTCCTTTTTGGAAAATGAGCAAGTTGGATGGGGCTCCACTGAGTACATAGTCATGAGAATGAAGGAGCCTTTCCATCCTTTCATCTCCTACATCATGGCAAAGGACCCTGAATTTAGAGACTTTGCGATTAGCAGCATGTCTGGCTCAAGTGGGAGACAAAGAGCACAAGCTGACATTATTAAAGGTTTTGATATAAAAATCCCTCCAAAAGGCTTTATTCTCCACTTAAACAAACAATTGGAAGCGACTCTTGGAAAGTTGAACCTAAATGCAAAACAAATCAGGACCCTCACTCCTCTCCGTGACACCTTATTGCCGAATCTGATGAATGGGGACGTGACGCTAGAAACAGAAGCTAAATGAACGAGCATTTATGAAATACACCAAATTCATCATCAAAAATTTTAAGGGTATTCATGAACTAAATTTAGACTTGGAGAAGCCCCCTTTTTCAAACGTCGTCACGTTAGTCGGCTTGAACGAGTCTGGGAAAACATCTATACTGGAAGCAATTAATACCTTTTTAGCCGACTGTACGGAGCCAGAGAGGCATAAACTCATACCAAAAAAGGACAAGCTTAAATTCTCGGGCTCAGTCAGTGTGGCTGCTTTCTTGTCAACGTCTAAAGAGGACAATATTATTATTAAGAACTACGCGACTTCAATAGGAATCAAACATGTCAAGCCAATTGGTTCAATATATATCGAGAAGAGGTACTCATTCTCAGACTCAATAAGCACGGGGTTAGGAAATTTTTGGACTATTAATATTCAAACAAGCCAAGATGGGAAGACATATGTTACACTTGAAAGCAAAGATGATAATTGGAAAAAGTTAGTAACCTACATCCAAAACAACTTAATTCCAAAAATATTATATTACCCAGATTTTCTCTTTGACTTTCCAAATAGAATTTACTTAGATGACGAAACGTCGGCAATTAAAAATCAACTCCAATTTAGGGACGTTATTCAAGACGTATTATCATCTATCGACAAAGACTTGACTATTCAAAAACATTTGATTGATAGGATTAAAGATTCGTCGGAGGGTGTTCAGGAATCACTTGAACATACACTTTCTAAAATGAGTGCACAAATATCCAAAGTTGTCTTAGGTGCATGGAAGAATATAATGAACATCAGGGGAAAAGAAATTTTTGTGGAAGCTAAAGCCGAGACTATAAAGATTGTCTCTAAAAATCCGCAAGGGCAAAACGTAACAAAGGAAAAAAAGGTTTTTTACTTGGAGTTCAAGCTAAAAGAAGGTGCCGAAAAGTATTACATTTCCGAAAGGAGTTTAGGATTCAAATGGTTTTTCACATTTCTTCTTTTTACGGAATTTAGAAAAAATAGAAAAACGGATTTGGGCGAAACACTTTTTCTTCTCGATGAGCCGGCTTCAAATTTGCATTCCACAGCACAAAAGAAACTTCTTTCTAAATTTGCTGAATTAGTTACAAAATGCCATCTCGTTTATACAACCCATAGTCATCATCTGATAAATCCTAAATGGTTAGGTGGGACATACATCGTAAAAAATGAGGCGATAAATTATTCCAAGGCCTTTGATTTTGACTCGACCAATACTAATATCACTGCTATCCCTTATAAACAATTTGTTGCTTCGAATCCTAAGCAACGAGACTATTTTCAGCCAGTCTTAGACGCTCTCGACTATCAGCCAGGCCTGTTAGAAAAAGTCCCAGATATTATCTTGACAGAAGGAAAGAACGATTACTATATTTTCAGATATATCAATGATGTGGTCTTTGGAAAGAAATATTCCGAATTACGATTTTATCCTGGAAATGGAGCAAATAGCAATGAGTATATCATTCGCCTTTATCTTGCGTGGGGCAGAAATTTTACCATATTTTTAGACGGAGATAAGGCCGGGGAAGAAGCAAAGAAAAAATACATTAAAGAAATAGGAAGAGAGATATCCGATCTCATCTATACCTTTAGGGATGTAGATCAATTATTTTCATTTCCTGTTGAAGATTTGTTCGATAATGAAGAGCGGCTTGCAATTACTAAGGAGTTTGACAAGAATGCTCGAAGCTATGAGAAATCAAAGTTTAATACAGCAATACAGACGCGATATGTAAACAAGGAGCCACTAGCATTAAGTAAAGCAACGACAGAAAAGTTTGAGAAGATTTACAGGTTTCTGAATGAGCATCACCAACGCTAATAGGTCATCAGTAGAGAAGAAAAATTTCAACTTTAATAAAATGAGCTTCGTGATTATCTATACTGTAAATTCTTTGTTTCTAAGGCTATTGGGTTATGACGGGGAGTGATATACCTGATGGAATATTAGCTTTCAAGAGCGTCTTACATAAAACTTAATAAAATGAAGCCAGAAGATGTAAAACCTGCGAAATTTCACACCTATACTTTTTAATGATGGCCATTCTCTGTTGCGTATGGGATTTGGGAAAATAATCCCCGCGGTTCCACCCCGCTTCAAGGGCTATGACTACTCAATGGAGGAATAATTTAACGCACATGACCCGCATCACCGAAAACCATATCGAATTAATGGCCATTGAACTGCTGGAGCGGCAAGGGTTCCGGTATGTGTACGGGCCCGATATGGCTCCCGATGCAGAGGGTGGCGGTGCAGAACGGAACAGCTACGAAGAGGTGGTGCTGGCCCACCGGCTGGAAAACGCCATCAGAAAGCTCAACCCCACCCTGCCTGTGCAGGCGCAGCAGGAGGCGCTTAAAACGGTGCTGCGCATCCATTCGCCGGAGCTGCTGACTAACAACGAGTCGTTTCACCGGCTGCTTACCGAGGGCGTAAAGGTTACCCACCAGAAAGACGGCAATGAGCGGGGCGACCTGGTGTGGCTGGTCGATTTCAAGAACCCCGATTACAACGAATTCCTGGTGGTGAACCAGTTTACCGTTACCGAAAATGGCCACAGCAAACGGCCCGACCTCGTCATCTTCGTAAACGGTCTGCCGTTGGTAGTGCTGGAGCTTAAAAATGCAGCAGACGAAAATGCCTCCATCATCTCCGCCTACAAGCAGCTCGATACCTACAAAGCCATAGTGCCCGGCCTGCTTACCTACAATGCCTTTCTGGTAATTTCTGATGGGCTCGAAGCCAGGGCAGGCACCATTTCGTCAGGCCTCAGCCGGTTTATGACTTGGAAGTCGGCCGACGGCCTGGCAGAGGCCTCGCACCTGGTAAGTCAGCTGGAAACGCTTATTGAGGGCATGCTGAACAAAGAAACGCTGCTCGACCTGGTGAGGCATTTCATCGTGTACGAGAAATCGAACCGGGAAGATCCGGCCACGGGCATCACCACCATTACCACCGTAAAAAAGCTGGCTGCCTACCACCAGTATTACGCGGTAAACCGGGCGGTGGAGTCAACCATACGGGCTACAGGCCATGTACAAGAAGGCCAGCTGACAATAGCGGCCGAAGACCCGGCGCATTACGGCCTGCCCGGCGTGAAAAACCAACCCGTAGGCGACCGCAAGGGGGGAGTGGTGTGGCATACGCAGGGCAGCGGCAAGTCGCTGTCGATGGTGTTTTATACTGGCAAAATAGTGCTGGCGCTCGACAACCCCACCGTGCTCATCATTACCGACCGCAACGACCTCGACGATCAGCTGTTCGATACCTTCGCGGCGTCTACCCAGCTGCTAAGGCAGGAACCGAAGCAGGTAGAAAACAGGCAACACCTGAAAGAGCTGCTGAAAGTAGCCTCCGGCGGGGTCATCTTCACTACCATTCAGAAGTTTCAGCCCGAGGAAGGCAATGTATACGAGGAGCTTTCGGCGCGCCAAAACATAGTGGTAATAGCCGACGAAGCGCACCGCACCCAGTATGGCTTTAAGGCCAAAACCATTGAAACCAAAGACACCGGCGGTAATGTGATAGGCACCAAAATGGTTTATGGCTTTGCCAAGTACATGCGTGATGCCCTCCCCCATGCCACCTACCTGGGCTTTACCGGCACGCCCATCGAAAGCACCGACGTGAACACCCCGGCAGTGTTTGGCAACTACATCGACATTTACGACATAGCGCAAGCCGTGGAAGACGGTGCCACCGTGCGCATATTGTATGAAAGCAGGCTGGCCAAAATTCAGCTAAGCGAAGAAGGCCGCCGGTTGGTGAAAGAGCTGGACGACGAGTTGGAGCAGGAAGACCTTTCCGAAACACAGAAAGCCAAGGCCAAATGGACGCAGTTGGAAGCACTGATTGGCAGCGAAAAGCGGATAAGCAACATTGCCAAAGACATAGTGGCGCATTTTGAGCAGCGCCAGCAGGTGTTTGCCGGCAAAGCCATGGTGGTGGCCATGAGCCGCCGCATCGCCGCCGACCTGTATGAGGAAATTGTGAAGCTGAAACCTGAGTGGCATTCAGGCGAGCTTACCAAAGGCGTGATAAAAGTGGTGATGACGTCGGCCTCGTCCGACGGCTCCAAAATGGAGAAACACCACTCCACCAAGCGACAGCGCCGCATACTGGCCGACCGCATGAAAGATCCGGACGACGAGCTAAAGCTGGTGATAGTGCGGGATATGTGGCTCACCGGCTTCGACGCTCCCAGCATGCACACCCTGTATATAGACAAACCCATGAAGGGCCACAACCTGATGCAGGCCATTGCCAGGGTGAACCGTGTGTACAAAGACAAACCGGCCGGCCTGGTGGTCGACTACCTCGGCATAGCTTCCGATCTCAAGAGCGCCCTCTCGTTCTACTCCGATGCCGGCGGCAAGGGTGACCCGATGGAAGCACAGGAGCAGGCTGTACACCTGATGCTGGAAAAGCTGGAGGTGGTGTCGGCCATGTACCACGGCTTTGCTTATGAGGACTTTTTTGATGCGGATACGTCCAAAAAGCTGTCGCTGATACTGGCCGCCGAAGAGCACATACTGGGCCTGAAGGATGGCAAAAAGCGGTACATAGATGAGGTAACGGCGCTTTCGAGCGCTTTTGCCATTGCCATACCGCATGAGCAGGCCATGGATGCGAAGGATGAGGTGGCGTTTTTTCAGGCGGTGAAGGCAAGGCTGGTGAAGTTCGACATGAGCGGCAACGGCCGCAGCGACCAGGAAATAGAAACCACCATCCGGCAGGTAATAGACCAGGCGCTGGTGTCGGACCAGGTAATAGATGTGTTTGATGCGGCGGGCATCAAAAAGCCGGATATTTCCATTCTGTCCGAGGAGTTTCTGCTGGAGATAAAGGGCATGAAGCACAAGAATATTGCCCTGGAAGTGCTGAAAAAGCTGCTGAACGATGAGATAAAGGCAAGGGCCAAGACCAACCTGGTGCAGAGCCGCTCGCTGATGGAAATGCTGGAAAACTCCATTAAGCGCTACCACAACAAGATACTGACGGCTGCAGAGGTAATAGAAGAGCTGATAAAGCTTAGCAAGGAGATAAGGGAGCAGGATAAGGAGCCGGAGCAAATGGGCCTCACTCCTTTTGAGTACGCCTTCTACACGGCTGTAGCCAACAACGACAGCGCCCGTGAGCTGATGCAGCAGGACAAGCTGCGGGAGCTGGCCGTGGTGCTCACCGAAACCATCCGCCAAAACGCCTCCATCGACTGGACAATAAAGGAAAGCGTGAAGTCGAAGCTAAAGGTGGCAGTAAAAAGGATATTGAGGAAATATGGCTACCCGCCGGATATGCAGCTGCTGGCAACAGAAACGGTGCTAAAGCAGGCGGAGATGATCGCGGAGGAGTTGGTGAGGTGAAAAACCGGCATAAGAATTAATCAACATTCCCAAAAACTTCTATGCAGCGAAATCCCACCCAGTTCGATGACACCCTGGAGCGCTTTTCAAAAGTGTGGCCAGTTGAGAGAGTTCGAGAAATGACAATTGAGAAGTATGCTAATTTGTCCGACCACGATTCGTTTTGTTATTGGCTAGAATATGAGGGAGAGGTTCTCGGAGCTATAGGAGCCATTCAACTAAGCAAATTTGAGCTATGGAAGCCAAAAAATCGTTCAGAGTTTGATTCCCGCTTCACATATGACGGAACTTATGCTTGGAAATCATCCAGGGGACTAAATGCGGAATCTGCGTTTAAAGAAATAAAAGATGATATCCTCACAATCATCGAAAGATCTTTACATGGTGACTGGAAAGCAATTGACTTAATTAAGTTTCATTCTATTGTCAAGTGGAAGATTGCTTTTCTTTATTCTGAAAAAAGATTACTTCCCGTCTATAGTAAGAGAGCTTTGTTAGCTATTGCAAAAGGGCTTGGTAAAGAATACTCCGACAAAGCAAGCGTGCTTCAGCTTCAGCAATATATTTTATCGAAGAAAGGACCTGTAGAAAAGATTGACGATTTCACTCACAGGATTTATACAACGTTTGCTGAAAAAGGGAAACCGACAGCATTTTTCATTATCGGAAGCTATTATGGTGAAGGCCCATACGGCAGGTCAGTTTTCCCGGACATGTTAAACAACGAATGTGTTGCTATTGGCTTTATAGATAATGAGGACTTCTCCCTAATAATGGGAAAAAGTTCCGTCGAAGCCAATGAATTTGTTGATCAGCATTGGAGACGTGCAAAACCCGGCGTCACCAAAGTAAAGAGGTATTTTAGAATTCTATCAAAGATTAAAGAGGGCGACATCATAGCAATAAAGTCGCAAGGAAGTTATGGCAAACTAACTATAATAGCCTACGCACAAGTAGTAAGAAGAAACGGCGCCATTTATTCTCATCGCAACGATATCCTTGGTCATCATATACATGTAAAATTTCTTGATTATGGGTTTAAGAAAGAGACAGGCCTTAACTATGCAGAAACCATACACCAATTAACAATAAAAAAGGATGGCGACAGTTTTCGGAGAGTTTTTGGATGGTATGCTGCTGAAAATACTGAAGATGACAGTTTTAGATTGGCCGAAGGCGACATATTCGGAGACGATGAAGATGAAGCAAAAATTGGGGACGAATACGAGGATAGGTCCGAAGATCCGGTCACTCGATCTCCTATTGAAGCAACAACAATGAATCCTGTCCATAACAAAATTCAAAACAGATTTCTTCGCTATTTGCGTAGAAATTATCCTACTGACATCATTAGGAGAGAACATAATTACATTGATGCCTATCGAGAATCAGATACACATAGTTATCTGTATGAAATTAAGCCTTTTGTAAATGTATATGCCTGTGTACGAGCCGACATTGGCCAACTTTTGGATTATTCTCACAAACTTACCAGCGGCAAGAAAAGAGTATTGATTGTGCTGGGACAAAACGCTCCCACGCAAAAAGATCTCCAATTTGTTAAATATCTACGAACCGTACTGGACCTTCATTTCATCTATGCAAGCTATAACATTGAAACAGACACTGTAGTAGAATACTAGCGCACACCAGTATAGCTATAAATAAATTTCATTACCTACATCAATTGGCATTAAGGAGGAGTTCGATGTTTTGCTGAAGTTCGGCTAGTGTTTTAAGCTCCTTAAAATTAAGAACATCTTCACCTACATTCAGCCAAGCTACTTTGTGATAGTCACAGGCAATAGCAAGACCTTTTTTGGCAATAACGCATTCCAATGCTCCCTCGAGCCTCATATGAGCATTAACAAAATCAGGAG
Organism: uncultured Imperialibacter sp.; assembly: GCA_965651695.1. GTDB lineage: Bacteria > Bacteroidota > Bacteroidia > Cytophagales > Cyclobacteriaceae > Imperialibacter. The sequence continues at coordinate 11,810 of CBFGTI010000087.1, read as the reverse complement.
TCAATGCTACGTTGAGCCCCTTTTGATCAGTTCTGACACTTGGGTAAATTACGCCATCGAAGCCTTGATGAATGAAAGCGTCAGTCAGGTGGGCCGAATGCATATAGGTGTAGTCAGGCGCCCCATAAGGTATGTCTTTTGCAAATTCGCCAGCATAAAATTCAAGAATAAGCCTTCCCTCCTCCTCATGATCTGGAAATTTCGCTAACCAATTCATAAACTCGGTTGCTCTTTCTATTGCAAAGGGAGATACATTTTTATCTAGATCAGGATGTAGAACAGTGGCCAATCTGGCTGTAGCCTGCAGCCTCCACATTCCGAAGGTCACAACTTCCTGTCCATCCAGTAGGTTTTTATCCCTAAACAACTTACTCCCTTCCGCCGCAACTATAACTCGACCCATATCGATTTCAGACTTCTGATTAGCAACGGGGATAAATGAACCATAAAACATTGTCCTACTGGGAGTACTCGCCCTCTGATAAGTTTTATTGTAGTTTTGTGGCTTATATGAAAGGTCGCTGATCATCTCAAAAGGTTTACCCTCATTGGGACGGACTCTATAAATAACGTTACCAACATGCAACTCTGTTGAATGAACTGGAAACGTTCTGAGCAATCTTATCCGCTCAATGATTTCTTTAGCGGGGTATCGTGAGAGTTCCAGCTGCCTCAGATCATCCAACACTTTAATAGTTTCAGCTAATGCCATAACTAAAGGGGCTCAATTTGTCCAGCCATAGAGATTGTGGCAACGGTGAGCATATAAATGGCTTCCGCTTCCCTTTTGCTGTAGTGGCCAATTGACGGCACGTGATGGGTTTTGTTGGTAATATCAGCTTGAAACCTAAAAATCTTGTCTAACCACTCAAGTGTTGCTGAATTAGCCACCTCTAGCCATTCGGTTGGCAGTCCGGCTTTTACTTTGTTTTTAAGATTTGGGAAACGCTTTCGACTTGGCTCCAGGGCGCTTCGGCAATGCGCTACAACTTTGTCATATTCTCCTCTATGCAGATACTGATTCGCTTCCCTCAATTCATTCATGCTTAGGACATACTCTTCGCCAATCATGTCATTTATCGAAGGAACCTCAATCATTTCAAATGCCCTGTATCCAAGTGAGGACAAAACTTTTAACCAATTTGACTGTGGAATGACTAAATCAAGTTCACCATCCGCTCGCTCAAATTTTGAGCAGATAGTTATAGTGCTCTTTACTTCAATTTTAAGTTCCTCGTACAAAGCGAATGTAAGGTTAATATGAATTTTCAGTGTTACATCCTTTTCCCGAATGTCCTCAAGCTTTCTTAAACGCAACTGGTCAATAGGAAAATCTAAATAAACCGTGTTTTCATTGTTTGTGTAAAGGCTTTTGTTTTGGAACGATGTCGCTAGTGAAAGTTGGTTATCCTTATAACTCAACTTGGCTTCAATTCCTAGCAGCCGACCATACTTAGTGTTTTGGTTGTTGACCGTCCGTGGCTCAAGTACTAGCGAAAATGGGACTTTAATAATTGAGTAGAAATAACCATTATTTCCTCGAATCTGCGAGGTATCAACAGTTGTCTTGAAATGACCGATGTCTGAGTGCAAATATGCTTGTGGCATGTGCTAGCTTTAAGTGCACGAAATTAAATAATAATCCTACAAATCATCCCACTTCCTATTCGATCCCCTCGCCTTCTCAACCGGGTATTTTTCGGCGTTCTTTTCCAGCTTGTCGAAGATGATCTGTTTTACATCAAGCTGGTAGGTGTCGGCCAGCAGGAAGGCTGAGTAAAATACATCGGCCAACTCTTCCTTCACTTTTTCGAGATTGGCTTCGGAGGCGTCTTTCCAGAGGAAGGTTTGGAGGAGCTCGGCAGCTTCGATGTTGAGCGAGATGGCCAGATTTTTGGCATCGTGGAACTGCTGCCAGTCACGCTCGTCCCTGAACTGCTTGATCCGGCCGATGATTTCTGCTATTTCCGATTCCATTTTTCAAATTCGTTGGTGTTGTGCCAGTCGAGGTACTGGATATGAGGGCGATCTGATTCACGATCGGGCAATATCTTCAATTTCTTGCCATGGTACTGGTAATACTCCCGGCCGTTTTCAAACTCTTCGCGTATGCGGCGGCTTACCTCCACCTTGTAGTCCGGCGTTACGGTTATGTAGCCGTCGTCGAACAGCTTGTGCAGGTCCGACCGCAGCAAGAGGCCGTTCTGCGTCAGGTTTGGCCCGGCTTTGTGGTAGGATTTAATATGCGCTGCTTCCAGCACCGGCAAAGTCTTTTCCCCAGAAATGGAGCACTTACGCAGGTAAGCATCGGTTACGTTCACCCGGAATGCCCCCTGCCCTATTCGCGGTTTCATCAACATGGGTTTGCCATACCGGGGCATGTCAATATCCGTCACCAACTGCTCAGCATTTTCCACGAACAACTCAGTTGCCAGCCTGTACCTCTGCAGCGTGAGCTGTATTTTGCTCCACACTGCTTGCCCGGTAGCACTTTCTATCGAATAAGACTTCCCTTGCACGATACTCCGGCTCCAATCCGCTGGCACGTCTATCCAATCTTCTTCACGGAAGAAAACGGGATCGGTAAGCACAATGCAGCCGATCTGCGGATTCAGATTATCCTTATCGGTCCGGTAGTTGAGAATAAGCCTGCGAAACTCGTCGAAGGTGGCGCAGCCATTCCGAGGGCCAAACGTTGCCCAGGCCATTGAAATAGATAGGTAGGTATGCGATGAGAAAAACCCCACTCCTCCGATAGCATTGTAAGGGCTCTTCATTTTAAACAGGAAGGGCTCGTAGGGCGTAAGCACCTTGAAGGTGGTATTGCCACCCGGCTGCCAGAAGTTGACGTCTTCGGGGTTGATACCGCGGAGGTATTTAAACCAGCTATTATCGGTTACGCCGAGGTAGAATTTCATTTAGTACTATTGACATTCATTTAAGCGGGCTGCTCCTGCTTTTTCTGCTCCTCACGGTATTCATCTATCCACACATCCATGTCGAGGATATAGCTATTCCGCCGATGAATCATTTTGGTGGTTACTGAAAGCAGTAATGAGATAATAAACAGGCAAAAGAAGAAAGCGCCAAATACAGGAAAGAACTCATTCATCTCTGCACGCATTTGGTCTGGCGTCAAACAGGGGTCGGACTCAGAGAGGAAAAAGTCTACCAAGTAGCCTGACCGCAGGAAGAATCCAACCGCGAGGGCGAGAAACAGCGACATCAATAACCAGCTAAGGATTCTGATTATTAAAACGAAAGTAGAATTGCGAAGTACGCTCGGGCGCCCGTCAGTAATTTTTTCGAGACTGAAATAGAGCTGTTCTTTTTTGCTCATAAAAAAGGTAGATAGGTTTTCCCAGATACAAAAGGAAACAAGATAGGGAAACGGTAAATAATTTCAACCGGGTAGTAGTAGTGAAAAAGAAAATATTATGGAAGGATGTGCTAACCCCGGGGGCGGAATTGGAAAAGTGAGACCGGTTTAGCATCTTTTCGTTTTTATGAGCCGCAAACCAAAGCTATCGGATTCGCTACTTATCGTTAAAAATGACTGGCATTTGAGATGTTCATTATTTGTGTGTATGACGTTCTTATGCTTGCCGGGCTGTTCGGTTGAAAAAGAAGCTCCGGTAACCATTTTTGAAGGGGCGGTAGTGAATGATGAAACCGGAGAACCGGTTGAGGGAGTTACCGCAAGCATTTATTTTCAGGGGTGTTATGGGCTGGTAATGGGCTGTGTTACCGGCTACAGCTTCTCTACCGATGAAGAGGGTAAATTTTCTTTTACGATGCCTTATGGAGAGTATGAAAAAGAAAAAGACATAAGCCGTTATGTTTTAACGGTCATACTCCGGGATTCATCGGGCGGCACAGTATTTCACGAATTGGTTTCATGTGGAAAATACGGCAACTGCAGCAGTTTTCTTGCCGGCAAGAAATACACTTTCGAGTATAGGTATAAGCTGTTGTAGGGGATATCTTTCTAAAAAAACAATTACTAACCCCAACACAATGACCCACAAACCAAAGCTATCGGATTCGCTGCCTACCCTTGTGCTGGGTGTTGGGTTTGTTTGCTGGGGAGTGGTAATGATCGCCAAGGGGCAGGTGGTAGTTGGCACCAGCAGCCGGACGCTGCAAACCAATGCCTACGGCGGGCATTTACTCATTTTTTTCGGCGTTGTTTTCCTCTACATCACCTGGGCCAGCCTCTCTCCCTACAGCAAAATCAAAAGGTTTTTTGAACGGCGCAGGAAAAAGAGGAAGTAGCATGAAAGCGAATAGACCATTTTTTATTAAATCGTATCGCTATCCTGTCTACCATGAGAACTTTTAAGAATGATCCGGCCGGCTTTCGGTCAATCAGAGGCAAAATATTGAAACGGATCATCCCGCTACTATCCATGGCATTGCTGGTTGGGCTCGGACTGGGATGGAATAGCGCTGGCGGTGAGCAAGTGTATTTGTTGTTTTTTTTAGTGCCATTTATGGTGGGCCTTATGGCTTTTTCAGTCAACAAAGCTATAAATCAGCAAAAAAAACTATTCGAAAGCTATGCCTTAATGGTTGATGATGTGTTTGTGTGCAGGCAACAAGCCACCGTGCCCGAGATTAAAATTTCCTGGGATCAGGTCAGCGCAATAGTAAAGAACAAGGATGGAAGCTTCATTATTCAGGGACAACAAAAATCGGACGTAATTTATGTCGGCAGCCAAATAGAGGGTTACGACGAACTGGAAGCAGTTCTCAGCAGTCGAAAAGAAATACACCCCGGGAATGGAAAACCGAACCGGCAAAGCGTTACGCTGGGGGCCGTGGTGGCAGCACTGGGGTTAATGGCAACGGTGTACATTTCAACCAACCAGTACCTGGTGCTGGTATGCGGGTTGCTGCTTTCGGCGGGCTTAGCCTGGTCGTTCTTCGTTATTCAATCCAATAAAAACATCAACAAAAAGACAAAGCGGGCAAGCTGGTGGGTGCTATTTGTGTTGATTGCCATTCTTGGTATCACCTATTCCAAGTTTGTGGGGTGATTTGCAGTTTCCTGATTTTTACCAAATGAAATAGCCTGTTGTAGATTTCGTTCCAAAAACCTCCCCCAACTGTTGCACGACGCTGCCCCACGTGGGCTCTTCTACGAGATTTCGTTTTCAAAAACCTCCCCCAACCCCCTCCAGAGGGGGACAGAGTCCTAACCGGCATTTGGGTCGAGATGAAGTTTTCGTGTTTCGCCGGGGCGCCGGTACCGAAAAAGCTTGTGCAGACGGTTGCAGTTGCGGCCTTCGCTCTCCCCTGCTGGCGGGGGAAAAAGGGGGTGGTTGCCTGGCAATAGCAGATAAGCCCGGCCTTGGCTGTAACTCCGGCAACCTCCCCCAACTGTTGCACGACGCCCGTTCCACGTCGGCTCCAAAAGAGGGGGACAGAGTCCTAACCGGCAGTGGGGTTGTGATGGGATTTTCGTGTTTCGCCGGGGGCCTCGGCTGTTAATCAGGTAAATTGCCACTGGCGCCTCCGATTGCTACCCTCAAAGGGTTTGGCTTCGGTGAGTTATGAAGATATTCCTGGCAGACGGTTTCTATTTCACCCTTGGAGGGTTTCTTAGAGAAAAACGGAGCTTAAACGGACAGATTGCCACTGTCGCGTCAGCATTCTGGGCGAATTTTAACAGCCGTTGGCTCCATCGCAATGACGGGAGATTCGGGCTTTGGTTGTAACTCCAAAAACCTCCCCTAACTGTTCCACGACGGCCCCAAAAGAGGGGGACAGTGTCCTAACCGGCAGTCGGGTTGTGATGGGTTTCTCGTGTTTCGCCGGGGGCTCGGCTGTTACTCCGGCAGATTGCCACTGGCGCTGAGGGTTGGTTCTCGAATACCGGCATCCGTTGGCGCCATTCCGCCAATGGGCGGACAGGCGCAATGACGGGAGATTCGGGCGGCGGCTGTAACTCCAAAAACCTCCCCCTGCCCCCTCAGCGAGGGGGATACGTTCCTTATCCGGCATTGGAGTTGTAAATGGGATTTTCGTGTTTCGCCCTGGAGAGGTCGCGGAACAGCCTACGGGAAGCCCTGAAAGGGTGAAGTAGTTTTGCATAGGGTGGAGCCCTATGCACGGGGGCTGCGGCGTCTACTACCCAATTAACGAATAACAGTTAACCATTAACTTCTCGCACAAAGCCGTGGCCCAGCCCCCCACTAACCAATTAACAGTTAACAAATAACTTCTACCGAAGCCTACTCCCACCCGCTGAAGAACAAACCGGCGCGAATCCCAACCAACTGGCTGTTTTCCAGGGAGCCGTTGGCCGGGCCCAGGCTTCGCTTGTACCATACCGCCGCTTCCCAAAGCCATGGCGAGTCTCCTATCTTCTTCCGGAAGCCAGCTTCTGCCAGCAGGCTGGTGCCCGATGTGCCCGAATGTACATTTCTGAATTCGGCAACCTGCCGTTGATGCAGCTCATCCTCTTCCTCCTCTTCGTCGCCTTCTTCCTCCTCTCCCACCAGGCCATAGAAAGTTTGATGCTCGCCAATGACGAAGCTTTGCGACAACCCCACCTGCCCTATCCAGCTTTTTCCCGAAGCAACGGGGAGGCGAACCCGAACTGATAGCGGCACTTCTACCGAAAGCACGGCAAGGTTCAGCTCGTTTGTTCCTGCTATGGGCAAGCCTCCGCCCGACGTCTGCCAAACTGCTGAAATGGTTTGCTGCCTGGAGGTAGTTGCCCACACACGCTGCACCGACAGGCCGCTTCTGACCCCAAATACCGGGTGCAATGCCGCATCGGCTACCAGGCCTGCACCACCCATATAGCCCCTGAAGGCATTTCCGGAGCGCACCACTGCTGCCTGCGCCTGCATGCCCGCCGACCAGCCGATCCTGTTGCCCATTTGCTGCTTTTGTAACGCAACCACCGTTTGAAACGGCAAAGCAGCCTTCTCCTTTTCCTCATTATCACCACCGGCAGGAGGCTGCTGCTTTCGAGTGCCTGCAAAGGAAAGTGAAGGGGGCTGCGGTAACCCTGGAATGCCCTGCCATTCGAATCCCATTTTACGAACCGGCAGCAAAGCGACATAGTCGGAGGGAGAGTCTCCATGGCGGGAGGCGGCTCCGCTGGGTGTATCTTCTGCATCACCACCAGCCTCCGCCAATGCCGGTTCAACTGCACCGGCTACTACCGGCCCCAACTGAGACTTAGCCTGAAGCTCTTGGGTTTCCTTTTCCGCCGGGTCCGGACCTAGCACGTTACCGCCTTCAAGATCGGTATGATGGGCGGCCTCCAACCCGGTAACATCGGCCGTATTGCGGGGGCGCATGAACCAGATTACTGCTACCACAAGCAGTATATTGGCAGCCACCGACAGCGATAACCAGCTTTTGAGAGGGTTTGCCACTGGAGCAGGCGGCTGCATGGCGCGGAACCTTTGCCAGCCGGCTTCGGCGGGGGTGTGGTCGCGGTAGTCGTCCAATGCCGACTTAATCCACCCATCGAATTCGTTATCTTGCATATTGGGGATGGTTTCGGTTGTATATAGCCGACAACGCCTCTTTGAGCTTGCTTCTTGCCGTTGCCAGGTTCGATTTGGACGTTCCCTCACTTATGCCAAGCATCCCGGCAATTTCGTGGTGCTTGTAGCCTTCTACGGCATATAGCACAAATACTATCCGGTAGGCCGGCGACAGTTGCTGCACGCAATGCATAATCTCCCCGGCTGTGAGTTTCCCGAAAATTTCCGGATCCTGGCTGCCTTCGACGTGCATATGGGCCGACGACGGTATCTTTCGCTGGTTCTTACGATAATGGTCTACCGCTGTGTTGACCAGTATTTGCCGAAACCAGCTTTTAAAAGGGTACGCCGTATCGTAGGTCTTAAGATTACTAAAGACTTTCAGAAAGGCGTCGTTCACCACTTCAATTGCCTCTTCGCGACGTTCGCAGTACCTCAGAGCGATAGCCATAGCATAATTAAAATAACAATCGTACAGCTGCCGCTGAGCCGAAGCATTTTGCCTGAGGCATTTGCTTATCAGGTCGGCGTCTTTAGGATCCAGGGGTGCCATTTTGAGGTGGGAGTCGCACTGTTTTGAGCAGATTCAATCTATATCAAATCAGCTGATTCCCGGGTGATAAAAGTCACGGAGCCAATAGATTATTATCACTCCTCAAAGCAGATTACCGGCGGCAGCATGGCTTACTTCGAAACGTATGGAACCAGTTTGGAACTAACACTAACCTCCACCTCTTCGGCTATTTTTTGAAAGACGAGGGTGGGAATCTCGATCCGGTAGTCTGCAAGGCGCACCATAAACTTGCTTTCGAAGCTGACGGCACCACCCGAAACGTGAATCACCACCGGAATTGTGCATTGCTTTTCGGCGCCATGTATACCGAGCACCCCGGTGGCAGCAACAGCATAGTCTCCATCCTTGCTAAAGTTCTGGTCTCCTTCAATTTTTCCCTTAAAGGTGCCATAGGGGTATTTCTCGCTTTCCAGGTAGTTTTCATTGAAGTGTTCTTCCATCAGCTCACTCGCAAACCTGAAACTTTTAATGGGTACCCTGAAGGAAAAGCTTTCATCCGCAGTATTTACGAGGCCCTGCGCCGCTTTGGCCTCTGCCCGAATGTCTTCGAGCGGGGCATCCGAAAAGAAGACTACCAGGGGCTCGTGAAGCGTGTAGATTTGCCCCTTTGCCGGCGAAAACGCTGCAACGAGTACCGCGCACCAAATCCAAACAATCCTGTTCATATATATTGATTTTTAAATTGCCTAATCTTTATCTCTTGAGAGGTCAAATTCACGTGTTATGTTAAATCCCAGGTGAATCCCACCCCTCCTCCATGTGTCGGTAGTTTCAGCTATGAAGCCTTTGTCGATCATGGGTAGCGAGTTGGTAACCTGAAGCTGAAACACGTGCCCGCCCGTTTCAATGTCGACCCCCAGCGAAAAGGAGTCGTAGTAGCTGTTGAGGTTGGGTGCATCGGGGCTGTATTTTATCCGCCAGATGTATTCGCCATTTACCGACACCCGCTTGGTGAGTTTGTACCGCCCGCCAAAGCCAAGTGCGGCGATGTCGTTTACATCGGTAAGGGTATTTACCAGGTTGTAGTGCAGCCAGGTGGGCACCACCTCTGCCGAGAAATTTTCGCTAAACTTCCGTGCTATTACCAGCTGCTGCATAAAAGCGAGCCGGGAGCTGAAGTAATTCGTGCGTTCGGGGTTTTCCCACCGCAGGCTGTTAACATAAATGCCGCTTACCACTACCACAGTTACCGGCATCACCCTGGCGCCGGAAGATTGCCGCAAAAGTGCATATTTCAGAAATCCATCATAGGTCTTCTGGTAAGTACTGCGTCCGGCGCCTACCATCAGCTTTTCGGTTATTCCCTGTTCCAGCGCAATTCTGATGGTCGACTGGTCGAGGCCCCAAAGCTGGTAGGCACCGCCGTTTAGCGGCCCGAACCGGTGCGAAATGCGAAACTCCAGGGCGCCCGGTGCCACTCTTTCCGGCGAGTGCAGGTTAATAACCCTCGACGACTTGAAAGTGGCCTGCGTGTAGTCGGTTGTTTCGGAGGGGAGTGCATTCAGCAGCTCGTCCAAATCCTGGGCCTTCAAAGCGGGAGTGCCGGCAAGGGCACCGGCCAGGGCGATCAGGAAATACGATACCAGGTGTTTGAGGTTCATGTGCAGCAGTTAGTTATTGATAATTCCGTCGTTTATCCATTTTTCAATCCGGGCGATCTGGTAATCCGAAAGTTTGGTGCTGCCCTTCGGCATTTGGGAGTATCCTGATGCGTGTTTCACCGATCCCAGCAGCTGTCCGTTGGTTGCGGAAATTTTCACGCTGGCATACGTGTCGAGCACTATATTGCCGCCCAGGTTGGCCGCCGACCCGCTGTTGTGGCAGGAGAGGCAGTAGCTTTCCAAAAGAGGCACAATGCTGCCGGTGTAGGTAACAGCAGCCGTGGTGTCGCAACCGGAGGCAAGCTCGGGGTACATGTATTCCTCGGAGTCCCAATAGCAGGAAACCGTGAGTGAAGCAATCACCAGCAGGTACACCCCCTTCTTCAACTTGTTTAGCAGGTAGTTGCGCCGCGAAGCCGGGCTTTGGTGAATGAAAATGATTGGTTTTTCCATGTGAGTAATTTCCTTTCGGGTAGCTTCAGTTAGTCGTTTGGTGCATTGTCATCTATCCAGTTTTTGACTTGGGTTATCTGGCAATCGGTTAGCGTTCCGGCCGGTGGCATTACCGGGTAGCCTGGCGCGCCTGTAATCGTACCGAGTAGTTTCCCGTTGTCGGCCACGGCTTTGATCTGGTCGTAGCTGGTGAGCAGAACGCCGCCAGACGGCGAAGCGCTGTTGTGGCACCCCTGGCAGTAGCTTTCAACCAGCGGGAGTATCTCGGCTGCAAATGAGAATTGGGTAGTGTCGCACGACTCGCAGGTGGTTTCTTTTGCTCCTTCGAGTATCCAGGTGTAAATGGTCGAGATCTGGCTGGCAGTGAGAGCGGGATACGGCGGTGGCGGCATTTTCTCATCCCCGTCGGTCTTTGAAATAGATTCGTAGAGCTCGCTATCGCCCGGGTCGCCGGGTCGTACGGCCTGTCTTATGCCACTGTAGGTGGTGAAATTAAGACCTTCTTCGTGGGTTTGTGCATCGTGGCAGCCCGACTGCGCACAGTTACTTACAATAAGGGGGAACACCTCTGTTTCGAAGCAAATGCCCTCATCGCCAGGCTTGGTGGTATCGCCCGGCACGCACGACGAATTCTTTGCTCCCTGCTCTATCCACACCCTGATCAGCGTTCTTTGCGACTCGGGTATGTAGCCTGAAGGAGGCATCTGGTCTTCTCCGCTGGCAAACAGCACCTTATACAACTCACTTTCTCCGGCATTGCCGGGCACAATTCCTTTGCTAACAATGGCCCCATAAGAATCGAGCACATAGTCCTCTTCGCTGCTCGAGCTGTTGTGGCAGCCCGATATAGCGCAGTTTGTCTGGAAAATTGGAAGTATTTCCGAATCGAAACATACTTCTCTTAAGGAGGAAATATCTTCCGGCTCGTGCGTGCAGCCGGCAATCAGTACAAAGCTCGCGGCTATTACCGGTACAGGCCACCAGTGTTTTGCTATGGATATGCTGTTCATCTACGCATTTTTGATTAATCAGAAGCCCAATACGACCACCTTCGCAAAAAGGATGGGTGGCGCAGAAAATATTTTTTTTGGGCTGAATGACGGCTGTGCGAGGTCCGTTACCCACTGGGCCTCAATAGCAATTCGATTTGCGCTCCACTACCGCCTCCGGGCAGTGTGCTAAGGTGTGTTTTTGTGTTTTGCTTGCGGGCGGTGGTACGTTACACGGGCAGATTGCAGCTGGCACCTGGGATTGCTACCCTCAAAGGGTTGGGCTTCGGTGGGTTATAAAGACATTCCTGGCAGGCGATTTTTATTTCACCCTTGGAGGGTTTCTCAAAAGGGAGCTTACACGGGCAGATTGCAGCTGGCGCCTGGGATTGCTACCCTCAAAGGGTTTGGCTTCGGTAGCTTATAAAAACATTCCTCGCAGACGATTTCTATTTCACCCTTGGGGGGTTTCTCAAAAGGGAGCTTACACAGGCAGATTGCGACTGTCGCTGAGGGTTGCTACAAACCCTCCAAGGGTATATGAAATTGCACTGCAGCTAATTTCTAGCCACCCTGCCATTTGGCAACAAACCCTTTGAGGGTGATGAGCTTAAGGGATTGCTACCCTCAAAGGGTTTGGCTTCGGTGGGTTATAAAGACATTCCTCGCAGACGATTTCTATTTC
>CBFGTI010000086.1:0-23932 GCA_965651695.1 uncultured Imperialibacter sp. | reverse complement strand
GCAAAAACCATTGGTTTCACGTCTTCGAAGCCCTTAATTGCCTGGGGGGCCGGGCGGTCGAGATGGGTAATAGTATCGCCTACTTTTACTTCTTTGGCAACTTTAATGCCCGAGATTAAATACCCTACGTTGCCTGCGCTAATTTCATTCTTTGGAGATTGCTTTAGTTTCAAAACACCAATCTCATCCACATCATAAACACTCTTCGTGTTCATGAACTTCACTTTTTCGCCCTTTTTAATGGTGCCGTTAAACACCCGGAAAATTACCTCAACCCCCCTGAATGAATTATAGACGGAATCGAAGATCATGGCCTGCAACGGAGCATCCGGATCGCCCGTGGGTGCGGGAATCCGATGTACAATAGCTTCCAAAATATCGTTGATTCCTATCCCCTCCTTACCACTCGCCAACACTATATCTTCGCGCTTACAGCCGAGCAGATCCACAATCTCGTCCTTCACCTCTTCAATCATCGCACCGGGCAAATCGATTTTGTTCAGCACCGGAATTATCTCCAGATCGTGACCCAAAGCCAGATACATGTTCGAAATCGTCTGCGCCTCTATGCCCTGCGAAGCATCAACAATCAAAAGAGCGCCTTCGCAAGCAGCTATCGACCGGGAAACTTCGTATGAAAAGTCCACATGCCCGGGTGTATCGATCAGGTTGAGAATGTACTCCTTTCCCCCACTTTTATAGTTCATCTGAATCGCATGACTCTTGATCGTAATACCCCTTTCCCTCTCGAGGTCCATGTTGTCGAGCAGCTGATTCATCATTTCCCTCTCGCTTACGGTTTGCGTAAACTCAAGCAGCCTGTCGGCAAGGGTACTTTTCCCGTGATCTATGTGAGCTATTATGCAGAAATTGCGGATTTGATCCATACGTTCTAATAAAAGATTGCAAAATTAGATAATAATTTAAGATTTGAGGAGATCGTCCGTCAAACATTTAACATTTGCCACCACACCAAAATTTATCTTCGCTGGCAATTCCAACTATTTGTTTTGAATTTTGTCTTTCAGAATAAAACATTTTTCAGTATGAATAAGATAGCAGTAGTAAGTGCAGTAGCCGGGTTGGGTTTGTTGTTTTCGTGTAAGCTTGATGACGGGGAATCGCTACAACCTATTACAAGCGACGTTGAGATTGAAATGATTGAAGATTTGGGAAGCGGCAAACCTAGCTTTTTATTGAATTTCACCACCGAAAATAAATATCCGTGCTCCAACTATGCCTTGCTGATGGAGGGCGGTTTTGACGACGACAAGCTTGATCTCACGTTTACTGACGTGTACATCGGCTCAACTTGCCTCGGTGGCACTGAGCCAGCTCACAACGCCTATGTGTTTGGCGAGTTGGAGGAAGGCACCTACGACATTAGTTTGAAAATAAAAGGAGGCGAAACAAAAACCGGCCAGGTTGTAGTTTCAGACTCCGCCTACAGCCTTTCTTTTACTTCGGGCAGCGGCTTTGAAGTTATCAACACACACCTTTTCAAGATGCCGAAGGGCATCGTATGGGGTACACTTACCAAAAACAGCAATGAAGCGGCTGTTGATGCGTTGGTGGACAATTTCTTCGAGCTTGCCCATAACAACGGACTGGCCGATACGCTGTTGGCTGCCGGAGATTACACGTATTTTAAAGTGGATGATGTGGGAAAGGTTACAAAAAGGAGAAGCAGTGTAGCCCCCGCCGGCACGATTGACTTTGTGATGTATTACACCGGCAACAAAAAAGCCGATTTAATTGCCGCCATCAAAGACTTTGCTGTTACCTACCAGGAGAAACTAACCGTGGAGGTGTACGATTGGGAGGGCACCATATTTATCAAATAACCACTCTTTGGTTACTTCAGGCGGGTATCCCAAACTGCCTGAAGTACCTTTTACTCATTCCTTTTTTGGATACTTCCAGCGCTTGTGCGACCACAGCCAATACGCTGGCTGTTCGAGTATCATTTGTTCAGCAATGCGGCTGTATACCGGAAGTATGTTGGTACTATTTCGTGCATACGGCGGCGCTGCCATGGGTATTGCTTCTACCTCGTAATAACCCCGCCCCACTTTTGTCATCTTTAGAAAAACAGCCTCCAAATTGGTGAGCTTGGGCAACTGCTCTATACCAGGGAAAAAGGCCGTGTTAATGCCAAAAAAAGTCTGCCACTGTTTATTGGCTTTCCTGCCGGGTACCTGGTCGGCCGCAATGCCGTAAAGCCTTGGCTGCTCAATGGTTTTCACTATAGTTCGTACAGCAGCATTTTTGGGTATCACCGCTCCGCCAAATCGCTCACGCACCTGGCGCATAAAATGCTCGGAAAATGGCGACTTCAGCGGCTTGTAAATCACGTCGCAAGGATAAGGAAGCTGCGCCTTGCCCCCAAGCAGCAGCCACTCCCAATTGCCCTGGTGCGCCGCATATACCAGCAATGGCTTTTTCTCCTTAAAGCGGCTTTCGAACACTTCGATGTTAGTATACTTTACACGTGCCGCCATTTCTTCTTTAGAAATAGACAATGCCTTCACTATTTCTACCAACACATCGCTTAAGTGCCTGTAGAATTGCTTCTCAATTGTTTTCAGCTGCTGGTTCGGCCTTTCCGGAAATGCTTTCCTCAAGTTAGCAGCTACTACTTTTCGTCTGTACCTGACGACGTAATACGTCAGGAAGTAAACGACACCCGACAATAAATACAAAAGCCCCCAGGGCCACTTTGAAATCCACCGTAAAAACCACATAGCATTTGAAGCTCTCGCAAAAATAAAAACGGTGCATCAAAAACCGTACATCGACCACCACCAAAACATTTTAGCGATAAACCACGTCTTACCCGTATTCAATACTTAAACAAAAACTATGAAGACAACTCAAAAAATGACTTTTGTTGCCATGGCAATAATTGCATTGGTATTTGCACATGCCGGGTACGCACAAAACCGCCCGAGCCCTGCCGCTACCGCCACAGAAACCATCAACAGCGGAGCCACAATCACCATTAGCTACAGCCAGCCGTCGCTTAAGGGCCGCACAATTGGCAAAGATGTGGAGCCGAAGGAAGGTGAGGTTTGGAGAGCTGGTGCCAACAACGCTACTGTTTTTGAAGTAGACAAGGAGGTGAAAATTGAAGGCCAAACTCTGCCTGCCGGCAAATACGCTTTCTTTACCGTTAATAAAGGAGATGAGTGGACGCTGATTTTCAATAAAGTATGGGAAACGTGGGGAGCGTTCGACTATGAAAAAAACAAAGATAAAGATGCGCTGAAGGTAAATGTGAAGGCGAAAAAGAGTGCTGCCTCAACTGAGAAGCTAACCTATAAAATAGACAAGTCTGGTAAAGTAAGCCTGCTATGGGGCGACCTGGATGTAAGCTTCAATGTGAAATAAACAACAGTGCCAAAGTTGAAGAGGCTGCCTTTTTAGACAGCCTCTTCTTTTTTGTACCAACGGCATAAGGCTCTGCGGCTTATGAGCTGTTTAGATTAAAATTTGTATATTGATGTTGACACATTGCCCGTTACTTCTGTAAACCGGAGCCGGATGAAAAAGCACGTATCCCTTTCCCTTCTTTTTGTTGTAGCCGCATTTGCCGGCTGCCAATCGCCGGATCCGATGGAAGACCTGCTGCAGGCAAAAAGAAATGAGCTGACCGGCGTGTGGATATGGATGAACACCGAATACCCTACGCCGTTTGGCAGCATTGTGGTAAGTTCGCTGGAGTCGGGTACCATTTACAAAGTAGTTTTTGCGGGCAACAAAGCCGAGGTGTTTCGTCAAAACCACCTGGTGCAGAAAATCTCCTTCGAAGTAAACAAGGGCAGCGGCGACGACTTTTACCTTGACGTGCTGACAAAAAAGGAACTTGAAAATTCGTCCATTGACATGCTCGGCGGAAAAATTCTTCTTAACAAGAAAGACCTTACGCTTGCCTACGACACAAAATCCTTCCGGTCAAACATGCGCCTTAGCAAGCTCGAAATTTTTTAGATGACAAAAGTTGTGTGCGCCTTTATTTGGGAAGGGCAAAAGGTACTGATAGCCCAACGTCCGCCCCACAAATCGGAGCCTCTTTCGTGGGAATTTCCCGGAGGAAAAATTGAACCAGAAGAGAGCGAACAGGAGGCGATCGTACGTGAAATTAAAGAAGAGCTTGCCCTGGATGTACTACCCGAAGAGAGGCTTGGATCGGTGGTTTCCACACACAGCCAAAACACCATTGAACTTAGCTGCTGGAAGTGTCGCCTACTGGGAGGCAACATTGAGCTACGGGAACACAAGGCTTTCCGGTGGGTTGAAATCTCCGAACTTCTCAGCTACAGGCTCTCCCGGGCCGACGTTAGCCTTGTAGCTGTGCTAAACAACATGTTACCGGGTATGTGAATAAAATTTGCTGACCTCATCCTCAGAATAAACATTCCCTCTTTGGCCGTTTCGCCAACTATTCCACCTGTTGCAAACTTATTTTCGAATATATTCTTTGAAACCTGCTTCACTGTGCCTATATTATATTTCTCGTTGCCTTCAACAAAACAAGGCGCTTTCATTCACCTTAAACTGCATTGCCTATGAATTTCTCATCGAAAAGGGACACCGGCACCCGAACAGTCGAACCAATTAAATACGCAGCTGTAACACAGTATATGGCACGGGACGTGTATACGTTCCATCCGGAGCAAAACGTGCAGGAAGCAATTGATATAATGCTGGAAAAGAGAATTTCCGGTGGCCCGGTACTTAACGACAGCGGCGAGCTGGTAGGCATGCTTTCGGAAAAAGACTGCCTTCGCATAATTATCGACTCTGCCTACCACAACCAGCCCAATCATGAGGGGAAAGTTAAAAATTACATGTCGAGAAGCGTGAAAACGATCGACCTGGACAAGGACATCTTTGATGTGGCAAACGAATTTCTGACCACCCACTACCGCCGCTTCCCTGTGGTAGACGGGAAAGGAGTGCTTAAAGGACAGATAAGCAGAAGGGATATAATGAAAGCGGCGCGAGATCTAAAAGGAACCACCTGGTGAAACATTTGTCCATTGTTTCACGACTTTTCAACCCCTTAAATAAATCCCACATTTAAGGGGTTTTTACTTTCGTAACAAGCTGATATACTGCTCAAAATAAAAGGACTATTATGGCTACTTATCAACTCACTATTAATGGCAAGCCGCGGAGCGTGGACGCCCTGCCCGACACTCCGCTGCTATGGATATTACGAGACAATCTTAACCTGAAGGGAACAAAATTTGGCTGCGGCATGGCATTGTGCGGCGCATGCACGGTGCACCTCAACGGACGGCCTGTCCGATCCTGTTCCATGCCGGTGTCGGCCGTCGGAGAAAAAAACATTACCACGATTGAGGGGCTGTCGGAAAATGGCGACCATCCGCTGCAGCTTGCCTGGATAGAAGCCGATGTGCCACAGTGTGGCTACTGCCAATCGGGGCAGCTTATGTCGGCGGCGGCGCTGTTAGCAGACAAAAAGAACCCCACAGATGCTGATATTGATGAAGCTATGTCGGGAAACATTTGCCGCTGCGGCACTTACAACAGGATAAGAAAAGCCATAAAACAGGCTGCGGAAGGAGGCCAGCCATGAGTACATCTACACTTAACCGCCGGTCGTTCCTTAAGATCTCCGGCCTGGCCGGTGGTGGCATGCTCATCGGCCTGCAGTTGATCAATAGAACGGCAAGGGCCACAGAAGCAGAGGCAGCCTTCACTCCCAACGTGTATATAAAAATACTGCCCGATAATTCCATTACCCTTTTTGCCAAAAACCCTGAAATAGGCCAGGGAGTAAAAACCAGCCTGCCCATGCTGGTGGCAGAGGAACTTGAGGTAAACTGGGAAAGAGTAGTAGTGGAGCAGGGGCTTCTGGATAGCCGGTTCGGGGCGCAATTTGCCGGTGGCAGTACTGCCATCAAAATGAACTGGAAAGATCTCAGAACCGCCGGAGCCACTGCCAGAGAAATGTTAAAGGAAGCTGCTGCACTTCGATGGAAAGTGCCGGCATCGGAATGCAGGGCACAGAATGGCAGTATCATCCATGGCACAAAGACGCTCTCTTATGGAGATTTAGCCACCGAAGCCGCCGCACTTATACCTCCGGAAAACGTAAAGCTGAAGGACCCGAAAGATTTCAAAATTATCGGATCGCCCCGCAAAGGTGTTGATACTGCCCTGCTAGTGAAGGGCGTACATTTGTTTGGCATTGATGCCTACATAGAAGGAATGGTGTATGCATCTGTGCAGCGCCCTCCCGTGTTTGGGTCGAAAGTGAAATCGGTTGATGATACCGAGGCATTAAAAGTGCCGGGAGTACTGAGAACAGTGGTGCTGGCTCCGCACGACAACCCCACTATCCAGGTGGCCGGGGTGGCGGTAGTAGCCACCAGCACCTGGGCTGCCATGAAGGCTAAAAAAGCGCTGAAGATAGAATGGGAGCACCCCGCTTCACCGCTTGAAAGTTCGGAGAAAATACGCGACCAGTTTATTGCCAACACAGCGAAAACCGGAGAGGTGCTTCGCAACGACGGCGACGTTGAGCGGGCTTTTTCGGGGGCAGACAAAGTGCTTGAAGCAGTGTACGAAGTGCCGCTGCTAGCCCACGCCACCATGGAGCCTATGAACTATACTGCCGACGTACGAGATGACCGATGCCGGCTGATTGGGCCCACGCAGGTGCCCGGCTCGGCCCAACGGCTCGCCAGCATGATTACCGGATTGCCGGGAGATAAAATTACAGTAGAAATGACGAGGGTTGGCGGCGGATTTGGACGGCGGCTAATGGCCGACTACGCCGCAGAAGCAATTACCATTTCGAAGGAAATGAAAAAGCCGGTACAGGTGGTGTGGAGCCGGGAAGATGACATGACCAACGACTACTACAGGCCCGCAGGCTACCACAAAATGAAGGCAGGGCTGGACAAAGGCGGGAAGATCATCGGCTGGGAAATAAAACACTCCTCCACCTCGCGCAATTTATTCAGGGGCGACGAGGCCAAAGCCTGGGAAACTGAGCTCTTCCCTGATGGTTTTCCGGCGGGCTTCGTGGAAAACCTGAGGATGGAATACACGCCGGTAAAGACAACAGTGCCTGCAGGTGCCTGGAGAGCGCCCGGTCACAATGCCACTGCCTTTGTAGACCAGTGCTTTATCGACGAGCTGGCACACGCCGCCGGCAAAGACCCGGTAGCGTTTCGGCTGGAAATACTGGGCGAAGGCGACAGAATAATGCCTTATCGCGACCACGGCGGCCCTACCTATTCTACCCGCCGCCTGAAGCAGGTAATAGAATTGGCAGCCGAAAAATCGGGCTGGCGAACTCCCGCCCCCAAGGGAGTGTTCAGGGGGTTTTCGGCCCATTTTATGTTTGGCGCATATGTAGCAGAAGTAGCGGAGATTTCGCTCGCCGATGGTGCACCAAAAGTTGAAAGAGTAGTGGCAGCTGTAGATTGCGGCACGATTGTAAACAAAAACGGAGCCCATGCACAAGTAGAGGGCGGCATTATCGATGCACTCAGTATGTGCCTGCACCAGGAAATTACCATTAAAGATGGAGCTGCCGAGCAAAGTAATTTTCACAACTACCCTTTGCTGCGAATGAGAGAAGCACCAAAGGTTGATGTGCATTTTGTAGAAAGCAATGAGCCGCCTGAGGGGTTGGGAGAAATATCGCTGCCAGCTTTGCCTGCCGCTGTTTACAATGCGGTATTTGCAGCTACTGGCCAGCGATACAGAAAAATACCGCTTAAAAACATAAAATTTGCTTCCTAGTGGTAGGATTGAGTAAATTGTACTCAAGGTCGTTTGGGTAGAGATCGTGACACTTCTTCTGTTCTTTCCCCTGGTAACCACACGACGTTAAACTTGTATTTGAAACACCCCACTCGAATGAAAGAGGCGAAAAGTATAATTGAGGCATATAAAAAAGTGGATTTCGGCAGGCAAAAAGCCGCCCTGGCTACGGTGATGCGAGTGCACGGCTCAGCCTACCGCCGGCCGGGTGCCCGCATGCTCATAACCGACGACGGACGCTGGACCGGTGCCATCAGCGGCGGCTGCCTCGAAGGTGATGCCCTGCGCAAAGCACGGCAGGCCATATTCAGCAAACAGCCCAGCCTGGTAACTTACGATACCATGGACGACAACAGCGCCACCAGCCTTGGTGTTGGCCTTGGCTGCAATGGTATAATCGACGTGCTTATAGAGCCGCTAAGCCACGAGGATGAGCAAAACCCTGTGCTGCTGCTCGAACGATTTGTAGAAACCGGAGAGCTTGCCGTGATGGCCACTGTTTTTGATTCATCACTGCCCGAAAACCAACTGCTTGGCCAACGGCTACTTTTGAACAGCTTCGGAAAAAAGTACTCAACTATTGGGCGCAGCCCCCTCGAAAACAGCGTGGCTGCCGATGTGCAAAAAGCCTTTGTGGCAAACAGGCCGGCCATTTGCCAGTACGAAGCCGACGGCAACATGGTGGAGGTGCTGATAGAAACGCTGCACCCGGGAGTGCAGTTGGTTATTTTTGGCGGAGGGTTCGATGCCGCACCTATTACAACAATGGCCAAAAACCTTGGCTGGTCTGTTACCATAACTGACGATTGCGTGGCTCATTTGGGAACCAAGCGCTTCCCCGATGCTGAAAATGTAAGTCTTTGCTACCGCGACAAAGTTTCTACTGATATCTCGTTCAAACGCTTCAGCGCCGCCGTGCTGATGTCGCACAACTACAAATACGACTATGCTGTGCTGAAGGAATTGATCAAAAATCCGCCGGCATATCTGGGAATCATGGGTCCCAAAAAGCGGTTCGATAAAATGATCGGCCAGCTGAAAGACGAGGGCGTTTATCCGGGGGATGAATGGGCTGAAAAGATTCATTCGCCGATCGGGCTAGACCTTGGCGCTGAAACCCCCGATGAAATAGCTCTGTCGGTGGTGTCGGAGGTGCAGGCTTTCTTTAACCAGGCAAAGGGCGGCTACTTAAAAGACTTTAATGGCCCCATACACGACCGCAGCGCCTACGACGACAAGCTGATGAAAAACATCTATGAGCAACTCAGCGGCAAACAGGTTGGCAAATCCTGATTTTGCCGTAGTTCTGCTGGCTGCCGGCACCTCTTCCAGGCTGGGGCGCCCTAAGCAACTACTTCCGTATAAAGGAACTACTTTGATTCGGGAAAGAGTAAACACTGTCCGGCGGGCTTTCCCGGAGCTGGAGCAGCTTGTTGTAGTAACGGGCGCAGGCCGGGAGGCTGTTCTGGAGGCGCTGAAGGGAGCTACTTTTAAGGAGGCTTTTAATGCTTCTTTTGAAAGCGGCATGAGCAGTTCGGTGAAAGCCGGACTGGGAGCGTTGTTTTCAGGTACAGGAGCCGCTTTCTTCCTGTTGGCAGATCAGCCATATGTTAGCCATATTCATTTACGGGAGATGGTAAAACGCTGGAGAGAAAATCCAGAAAAGGCGATAGCCGCGGCATATTCGGAGATTGAGGGAGTGCCCGCTATATTTCCCAAGTCTTATTTTCAAAAACTACTAGCTGTGGAGGGAGATAAAGGCGCCAGAAAAGTGTTATCGCAAATGGGCGAAGCGGAAAAAATGATTTATCACTTGCCTGAAGCTGCTGTTGATATTGACGAGGAGAGGCACCTGGGTCATTTGTTGTAATGAGTAATGATTATCTTAGTATCTTGATTTACTAAAATATGGAGAATCTTAATTTATCGTTCGAAATAGAAAGAGACGGAAAAGAATTTCATTCGTGGTGCCCTCAATTGCCAGGATGCCATTCACATGGCAAAACAGTGAAAGAGGCAATAGAAAATTTAAAAGACGCTGTCAATTTATATCTTGAAATTCTCATAGAAGAACAATTAACCAAAAAGTCGCTGGACCTTTCTCTGTGAAACCAAAGGAATTAATTAAGCTATTAGAGGGCGAAGGCTTTGTTTTTATTCGACAATCGGGCAGTCATGCCATCTACAAGAAGCCTGGAAATAAAATTGTAATTGTTCCGATTCATAGTAAAGATATTCCCACAGGGACTTTGAATTCAATATTAAGGGACGCTAATCTAAAATAACTGGTATTGCCGCCCGCCCTTTGTATGTAAAGTCCGATATTTACCCCGTCTTCCGGTAATTCCACACTGCCAGCGCATTCATTAAAAGTGCATAGCCTGCGATCACTGCAAAAAAGAACTGCGTCTCCTTCCACCCTGCACCTTTTAACATTACAAGGCGCACGAACTCGATGAAATACCGTATCGGATTAAATAACGTGATGGTTTGCGCCCATCGGGGCATGTTTTCTATCGGGGTAAAAAGCCCCCCCATCAGTATGAAAATAACCAGGAAAAACCAGGCCAGGAACATCGCCTGCTGCTGCGTTTCGGTAACTGTGGAGATTAACAACCCAAAACCAAGCACAAGCAGCAGATATACAGCTGCAAACCCGTAAATCAGCCAGATACTGCCCACAAAAGGAATATTGAATACCAGCCATGCCACTAAAAACCCAATAGACAGTACCACCAGGCCCAGTACCCAAAAGGGCAGAAGCTTGCCGATTATAAACTGATGTTTCTTAATGGGCGTTACATTTATCTGTTCAATCGTGCCAATTTCTTTTTCCCTTACTATGTTCATCGAGCTCAAAAAAGCGCCTATCATCGTTACCAGCAACACCAGGATGCCCGGCACCATAAATGTTTTGTAGTTGAGCTCCGGATTGAACCAAAAGGAAGATTCAACATTAACCACCTTGGGTTGGGGCGGAGCAGACAGTGACACGATCTGCATCTGCAAATCACTCGCTTGTCGTTGGTTGTAAACACCCAAAATCCGGCTGAAATAGTAACTCGCCAAGCCTGCCTTTGTGCCATCGATGGCATTTACCGTTACCCTCAGCGACTGCGGTTCCCTTCTCACCATTGCCCTCTCCAGCCCTTCAGGCACCTCTATTACCAGGTCGGCCTCGTCTCTATCCAGGGCAGCGCCGGATTCACTTGCGCTAAAACCCACGCCGGCGATCTTAAAATATCCCGAGGCCGTGAGGTCGCGGTATAGCTGGCGGCTTGCACTGCTCTGGTCGAAGTCGATCCAATACACCTTCAGGTTTTTGATCTCGAAGTCGGCAGCATACGAAAGGATGATAAGCTGCAACACGGGCATTATGAACAGTATCGGCAACATGGTTTTGTTTCTGAATATTTGCAGAAACTCCTTTCTCACGATGTGAAATATGATCCTCATAATCAGCCCAGTCTGACGTTGAATTTTTTGATACTTACACCTATGAAGAAAATGGTGAACCCCAGAAGAATGAGTGTCTCCTTCCAGAAATAAGCGATTCCCAGCCCCTTCAGCATAATTGCTTTTTCAATAACAATGAACCAGCGGGCCGGTATAATGTGTGAAATAGCCTGCAGAGGCCACGGCATGTTTTCGATAGGAAAAATAAAGCCCGAAAGCAGTATTGTAGGTAGCATAAGCCCCATTAGCGACATCATCAGCGCGGTTTGCTGGGTTCGGGCCACCGTGGAAATAAGAATGCCTAATGACAGGGCCATGATGATAAACAACATAATTTCGGCAAGCAGCAGGGGCACGCTGCCCACCACAGGCACGCCAAATACGAACCGCCCCAGGAGCAGCACCACCACGGCATCGAGAAACGCCAGTGCGAAATAGGGAACAACCTTAGCGACAATAACCTGGCCGGGGTTCATAGGCGACGCCAGCAAAACTTCCATGGTGCCCATTTCCTTTTCCCTTGCAATGGATATGGAGGTCATCATGGCCGACACGAGCATCATGAGAATGGTAATTAGGCCCGGGACAAACAAAAACACGCCCTTGAGGCTGGGGTTGTATTGCATTCGCACTTCGGCATTTACCAGCAGTGGCGCCGGGTTCGGTTGGCTTATTTCAAGCTGAAAATCCTGGATGATAGCCGTAGCATAATTTACCAGTGTGTTGGCAGTATTAGGATCGGTGGCATCAGCCAGCAGTTGTACGGATGCAGCTCCTTCGTGCTGCAGTTTTCGTGCAAAACCCGCTTCAATGATAACAGCCATTTTTATTTTGCCTTGCTTAAAAAGCATTTCTACCTCTTCCCTGCTTTGTGCCTGCCCATCGGGTAAAAAATAGCCTGAGGCCAAAAGCTTTTCAGTTAGCCTTATCGACAGCGGGTCCCGCGATTGATCCCAAATTGCCACATGCGCATCTTTTATTTCATTGGTAATGGCATAGCCAAAGAGCAGTATCTGCACCACGGGCATTCCGAACAGAATAAGCAGTGTTCGCTTATCGCGGAAAATGTGGTAAAACTCTTTTCGTATGAGTGCTCTTAGTCGTTTCATTTGCAAGTCAATAGTCCATTGTCGATGGTCGATGGCGTAGGAGACGATAGACCGTAGTCGATGGTCGATGGCGTAGGAGACGATAGACCGTAGTCGATGGTCGATAGTTACATTTAGTTCTTTGATTCATTTTCGTTCTTCTAAAGTCGACAGACCACCGACGATGGTCGACGGCACATTTGAGTCGAGTGATCATTTGTTTCTTAAAAGTCAATGGTCCATAGTCGATGGTCGATAGTTGTATTTCGTTTTTTTGATTCATTTTCGTTCTTCTAAAGTCGACAGACCACCGACGATGGTCGACGGCACATTTGAGTCGAGTGATCATTTGTTTCTTAAAAGTCAATGGTCCATAGTCGATGGTCGATAGTTGTATTTCGTTTTTTTGATTCATTTTCGTTCTTCTAAAGTCGACAGACCACCGACGATGGTCGACGGCTCATTTGAGTCAATTTCGCGACACAGCAATTTAAGTTCCACTACTTCCTGCCTCCCGCCTTAGGCTCCTGCTCCCTCCCTGACTGCCTACTACCGCTGCCTACTGCCTACTGCAAACTCACCTGCGGTCTGGCAACTTTCAGAAAAACCTCATTCATTGATGCGGCACGATATCTTTTCTTTAAGCCCTCCGGCGTATCGAGTGCCTCAATCCTGCCGTCTACCATCATTGAAATGCGGTTGCAATATTCGGCTTCGTCCATATAGTGCGTAGTAACAAACACGGTGATGCCCTCGTGCGCCGCCTCGTATATCATCTCCCAAAATTGCCGCCGGGTTACTGGGTCTACCCCACCGGTTGGTTCATCGAGAAAAACGATTTTAGGATCATGCAATATGGCTATCGAAAAAGCAAGCTTCTGCTTCCAGCCCAGTGGCAGGTCTTTGAGAAGGTTTTTCTGTACTTCGTGCAGCCCGAGCCTTTGCACAAGCACTTCTGCCTTTTCTATAACCCGCCTGCGTTTCAGTCCGTAAATGCCACCATAAAAGCGTATGTTTTCATTCACGGTAAGGTCATCGTAGAGCGAAAAGCGCTGGCTCATGTAGCCGATCGACTCTTTTATTTTGTCTGGTTGTCGGAAAACGTCAAACCCGGCCACCGAAGCCTTGCCTGAGGTGGGACTGAGCAATCCTGACAGCATTTTCATAGCCGTGGTTTTACCGGCCCCGTTTGCCCCCAAAAAACCAAAGATCTCGCCCTCCTTCACATCAAAGGAAATAGAATCAACCGCTGTAAACGAGCCAAATTTCTTTACCAGATTTTCTACGTCAATAATGCGGGCACTCATGCTACCACGGGTTGATTCATTAATGCAATAAAGCAGTCTTCAATGTCGGGCGATACGGGTACTATTTCCCAATTGCTGAGCCCCTGGTTTTTTAAATAATTTGAAAGGTCGGTTTCGGGGAGCTTTCCTTTCCGGGAAACAACATGGATGTTTTCTCCAAAAGGATAAACCAGGGTAGCTTCTTCCAGCAACCTGAGGCTGGATAGCATTTCATATTTGTCGGAGGTTTTCACGGCCAGCAACGAATAAGCGTAGGCCTCCGTAATTCTTTGCGGCGTATCTACCGAAAGAATTCTTCCATCCTGCATCAACGCTACCCTATCGCACAAACTGGCCTCGTCCATATACGGCGTCGAAACCAGAATCGTCATACCCTTTTTCTTAAGCATCTGGAGGATTTCCCAGAATTCGCTCCTTGAAACAGCATCTACGCCTGTGGTTGGTTCATCCAGAAAAAGAATCTCCGGGTGGTGAACCAGTGCACAGCACAGGGCCAGCTTTTGTTTCATGCCCCCGGAAAGCTGTCCGGCCCTCCGCTTCTTAAATGGCTCTATCTGATGATATATGTCTCTGATGTTGTCGTAGTTTTCCTCCAGTGTGGTGCCGTAGATTGAGGCGAACAGCTCGATATTTTCCTCGATGCTGAGGTCGTGGTAAAGGGAAAAGCGCCCCGGCATGTATCCCATTCGCCGGCGCACCGCGGCGTAATCTTTGGTAGCGTCCATTCCCAGCACCGTGGCCTGCCCGCTGTCGGGCAAGAGGAGGGTGGCCAGTATCCGGAAAAGTGATGTTTTGCCGGCACCATCGGGTCCGATAACCCCGAACAACTCCCCCTTTTTAACCTGCAGCGAAATTTCCCTAAGCGCCTCTATATGGCCATAGGTTTTCACCAGCTTGTTTACAACTATCGCATTTTCTTTTTCCATGGCTTTAAAACTTTATCTCTGCTGGCATTCCTATTTTTAAGGTACCGCTGTTGGGCACCACTACTTTTATTGCATACACCAGGTTCACCCTCTCTTCACGGGTTTGAATAACTTTTGGCGTAAACTCCGCAGCAGGCGAAATCCACGATATTGTACCCTCCGACTCCGCCAGGTTTCCATCGGCCATATCGGTAAATACCTTCACCTTCTGGCCTACCTGAATAGCCGACAGCTGGGGAGCACTTACGTAGGCCCGAAGAATCAGCTGTCGCATGTCTGCCACCTTAAACAGCGGCTTGCCGTAAGCCACCACTTCCCCCTGTTCTGCATATTTGGAAAGTACCGTACCCCCTACCGGGCTGCTGATAGTACTCTTTCTGATTTGATCATCAACCTGTTCAATTTGCGCTTCAAGAGGCGCCAATTCGGCAAGCAGCCCCCGGTTTGCGGTGCTCAGCTGGCTTTTGGTAGATTCGATGCGGTTATTAATAACTTGCAGCTCGCCGTGCAGGTCGTCGCGCTGTTTGGCGGTAGCTGCCCCCTGTTCAAAAAGTTTGTCGATTCGCTTTATCTCCCGCTCAAGGTTTTCTTTTTGCGTAAGCAGCAGGTCGATCTGTACTTTTTCGTTCTGGAGCTTGCTGCGGATGGCCTGCTTGGTTAGTTCCAGCTGCTTCTTCTTAAGGAAAAGCGACGATGTATCCACAAGCCCCAATGCGCTTCCTGCCGCCACCTCTTTGCCTTCCTCCACGTTTAGCCGCACCAGCTTGCCCGTGGCTTCGGCCGAAACCATTATTTCCGTGGCTTCAAAATTCCCGTACGCATCCGAAACAGCTTCGTCCGGTTGGCAACCCGCCATGCTGAGCAAAAGCAGAAAGCCGAAAGTGATTTTAAAAAGTTGCATATCTTAAAGTTTTCCGATGAGCGTTAAATACTGAACCTGGTACCATACACGGTCTATTTCGTGCATACGGGCTGTGGTTTTGGCCCGGGTGAGCTGGTCGAGCGCCGCTATGTAGTCGGCCGAGGTGATTGTGCCGCCCTCCAGCCGTAAGCTGTACTCGCTTACAATCGACTCCTGCAGCTTTACTATTTGGGCATCGCGGCTAATGATTTCTTCGGCCGCTTCCCATTTTTGTCGCCATTGCAACATGCCGTTCTCGAACTGCCGCAGCACATCCTGCCGGTTGGTCTCCAGTATTTTTTCCTGGATCAGAAGCTCCTGCTGCTCCTGCTTATTGGCACCCCAATCGAAAACGGTCCAGTATAGCCGCACACCCGCTACGTAAAACCCGCTAAGGTCCGTTTCAAAGAAGTTGTAGGGGTTAGGGCTACCTGCCCCACCCCGGGCAAAGGCATTTAGTTTAGGCTTTCCCCTGGCTTTTAAAATTTGGGTGTTTTGGTTGATAAGCATCTGCTGCCCGGCAAGGTAGCTAACCTCAGGGCGGCTTGTTTCCGCAGCCTGTTCGGGTGTTTCGTACGACGGCACTGCCAACTCAACACCCGTCCCGAGTGGCTGCCCCAGTTTATCGGCGAGCATCGCCAACAATGCCTCTTTATCCGCTGCCACCGATATAAGCTGCTGCTCAAGCGAAAGAATTTCTTTCTCGAAAGATGCCTTGTCGCTTAACAAAAGGATGCCGTTGTTGTACCCCGCATCTACTTCTTTTTTTCTTTCCAAAAGCGTTTTCCTGGCATTTTCGAGGTTTTTTTGTGTTTCCTGTGCCCTCAGTATTCCAAAGTACAAGGCGGCTACTCCTTCTTTCAGCTTGTACAAATCGGTTTCTGTTTTGTGGCGGTTAACTTCAAATTCCCGACGGGCCGCTTCCTTCGACTGCCGCACCATTCCGCCATCGAAAATACTTTGCTCGATGCCCACAGTCGCCTGGTACTGGCTTTTAGGAATTTGCGGCACATCGGTGCCCGGAGGGCTAAAGGGCAGTGCAAAAACATCGGACTGATAGCTCCATTGCGCATTGAGCGAGACCTGTGGCATCAAAGCCGTGCCAATCCGCTCAACTTTGGCGCTGGCCAGCTCCTCATAGAGGCCGGTTTGCCCATCCAGAGGAGAGTTCTGCAGCGCCAGCCCGATGCATTCCTGCAAGCTAAGCTCCTGTGGATAACAAGAGTACCACCCGGAGCTGACTAAAAATGTAAGAAAAAGCCGTTTCATACGCTTTTGTTTATAATCCACTTGTTAAATAATCCCACACTATTTGGGGAGCCTCCTTTTTCCGTCGGTCGAGAAAGGTGTTGTATCCGTCGGCGTCAAGACCGAAGAGCGGTTGCAAAATGGGCTTTACCAGCACAGGAAAGATGCAAATGCCCATGATGGCACTCACCAGGTCAATCGGTTCTACTTGCCTGATGTTCCCCTTTGCTGCCTCCTCCTCCAATTGCTGGCGTAGCTTACCTACCACCACAGCGGCATGCGGGCCAATTTTGCCCAGTAACTTGCCGGGGTTCTGCGATATTTCATTGATGATAAAGAGCGGCATAAAGGGGTTTTGCCGCATCACTTCAATATACAGCTGGGTAAACTCTGCCAGCTTTTCCTTCAGCGGCAGGTCCTTCGTCATTACCCCAAACAGTACCGGGGCGTTTACCTGGAGTGTCTCAGTAAAAACCCTTTCGAAAAGAGCATCTTTTGACCGAAAGTAGTAATGCAGCAATGCCTTGTTTATGCCTGCCCTATCGGCAATCTCCTGCATGCGGGCGCCTTTCATTCCCTGCTGTACAAACACCTCTCTTGCCGCCTTCAAAATTCTCTTTTCTGTGCTTACATCCTTTGTCATGCTTCAAACTTACGCATAAATTAACTGAATGGTTTAACTATTTGGTTAAATTTTTTAGTTAACTCTATAACTTATTGGAAATGAGTGTCTTGAATTTTAAGTTATCGAATTTAAGATAAAGACAAGTCCCGCTAAACGAAAAAGGGGTAGATTTAGGGAGAAAGGATATTTGTATGGACAAAGTATTGACCCGCCCCTGGACTGAGTTTGAACTGAAGCAAAAGTTGGCAAAAATGCCTGTATTACCCGAGTACAAGCACTTGCTGCAGATCAGGCATATTTTGATGGATGGAAAGCTTGTGAACGAAACGATGGGATCGCTTGTGGAAATGATAGAGAAAACGCCGCTTCACAAAGCCCCTGAAGAAAGAGAGGTGTTTATAGAACACCTGCGGGAGGTGTTGGTTGATGTGCGCCTTTCGGAAGAGCTTACAACCTATGTGATGAGACTTTTGAGATTTTTTGAGAAGCAGGACACGCAATCCTGAATTTTTTTGGATTTATTTTTTGTTTAAACTCTCAGAAATGGACGAGAAACAAAGAGTGAACCAGCTAGCGCTTTTATTATCTGAGTTGATCCATACCAATGAACTGTCGGAAAAGCGGCTTTCCGTAATGGAAGACCGGCTTTCGGTGATGGAAAGGCTTCAGTTGTTTTTGATACCCGTGCTTGTTTTGATTGGCGGGGGCACATTGTTTGCCTTTTTCAAGCTACTGGAAATCCTTTTGTCGTCAATCCGCATAAATCATCTTCATGGTCATTCCGCCGTCTATTATCAGATTTTGCCCTGTAACGAAGCCAGCGTCTGCACTGCACAAAAAAACCGCTGCACTGGCCACATCTTCAGGAGTGCCTACCCGCCCCACCGGATGTTGTTTTTTATCCGCTTCCGAATGTTGGGGTTTCTTTCTGGCACTGGTCTTCTTCCAGTCGCCCACCTCTACCCAGCCCGGGCTTATGGCATTTACCCGCACATCCGGGCCAAGGCTTATGGCTAATGCGTGGGTCAGGGCCAGCATGCCGCCCTTGCTGGCAGCGTAGGCTTCTGAGTCGGGTTCAGACATTAAAGCCCGTGTGCTGGCAATATGGAGTATGGCGCCCTTACTATCAATCAGGTAAGGGGCAGTATACTTTGCAAGCATAAAGGCTCCGCGGAGGTTTACCCCAATTACCCTGTCAAATTCAGCCACCGAAATTTCCAACAGGTTCTTAAACTCCGACAATCCGGCGTTATTCACCAGCACATCCAGGCCTCCCAATTGGGTCACAGCCTTGTCAACCAACTGCATCACATCCTGCTCCTTTGCCACGTTGCATTTGAAAAAGAAGGCTTTTCCCTTACCATATTCCTTCGCCAGCTCTTCAACCGTTTCCTTGCCAGCTTCCTCGTCCCAGTCGGCAATCATCACTTTTGCCCCTTCGCTCATAAAAGCCGACGCAATGCCCTTTCCAATTCCCTGGGCTCCGCCCGTCACAAGCGTCCTTCTGTTCTCGAGTTTATTCATAAATTTCAATTCAATTTAGTTACAAAAGGCATACGGGCATGGATAATAAAAAGCATATTGTTATCTTCATTATAACGATTGACTGTTTGTTTAACGCAGGCCTCAGGTGCACACGCACTACTGCCGGCACATTGAAGAGAAAATTTTAAGTTCCGTTCGCCACATCTTGCAAAGGTTTGAAAGCTTTTCATAAATTTCGCCCCTTTATTAAAATTACAAATCCTAAATTATATTAACTGATCCTCCAGCTCATTTTACATGATAATGGAAACCCGTGATTTACTCCACAAAGTGATTTTCAAGGCAAGCCCTAATGAAGTCTACGAAGCCATAGTGAACGCAAAAAAACATGCTGATTTTACTGGAGCTCCCGCCGAAAACGATGGTAAACCTGGCGGAGAACACAGCGCCTTTGATGGGTACTGCTTTGGTGAAAACGTAGAGCTTGCTTATGGAAAGAAGATTGTGCAAACCTGGCAAGCTGATGAAGACGGCTGGCCGGAAGACCACTTCTCAACTGTGATTTACGAGCTCAGTATTGTGCCGGGGGGTACACTCCTTACCTTTAAGCACCTTGGCGTGCCCGAAGAGGTGGCTGATGCCATAGACCAGGGATGGACCGATTACTACTGGGAGCCGCTGAAGGCCTATTTCGAGGTATAAGTTATCCGGAATTGGTTATTAGTTATTGGGGTGGTATTTTAACGGAAAACGTCTTATTAAAATGAGAAAGCGTTTCCCTTCAAGAAAAGATCCACTCGTGGGAATGTTGTTTCTGACGCTTCTGGGAGGCATTTATTTTCTTTTGGGTCTTCCATTCATCAATCACTTCAATCCGGTGCCAATAGCCATTTGGGTATTAATCTTATCGCTTTTCGGCTTTGTCTGGTTTGGTGCACGATACGTTATTGAGGGGGGAAACCTGATCTGCAAAATGGGGCCTTTGAAGGAAAGGATTCTCCCCATTACCGATATCCTAAGTATCCAGCGAAGCTATGAGTTAAGAAATTCTTCCTCCGGACCTTCCTTCAAAAAGTTGAAGCTGGCCTACCGGGGAGGAGAAGCCTTAATCACACCCGCCAGAGAAGGTGAATTTATTGACGCGCTAAAGGTGGTGAATCCTAAGATTTTTGTGGATTTGAATTTGGTCACCAGGATTTGAGGTGATTCCTCAAATAGGGTCAGAACAGCATTCTCTATTTAACCAGCTTTCCGGGCATTTCAACCACAGTTCATGTGTATAACATTGTTTTCTGCGGCCACCGGTTCGCCGGAGCGATGGAATAACCTCTACCTTTTGGCAATGCGCATTTCGCTATTTGATCGCCTTATTCATCGTTCCACGCCGGTCCGTTGGGTATGGCGCTCCTTATGGCTATTTCTTCTCAGAATTCCGTACTTTTGCCCCTTCTCTTTTTTTGATCATGGATTTAACTCATTTATCGGCAATTTCGCCTGTTGACGGCAGGTACAGGAAACAAACTGCAATGCTGGCCCCGTATTTTTCGGAAGCCGGCCTTATCCGCTACCGGTTGCTGGTAGAGGTCGAATATTTTATTGCGTTGTGCCGCATTCCGTTGCCTGCCCTGAAAAACTTTCCCCAGGAGCAGTTTGACCGCTTGCGGGACATCTATCTCAATTTTACAGAAGAAGGGGCGCTCCGGATCAAGGAAATTGAAAAAACCACCAACCACGATGTAAAAGCGGTAGAGTACTTCATAAAAGAGAAAATGGATGCCGCCGGTTTGTCGGCTTTTAAAGAATACATCCACTTTGGGCTTACTTCGCAGGACATAAACAACACCGCGATACCGCTGTCGCTTAAGGAAGCGCTGCAGAGGGAATATTTGCCAAAGCTGGATGAAGTGGTTTCGTCTCTCGCCATGATGGCCAGTATGTGGGACGACGTGCCCATGCTCGCCAAAACCCATGGGCAGCCGGCCTCTCCTACCCGGTTGGGCAAAGAAATACGGGTGTTTCAGGTAAGGCTCGAAGAGCAACTGCACTTGCTGCGACAGGTGCCGTTTGCAGCTAAGTTTGGTGGTGCTACAGGCAACTTAAATGCGCATTATGTAGCTTTTCCCAAGCACGATTGGGCTGCGTTTGCCAACGGCTTTGTAAACGACGCACTCGGCTTAAAAAGAAGCCACCCTACCACGCAAATTGAACACTACGATCACCTGGCTGCTTTGTTTGATGGGCTAAAACGCATAAACACCATTCTTATCGATTTCTCACGGGACGTGTGGCAGTATGTAAGCATGAACTACTTTAAGCAGAAAATAAAGGAGGGGGAAATCGGCTCTTCGGCTATGCCACACAAGGTTAATCCTATCGACTTCGAAAATGCCGAAGGCAACCTGGGCATCGCCAACGCCATATACGAACACCTCTCAGCCAAGCTTCCCATAAGCCGCCTGCAGCGAGACCTTACCGATTCTACTGTGCTGAGAAATGTGGGCGTACCCATTGCACACAGCTATATAGCACTGCTTTCGCTATTGAAGGGCATTCGTAAGCTGGAACTGAACCAGGAAGCGTTGAATGCCGACCTGGAAGACAACTGGGCAGTGGTGGCGGAAGCTATTCAAACCGTGCTGAGGAGAGAAGGCTTTGCCAATCCGTACGAAACACTGAAAGACCTGACCCGAAAAAACACGAAAATAACCAGGGATAGTATCCATGCGTTTGTTGATCAATTGGATGTGGCAGCGGACATAAAAAAAGAGCTGAAGCAGATCAGCCCTTTCAATTACACCGGCGTTTGACACAGGTTTAAAGTTTAAGAGTTTACAGTTTAAAGTTGGAGCAGCAAACCTTAAACTCCTAAACGTTAAACATCACAACATCCTCCTTACATTTCCCTGATCCAGATGTTTCTGTAGCTCACTGGATTGCCATGGTCTTGCAGCCGTAGCGGTGCTTTACCATGCACTTTGTAAGTGGGCAGGCCTATGTACTCGGTGCCGCCCCATATGTTGGTGGCGTTTTGGGTAACTACGCCATTGTGCAACACGGTTACTTTTGCTCCGTGAATCACTTCTCCTTTTTCATTAAAAACCGGCGCTGTGTAAATGATGTCATAGGTTTGCCATTCGCCCGGCCCCCTGGTGGCATTTACAAGCGGGGGGGTTTGCTTGTAAATACTACTGGCCTGTCCGTTGGCATAGGTACGGCTTTCGTAGCTGTCGAGCACCTGCACTTCGTATCTTTCCTGCAGAAAAATGCCGCTATTGCCGCGCCCCTGTCCTTCGCCCTGTACCTGCGATGGGCTTCGCCATTCAATATGCAGCTGGAAGTTGCCGAATAAATCTTTGGTGCGGATGTCTCCCTTGCCGCCTACCACTGTCATGGCGCCATCGGCCACCGTCCATGCTGCTGCTCCCCCATTTGCAGACTCCCATTTGTCGAGGTTTTTCCCGTCGAAAAGCACAATTGCATCAGAAGGGGGTGCCCCGTAAGAAGCACCGGGTGTAATTTTCTTTACTGCCGGATCCCATATTTCAGTGGTTTTAGGGTCTTTTCCCGGCTCAACACCCTCCTGCGCAACGGCGGTAAAGGCCATTGTTACACCGAGGAAGCTAAGGATAATTCTATGCATTGTTGAAGTAGTTATGTTCAAAAGGTATATCATTTATTGCTATGCAGCTTGCGTTTCCGAAACTTAAAACCACAAGAGCCAGTTTCTTCTACTCTGAAAACTTTAAACTTTGAACCACAATTGTCCGGGGAAATTCCATTATCTTCTTAAAACTGCCTTCGGTTGTCTATTTTACGGGTTTTCCCAGCTCTCTCGAAAAGATGACTGCTACTTTCAGGTTTTTGTTACTTTCCCGGCTTTCGTCCTCGAGCCAGACGGGCTCCTACCGCGGCGGCGGACCGTTTTTTCTTGATAAAAAGTAGGCCGCATCGGCGGACCGAAAAATCAAGGAGAATTTAAACGCTCAAGGCCTTTTCACGCATCGCCCGCCAAATTCTCCGGCTTCCCTCCTGAACGGGCGCTACTCTCCTTGGAGATTTGTATAGCGATCAATTTGCCGTTGCCAATTTTTACCGGACACTAGTAACTTTAAACTAAAAACTTTTACAACTCTCTAACCCAGATATTTCTGAAGCTGATAGGCTTGCTGGGGTCGCCATGTGCCTGAAGCTTGATGGGCGAAGCGCCGTGTTTTTTATAGGCCGGCTGCCCGATGTACACCGTTTGCCCTTTCAGCTCAAAGTTGTTTTGAACCAGCACGCCGTTGTGAAAAGCGGTAATCCGCGCAGGGCTTTTTACGGAGCCGTCGTCGTTAAACCGGGGGGCAGTCCATACAATGTCATACGTTTGCCATTCGCCCGGGGGGCGGCAGGCATTGGCAAGAGGAATGGCTTGCTTGTATATGCTGGCTGTTTGGCCATTGGCGTAGGTTTTATTTTTGTAGTAGTCGAGAATCTGGATTTCATAGCCATCGTCGCCGGGACCGGTAGAAGCGAGAAATAAGCCGCTGTTGCCCTGGCTTTGTCCTGTTTCGGTAATGCCATGAGGAATATACCACTCGAGGTGCAGCTGGTAATCGGTGAATTCCCGCTTCGTCTGGATATTGCCATGAGACTTTTCTACTGTAAACGTGCCTCCGGCCACCATCCACCCGGCCGGCTTTGAGGGATCTTTGGTAGAAACCCACTCGCTGAGATCTTTGCCGTCGAAGAGCACAATAGCATCAGAGGGGGCGTCAGAAAACGAAGTGCCGGGCGTAACCACCGGGGGCACAGGCTCCCATACTTCCGTTAGCTTAGGATCGCCCTGCTGCGCCATTATAGAGAGACTGGTAGAAAGGCATGTGAGAATAAGGAGGTATTTCTTTTTCATTAATTAATTGATTCAGGTAAAACTAATTGGTTCATTACGTTATGCGAGATCCAATTTGCCAAATTTGATATTAAAAACAAACCGGATTCAACGCCAAAGGCCTTCAAGGCTATTACTGTGCGGGATAAACAATGATCAGGCTATTTTCGGGAGCCCGCTGGGTAATCCGCTCCGGAAGTGAGTCGAATTCGCTTTGGTA
>CBFGTI010000085.1:0-24211 GCA_965651695.1 uncultured Imperialibacter sp. | reverse complement strand
TTCCGGCAAAGAAAATCCTTTTTAACTTTTGCTCCACAGGTTTTCGGATTGATCCCGGAAAAAGGTGGGGGAAACGGAAAAGCTGTGGAGGATGAGAGCCAATTAGCAAACACATTTTCTCATTTGCGTGGCCTCTCGCGAAAGCTCCGGAAATGCTGGGGCTTTCAGGCCGAAATGCGGGTTGCGCTTCTTCAAAAATAATGCTTATTTTAAATCTCAACCTTGAACCGAAAGACGCCACCACAAACCTCGAAGCATGGAAAAATATCTTCAGCAATTGGTAGAAGACCTGCGTGAGGCTGCCAGAAATGTGCCAGAACCCGATCCGCTGTGGACATTTAGCGATGCCGACGACCCCGAAGAACTGGAGGAATTCGCAGATATAGAGCGGTATCTTCATGGCCCGCAGGAAAAACTTTCGGCCATTGTGGGGATTGAAACGATTCAGCTTCCGCCGGCGGAGCGGCTTACCGACGACCAGCTGGCAAGGCTGTACGAAGAGTTAAAAGCCCTCCTTCTTGCCTACCATTTCGTCCCCGATTTTCCCGAAGGGCTACCCGAACGACTTTGTTACACATTGCTGAGGGCGCACTGGGACGATGAGCATGTGTATGTGGGAAGCGGCGAAATTCACCTGGATTATTGCGTATATGCCATAGATGAATGCGTTTTCCCTCCGGAGTTTTGCGAATGCCGCCGGCTGAATGAGGAAATGGGAGATGATGGTGGAATGGAAGGGTGGGAGCCAAAAGGGGACGATGAGTTGCCGTTCTGACAAGCGAAGTCATCACATGTGCTATGAGCGACGATAGAAATCTGTAATTTATTGGGTCGTTAATTCCTTTCTGTTGAAAATGCAGTTTTCATCCGGCTGTTCCCCTCTAAGGATCGCCAGAATGTTGTTCACTGTATCGACGCACATTTTGGTGTAGGTTCGGGCGGTTAGGCTACCCACGTGAGCAGTAATGAGCACATTAGGTAGGGTAAGCAGGGGGTCGTCTTCGGCAGGAGGCTCTTCCGTAAGCACATCGGCAGCAAAGCCGGCGATCGTTCCTTCTCTCAGCGCTTCGTACAATGCCTTTTGGTCAATAATCTGGCCACGGGCCGTGTTGATGAGTAGTGCAGTGCGCTTCATGCTCCTGAGTGCTGCCCGGTCGATCAGCTCTTTTGTGTCGGCCAGGAGCGGCAGATGCAGCGTGATGACATCCGCCTCGGCTATTAGCTGCTCGAACGACCGATGGGTGTACACGGCGTCGTTAGCCGATTTGTCGTGGTAGATAACCTTCATGCCAAAAGCCGTGGCCATGGCAGCTACCTTCTTACCGATATTTCCGAGCCCGAGTATGCCCAGTGTTTTGCCGTAAATTTCATCCCCTTCGAATTGGTTGCGCCACGCCCAGTTACCAGCTTTTACTTCGGCTATAGACCGGTACAGGTTGCGTTGCAGGGCCATCATCAGCGACATTGTATGCTCGGCAATTGTTTGCGCATTGGAGCCGGGAGCATTTATCACTTTGATTCCCCGGGAGGTTGCGTATGGCACGTCGATATTGTCGAGCCCTACGCCACACCTGCCAACAACCTGTAGCCGCGGGCATGCATCAATCAGAGACTGATTTACCTGCCCTTTTCCCCGGGTTATAATGGCGTCCGGCGGAGACGAAGACAAAATTTCCTTGTCAAACCCTGGTTCATAGGCAGGCAAAACGGTGACATCGGCGGCATTTTGGAGAATGTGCAGGGCTTCATCTGCCACTGTTTCTAACAGCAGGATATTTTGCATTGGTCACTTATGGTATAGGGTGGCGTCTTTGGATTTGTATCCCCGGAAATCGTTTCTGCCAGATACGTAGATCCCTTCCTGAAAGAGTTCGTCTTCAAAAATTTTCGGGTCAATGGCCGTTCCGGGTGCTGAGGAAAGCTCGACGAGATTGCCCGATGGGTCACGCACAAACATTTGTATGGGGCCATCGGGGAGCTGACGGACTTTGCCCCAGGGGCCGGTATCGATAACGCCGAGTTCTTTCATGCGCCAGAAAATGGTGTTGATATCGTCGACCTGCAGGCATACATGCCCCCGAAAGGAGTAAACGTCGTCCCACTCGGTAAGGTGCAGCTGCTGTGTGGCGTTGATCTTGAAAAAGGCTGTAGGGTAGTCGAACAAAAACGCCGGAATGACCTCCAGCCCCAGCTCTTTTTCATAAAACTCACTGGTTTCCTCCAGATTTTTTACAATCAACGCCACGTGATTGATTCCAATTGCTTTTGCCATAGTTATCGTATTTTTTGCCTGAATTCTTTCACAAAGTCCCAGTTGGGAGTGAGCCCCAATCCAGGAGAAGTGGGCGCCTCGATTTGCCCGTTTTTTGTTTCAATTTTTTCCTTTACCAGGTCGTACATCATGGGGTTGCCGCCCAGCGAAAACTCGATGATAGCGGCTGAGGGAGCTGCAAAAGCAACGTTTACCCCGGCCATAAACGAAAACGCCGAACCCCAACAGTGCGGTGCCAGTTCCAGCTGGTAAGTATGGGCAAGTTGCGACACCCGCATAGCCTCGGTAATGCCACCGATAATAGCCGAGTCGGGTTGAACCACATCCAGGGCTCGCAGATCGATCAGGTCACGAACGTCGAAAGCGGTGTATTCGCTTTCACCGGCGGCAATAGGAATACTTGTATACGCACGCACCTCAGCGGTTCCTTTTTTGTTGTCGGGACTGACCGGCTCTTCAAACCAATAGAGGTTGCAGTCTTCCACACCACGACAAAACTGCCGGGCTTCGGGCACGCTGAAGGTTCCATGCGCATCGGCCATCAGCTTGATATTGTCTCCAAGCGCTTCGCGGGCTGCCCTCACACGCCGGATGCTTTCCTGCACGGTGTTGTCCATTATTCCCACCCGCATTTTCACCCCGCCAAAACCTTTATCCGTGTAACCGAGCAATTGCTCCCCGATTTTGTCGGTACCGGCCCACCCGCCGCTAGCATAGGCCGGCATGCTGTCGCGACAGGCGCCGCCAAGCAGCTCAACTACCGGTACGCCGAGTGCCCTGCCCTTGAGGTCCCACAGGGCAGTATCTACACCGCTCATGGCGGAGACGGTTAAGCCTCTTCTGCCCAGAATGGGGAATTTCCGACCTCTGTCGAGTGCATAGTGGTCGCGGGTGCCATTATACACCATTTCCCAAATGCGTGAGATGT
Organism: uncultured Imperialibacter sp.; assembly: GCA_965651695.1. Lineage (GTDB taxonomy): Bacteria > Bacteroidota > Bacteroidia > Cytophagales > Cyclobacteriaceae > Imperialibacter. Next base: position 21,011 of record CBFGTI010000085.1, on the reverse strand, counting down.
TACGGGCGTCCTGCCCCACAAGAATGGGCTTCAGTTCGTTTTCCACACAGCTGACAATAGATGCGCATGAACCGGACGACCCCACAGCGGCTTTGGCCTCGCCAAATCCCTGCAGGCCGCTGTCGGTGGTTACAACCACAAGCGTCATGTCGAAGTCGGTGAGCAAGCCGTAGTCGGAGCGGTGCTGTTTTTCTTTAGCTATAGGGCAGCGAAGCCAAAAGGCTTCTACATTGGCAATCTTCATAGCAATGGTCTGAGGGTTTCGATGGATTTGCGAGTGAGCATGGTATAAAATTCTTCAGTTACAGCCGAGCTTCCGTGGTCTTCCAGGAACTTCTTTTGCTCTGCACTTAACCCTTTCGGGTGGTGGTCGATTGAGTTAGGGTAGGGGTTGGCCGGCGTACGATCGAGCGGCGAACAGAACTCTACTGACAGCACCTTGTCGTAACCGATTTCCTTTAGCGTGGCAATGATTTTGGGCCAGTCGAGTTTGCCCATACCCGGCGCCATGCGGTTGTTGTCGGCCACGTGAAAGCCAGCAAGCCTGCCTTTTGCTCTTTTTATGGCAGCGTAGCTATCGTCTTCCTCAATGTTCATGTGAAAGGTATCGAGGCAAACGCCGCAGTTTTCGCCCACCGCCTTGGCAAGGGCAAGTGCCTGGTCGCCCCGGTTGATGAAATAGGTCTCGAACCTGTTGATTGGCTCAATTCCGAGCTGGATCCCGACGCTTTCTGAGTATTCGTAAATTTCCTGCATACCTTCTACCGCCCATTGCCAGTCTTCTTCGGGTTTTCCGTCGGGAATTATTTTTCCTACCGTGGAAGGCACTACAGACACCATTTTGCCATCAAGCTCACGCACCATTCGTACCACATCCTTCACATATTGCACCGAGTCGGCTCGCTGTTTTTTGTCTTTGGCAAGCAAGTTCCGCTTTTCCAGCATCAGCGTAACCGACCCCCAGCATTTTATTCCGGCATCGTCGAGCAGGCGTTTAACTTTTTTGGTATCATATATTTCAGGGCTTCCCTGAATTTCCAGGAAATCGTAACCCAATGCCGCTATTCTGTTGACGGTATCTTCTATTGTTTCGGCCCGCATCCAGTTGTGTATCGCTATCTGCATTTAATTGGGGTTGTTTTTGGTGAATGAAAATGTCAATTTTTTATTGGTCAAGTTAGAAGTCCTCAATCCGGCTCAATGGAGCTCCGAAGCGGTTTGCAAACATTCATTATTTGATCACCTCCGGCTGCATACCTTTTTTGTAACGATCTCCGAAGCCGGAGTTGTTGGGTTCATAAGGGGCGGCGAGTTTTTCGTTTACTCCATTTTCAGGAATATCAGCTTCTCTTCCCAAAGCCCAGTAGATGCCGTTCAGGGCCAGCTTTCTCATGTTTTCATTCTTGAAATCAAAAGGATGGCCAAGCGTGGTGAAAAACACCCTGGAAGTCTTTCCGCTGTTTCCTGTATAGGTTTTGGTCCAGGCCACTGGGTTGGTTAAAGGAAACTCGTTGAGCCTGCCGTCTTCTTCGTGATTCGATCGCAACGCCCGCCCTTCCAGAAATGGCTTGCTGTCGCCATAAAGCTGCCAATCGCCACCATTTACGTGGTATAGCCACGAGTAGGCTTCGAACGGTTGCACGCCATTAAGTATCGGCGTGTTTGCACCAGCTGAGGGTGTTACCGCGGTTAGCGGAGCGTTGCCGTCTTCAAAATGCCCGTGGTGTGTAATCCATTGCTGGCCGAACACTTTCGTGGGCCACTCATTGTTAAGATGCATCATGCTGGAGTCGTCTTTGTACAGGAAAGCATGGGTGGAAGTTCTGAAGCCCACCATTGGTTTGCCTGATTCTGCATAGTCCAAAATATACCTGGCCTCTTCTTTTGGTAGCGCCCTGAAGCGGGTGAACATCACCATCAGGTCGGCGTCTTGCAGCGCTTCCAACCCCTCAATGTGGTCGAGGCGGTTGGGGTCGACTGTACCGGCGCTATCAACGGAATAGCAAAGTGTAATTTTAGCGCCCAATTCTCTTTTCAGAATTTTGGCAAGCATCGGCATTGATTCTTCCGACCGGTATTCTTCATCGCCTACCACAAAAACTATATGAGGCGGTTTGGCGGTTGTTTCAGGTTTGGGAGAAGTACACGAAACCATGTAGCCGGTTATCAATGCTGTTAAAATTGAACAAACGGATTGTCTCATTGGGTGGCAGGTTTATTATCGTTTTTATGCGGATGCTGCTTAAGTAGCTCATCGGCTGTGTAGAACCCGGTCTTGTTTTTTGTGGCTTCCCTTACCTGCTTTACCATTTCGGGTGAGACGGCATCTGCCAGGTTTCCGAAAGAGCTGCGTATGTAGGTTAAGACGGCGGCAATTTCATCGTCGGTTAAGAGGCCCCCAAACGGCGTCATTGGCACCTGGCCCGGATACTTTTTGCCGTTCACTTCAATGGGGCCATACAGGCCATTAAGGGTAATTTTTATCAAGCGTTCTTCGCTGCCCTGCACCCATTCGTTGCCCGATAGGGGAGGAAAACCGGCGGCTTCCAGCCCTTTACCGTCCGGTTGGTGGCAGGTACTGCAGAATCCATCCCGCAGATAGATTTCCTTTCCTTTCAAAAATTGCTCCTGTTCTTCTTTTGTGAGCATGGGCGGCAACACTTCATCGCTTGAAGAATCGGGCTTGTAAGGAGCCATGTGGTCCAGAATGGCCTGGTGCTGGTTGGCCATCCAATCGTCAAGCGGTTTTTCGGCGGCAACAGCCAGTATCTCCTTAGCAGAGTTGTCGTCAAGCCACGAAGCAGCAACGAACGCTTCGAGCCTTACACGGCCATGATCGTCGGCAGCGGCGGTTTTGAGCAGGGCGGCCTGCTCCGGCACCTGATGGCCGCTGTATCGCAACACCCGCACGGCGGCCGCACGCACTTTATAGTTTTCAGCATTTAGCAGCCTTCTCAAAATCTTCGTGTCTACGGCGTTGAGCCCCCACGACACCCACAGTCCTTCCAAAAGATACCGCTCGTAGTCAGGGTCGGTTGTGTCGAGAGATGCTGTCCACTTCCGTAATTCCGATAGTACCTCATCTGTTTTTCTTTCCCTCAGCTCTCTTCTGCTGCGGTAGCGGGTGCGGTATTCCGGTAGTTTCAGGTTTTCGAGCAGTTGTTCTATGGAGGCACCGTCTATTTTGGGCGGAGTAACCAACGGCCGTGCGGGGTAAGTGATGCGGTAGATTCTGCCGTGTACATGGTCGCGAAGCGGGTCCCGTGCATTGTGCTGCATGTGCCCTACCAGCACATTGTGCCAGTCGGCCAGGTAAAGCGAGCCATCCGGTGCGAATTCCATATCTACGGGCCTAAAGTTCGGATCGGTGCTTTTTACCAGGTCTAGCCGGTGCCTGCTTGTATAGCCGGTACCGTCGTCTGCCAGCTGGTGCATTTTAGTGCCCAGAAAACCGATCGTGTTGTTAATAAGCAGGTCGCCTTGCACTTCATCGGGGAAATGGCGGCTGTAAACAAACTCCAGCCCCGAAGTAGGTCTTACCCGATGCTTTTCCTCAATCAGGTTTTTAGAGCCAGGGTTGGCTACCCCGTATTTGGACTTAATAGTGCCTGGCAGCATCCAGTTTACATCAGTGCTGGAAGTATGTGCGAAGAAATCCTGTCCCCATTGATCGAAGGCGATGCCCCACGGGTTGGGAATGGAAAGTTGTGCCGTCCGTTCGAGGTGCTTTCGCTGGGGGCTGTACCGATAGAAGCCGCCATTGGTGGCTCGCACCGTGCCATAGGGAGTTTCAACATTTGTGTGAAGAAATACTCCCTCGGCCATGATAATGGCACCGGAGGGGTCGGCACAAAATGCACTGATTACATGGTGTGTATCGTGATCGTCGAATCCACTCAAAACAATTTCTACGTTGTCGGCCATATCGTCCCCGTCGGTATCGGTATAACGTTTCAGATTTGTGCCTTGCGAGATATACACGCCCTCCGGTGTGAGCTCAAAGCCGGCCGGAATGTGCAGGCTGTCGGCAAAAACTGTGAGTTTGTCGGCCCGAAAGTCGCCGTCGGTATCTTCCAGGATAATGAGCTTATCGTTGGGCATTGGGTCTCCGGGCCGGTAATGCGGGTAGGTGGGCATTACTGCCACCCAAAGCCTCCCTTGGTTGTCGAAAGCAATTTGAGATGGGTTGGCCAGTTCGGGAAAGTTTTCCTCCGAAGCGAACAGTTCGATCTTGTAGCCGGGCGCTGTTTCAAAGCTGCGCATTGCTTCCTCCCCATACAGGTACCGTACCTGGTCTGAAAGCTTATAATTTGTTTCTATGGGAGTTAGCTTCTGCGTTTTCGCATCCGCAGCTGCCAAATCGTAGCGCTCTCCCCGCAAGGTTTTCCAGATGAGCGTATCCCGATTGGCAGTCATTTGGCGTACTTTTGTCAGCTCTTCGGGGTAGTTTTCATTGCCAAAGGGGCGGTACCTTCTACCGAAAACATGCACACCGTTGGGGATTTTGTAGTCGTTGTGCCAAAACCAGTTTTTGTTGAGAACCGCCTTTTGTATAGAAGCTCTTAGGTTTTCGTTCGCTACTTTTTTCGGGCCAAAGGCTTTGTCGGCCAATAGCATTGAAAATTTTTGGTAGCCCTCGTCAGTTAACTGAAGTCCGTCGATGGTGAGCTGCTCGCCTGTAGCAAACCACTCCTTACTGGACTCAAATGCATTGATAAACAGTACATCGTATTTGTTGGCTACTTCTTCCATTGCTCTGGCATAAAGCTTCAGGTTTTGGTTTTCTTTTTGGCCATTTGGCAGGTCGTATTGAGCGGATAAGTCCTGGAAAGCGATGGGCGAAACCAGTGCCAGCTGCGGCGTGTCGATTTCATTGTATTTCTGAGCCAAGGTATGCTCTATGAACGCGGCAAGTTCATTCTTGAAGTTTTCTACCCCGGCTTCACCTGCTTGCGATTCCGAAAAGCCAAAGAAAGCAAGTATAACATCGGTTTTGTGCCGGCTCAGCCATTCGTCCGGCGTCTCGAAATGCCCCTCGCTACCAGAGTTTTGGGCCAGGTTGGTCTGAAATTTTTCAGCCCCGGGAAACGCCCACGGCGAATTTCTTCCGGAGTGTGGCCTGAAACCGGGTGTATCGCCGCCATCGCACATATTGCGGATGTACAGCTGATGGTCCGGAAACCGCAGGTGCATTTCGGTTTCGAAATGCCCGTAGTTCATCATCCGCGAGCAGAGATTGTTGCCGACAAGACTAATATGTGTGCCTGGCGAAAGTTTGAGATAATTCTTTTCGGGCTGGCATCCGGTAACAAGAAGAAGGCCGGCAACGAACGGGAGCATGAGTAGGGTGCTAACCATGCGGTTCATCATTCTCATCGACATATAGTCTGTTAAATAGGTAGCTTATTGCGATCGTTTACAATGTTGTAATTTAAAATATTTCTTCCAAGCCCATTGAAACTGCGAGAACTAATTAATGCCAATTTATAGGAAGGGCCGGAGAAAGGTGAGTAGTGGTTTTTGATAAGGAGGGTAGCAAAGATCAGGGTCCCCTGCTCTTTTCCGGCAGGCGGCGTCTCTTTGCATTAATTGGCCGCAATGTGCCTTCTTAAGCTTCTTCTAAAGCTGGAATGGGTTTCGATCTGCGACCCGTGTATCACAATGTGAGGTTCGTGCAGCTTTAAATGATGCAGCGCTACTTTAAAGCGGTTGTCAGGCAGCACCTCTACCACCCATCCCTCTACCTGCACCATCGACTCCTTCTCTTTTGCCAGCCCTTCGAATAAATCCTGAAACAGCGGGATTTGCGACGGCGATTGGTGAACAGGCCTGCGCTTAAGAATGGCGCTAAACCCTATTCCGTGGCCTACCATTACCCTCGAGGGGTCAATCTCGTTTACGTCACGTACGTATTTGTTGGCAGGTAGTACTTCGAGATGCATGGTATTTTCGTTAAGCAGCTACAAGCGTTTTTCTGGAATAGAACTTCAACATCTGGTTGGGGCTTACCTTTACCCCGAAAGGCCGTGACCGTAGATCGGTTTGAAACCCGAGAAAAGACCCATCCTCGCACTTTTCTACTATTCTGACCCAAACAGGCACTACCTCATGAAACCGGGGATGAGATGGGTCCATGACGTTGTGCGCATTTGCGTTTCTCGGAAGATGTATGCCATTCGATTGCAGGGCGCTGACTTCGACGAACACCAGGGCGTCTCCAAACGGGCTCACCCTTGAGAAATTCCTAAAATTTTCAGGAAGACCAATTTCGGGCATTGAAACACAATTGACTATCATAAAAGTGGGGTTTGCGCTAATCAATAAAACCAAAGCAATTTACTAAAATAATTAGTTTTAAAGCAAGCGATAAGCTAAAAATTATAGCCAATTCTTTCTCTAATGGCCGAAATACCCACGGGTTGTTCACATCTCACAATATTTTGAAGCCGAATCGAGTTAAATGTTTTTGTAGATCAACCGCTATGTCATTAAAGAAGATTCTGTTGGATGCCCCGATAGCCGATCTTACCCCGGAATTATTTGGATATACCTCTGTGAAATTTATTGATTGGGAGCCTGAAGAATTCCTTTTTTACTCTACCGGAAACGACCAGGTAAAAGATGTGAAAAGAGGCGACGAGCTGAACGTTGCAGGTGATTTTCTACTTTACAAGGAGACCAAGGCCTTTGTGACCCTCAGGATAGAGCTCAGGCAATTGTAGCTGCGAATGCAAGAGTTCCGAAGCTTGCAAACACTTTATTTTCCTTTTCCGATCCAGGTTGGTGCACTGGCAAACCAAAGCACAAAACCGGCAAGCATTAGCCATTTGTTTGTGTCGGGTTGAATGGCGCCCGAAAGTACCAGGAACGACGGCACTATGGTAAGCCCTAAGGCAGCCCAGGACGTGGTTTTATAAAGTGTTTTCATTTTTTTGCAGAAGTTTGGAGAAGAGAAGGTACAGGAAAGCTGCAATGAACCAACCGGGAAGCCCCAGGAAGAATATCTCGACGCCCAGCTGCATATTGAGCCACAGGCATGCCAGCAGGGTGAGCCCCCACGAAAGGGCAGGTGCCCAGTAAAATTTTATTGCTTTTGCGGCGGCATACTCCGGCCGAAAGTTGAAGCGCCGGTGGAAATAGAAATCCATGAAGATGACGGCGCCCATGGGCATAAGTACCAGGCCATATAATGCCACAAAATCGAGTAGCTTCATTACAAGCGCAGGAAAGCATGCTGCAATGGTGGTAATTAAGCCTACTACAAAGGTAACTTTCCAGGTTTTGACCGAAGGAATGATCGCCTGCACGGCCAATCCCGCACGGTAGATGGTTGGGTTGGCGGTGGTCCAGCCGGCTATTACCACGCAGGCGGCTCCGGCAAAGCCGGCGGCGTAGTAGGCAATTGGTCCGGGAGCAAACTCCGCCACTACACTGGTTTGGTTGAGGTACACAGCGTATAAAATGCCGGAGGCCATCCATGCAATGAAGTGGCCCACGTACATTCCCGCTGCCGAGGCAAAGCCATATTGCCACTTACGGGCGTAGCGCAGCACACTCATATCGGCCATACCAATATGCATGGCCATATTGCAAAACCAGGCAAAAAACGCTACATGCCAAAAGGTAAATTTCGACTGCCCCTCCATCGGTATGCCCGTCCAGATTACCTCGGTGGCCACCTGCCAGAACGATCCGAAACCGGTGACACCAACCATTGGGAGCACAGCCACAGCGGCGGCTACAAACACCAGGATCATCCACGGTGCGGCTATGTTGGCAAATCTGGAAACGGTGTTGTAGCCCCTTATTGCTACCAATGTAACTACCAACCCCACCGCGAACACCGTAAGAACCCACGCCACATTGTTGGGGTACATATCGGTGAGTTTGGGCATGGATATGTTAAAGGGAATACCTACGGCTGTGGCGGATACGGCTATCATGGAGCCGGCCAGAAAGCAGAACATTAGTGCATTCACCAGGTTGTAGAGGGTAACTAATCTTGCACCGCAAATCTTTTCGAGCTTATAGTAGAGGGTGAGCCGCTCGGCGGTAGCAATGGGTGCGCACAGCAGCGCCCAGCTGAGTACTGCCAGCAGGTTGCCCAAAATCAGTCCACCCAGAAGATCGGCGGCGGCTACTCCATGAGCTACAAAGAGCGGCCCGATCACAAACTCTGTACCGGCAGTATGCTCGCCGGCATACATCCCGATAAAACTACTGAGGCCTTTTTGCTTGTCCACCGGCACAGGCTGCCGCTCATATTCGTTTACTTCAAGTATTTTTTCCTTTAGTCCTTTTTTGGAAGTCATAGTGTAAGCAGGTGAAAGTGGAAGGTGGCAGAGAAAAATAAAAAGAGTATCCTGCTATGTCCTTCCTTAATGTAATTAGCGAAAAAAAATGCTTCGGGAGAAGTTATTGGTGCAGTCGCTTAATTGCGTCATAGAAAGAGCATAATTCTGTCAGTCCTTGAAGTCGGCATTGCACATGGAGTAAAATTTACTGCTGGTGTCTTTCTCTAATTATGTTTGGATCTTGTCTTACGTAAAAAACATCTGTCACGAACACCATGTCGTTGTGTTGCCGGTAGATGATCTTATAATTGCCTTCAAGTATATACCTATGCTCTTGATTTAGCGAGCGGAGTTCTTCAACTATTCTGCCTCTCTTTGAAAATGTCGATAATGACCCGGCCTTTAAAAGGATGCGTTCAATTATCTTTTTAGCTACTTCTTTCGTGTGTCGACAATAAATTTTACGAAGGCTTTCTTCCGCCGGATCCGTGAACTCAACCTTCATTTTACCATTTCTTCATATTTTCTCTAACCTGCTCAATACTTTTCGTTCTCCCTTCCGTAATGGCCTTGTTAGATTCGTCTGCCCTTGATAATAAATCTGCTCTTGAAATTACACTTCCATCAGGATCGTATCCAGCTTTGGCCTCCGGGTTTGAGGATTGCAATATTTGCTTAACTTTTCGGATAATGGTCACATCTTGTAACCTGGCCAGCTGTTCAATCAAAAGAAGTTTTTCCGCTTGTATATCCATGGCTATAGTGTTATTTGCCTCTTCAAAGTTAATGATTTATATCTTCTATAAGGATAAACTGGATTGATCATATTCCCAATCCCAATCATGTCGTGCGTATGAACAGGATAGGAGCCAACCAACTATTCACTTATTTTTAGCATGTATAAACTGCAACCTCCTTATTAAAATGAACTATCGAAAACCAAAAGCCCTTTCTAAAATGCCATCCTTTGTGAGAACCGTTTCCCTCGCATCGCTTTCCTTTTTCGCGGCTTGTAGCGAGCCGCCGGTGGATACTGTAATTCCGCTGTATCAGGGCGAAATTCCCAACTCCAGGCCCGCCGCAGATGTAGAAACGTCGGGTTATCGAGGGTACGGAACAGACAGCATTTTCATCATCGAAAAGGTGAGTAGGCCCACGCTGACCCTTTACCTGCCTGCAAAGGAAAAGGCGACAGGAGATGCGGTAGTTATCTGCCCAGGCGGTGGATATTGGGTGCTGGCAGCCAGCCACGAAGGCAGCGATGTAGCAAAAAAGCTACAGGAAGCAGGAATAGCGGCTTTCGTGCTCAAATACAGAATTCCCAATACCGAGACCATGGAGGATAAATCCATCGGCCCGCTGCAAGATGCCCAGAGGGCCATTCAGGTGGTAAGGCAAAATGCCGAAAAATGGAACATAGATCCGGATAGGGTAGGGATTATGGGCTTTTCCGCGGGAGGGCATGTGGCTTCTACCGCCAGCACGCATTTGGATAAGGCATACATCGATAATCCTGCGGGCACCAACTTAAGGCCCGATTTTTCTTTATTGGGCTACCCAGTCATCAGTTTCATCGATAGCATCGGCCACATGGGCTCGCGAGATCAGTTGATTGGAAAAGCACCTGATGAAGCCTCAATGCTACGGTTTTCGAATGAAAGACGGATAACAGCTAATACCCCACCAGCGTTTCTTGTTCATGCAAAAGACGACGACGTGGTAAAGGTGGAAAATTCGTTGCTGTATGCTGAGGCATTGCGTAGTTACGGGATCCCTGTGGAGGTGTTTCTGTATGAAAAAGGCGGCCATGGGTTTGGTATGAACAATCCCACCAGCGACGAAAAATGGATGGGAAAATGTATTGCCTGGGTGAAGGATGGGAAGTGGCGGAGCAGTCGGAATCCTTTGTAGAGACCCCATGCATGGCGTCTCTACAAAGGATCCGCACCCCTAAACCGCGGTTTCACACCTTCCGAATTCCGGAAATGCTCTCGCATCCGTGCAGGACGTTTTCCGAAGCTCGGAAAGTCCCCCGCAGCTGTGCAACAAGGTTTCCGAAGCCCGGAAAGTCTCTCGCATCCGTGCAACAAGGTTTCCGAAGCCCGGAAAACCTCTCGCAGGCGTGCAGAGCGTTTTCCGAAAGAAATGAGGGGCTGATTCTGTAGGTATTTTATGCCACCACATTCACATGCGTTCCGTTCATCCAGCCTTTAATATTCTCCAGCGATGTTTCTAATATCCTTTTTCTGGCCTCAAAGCTAAGCCAGGCATTGTGGGGAGTAATGAGGCAATTGCTGAGGCCAATTAACGGATGGTCTGCCGGTGGGGGCTCCGAGCTAAGCACATCCAGGGCTGCCCCGGCCAATGTAGCGCTTTGAAGTGCCTCCGCCAACTCGGGCTCGTTAATCAATTGGCCGCGGCTGGTGTTGATGAGGAAGGCAGTGGGTTTCATTTGAGACAGAAGCTGCTTGTTGATGAATCCGCTATTTTGAGGCGTAAGCGGACAATGGATGGAGATGAAATCGCTTTGACGGAAAACCTCCTGCAGTGGAAGAGCGGTAGCCCAATTAACGTTTTTTGGCGAAGGGTTGTGAAACACTACGTTCATCCCAAAGGCTTTAGCAATGCGACCGGTTTGTTCGCCAATCCTGCCAAAGCCAATAATGCCGAGGGTTTTATCAAGCAGTTCGATAATGGGCCCTTTGGAATAGCTCCAGTCTTTCGAGGTTGACCATTCGCCTTCGGCCACGCTGGCCGAGTTTACCCCCACCTTATTACTGAGCTCAAGCAGAAGGGCAAAAGCATGCTGGGCTACAGAATAGGTGCCATATACAGGCACGTTGCAGACGGTTATACTTGCTTTTCTAGCTGCTTCAACGTCGACTATGTTATATCCCGTAGCAGTTACTGCAATCATTTTCAGGTTTGGGCATTGTGAAATTGTTGCCGCATTTACGGGTGTTTTGTTGGTGACGATCACGTCAGCTTCACGGCAGCGGACAGCAACCTCGCTGGCAGGCGTTCTGTCGTAGTACTTTACATCTCCTAATTTGTAGAAAGCCTCCCAGTTCAGATCTCCGGGGTTGAGGGTGTATCCATCCGTTATGACTAATTGCATCGAGTTGGTTTAGTGGGTTGTTAATGGATTGAAAGTATAAAACGACGTGATGTTAGGCAAGTATGTTGAAGCGAATCCCAGTAGGTGGATTTTCTAAAATCCACCAATTGTCACCCACCCTAAGCGGGGACTTGGAAAGTCCCTTTACAAGGATCAGTTATGGGAATAAATATTCGTTAATGAATATATCTTGGTCGTTCCACAATTAGACAGGCCAGGAACTCCGGTAAATGGATTTTCTAAAACCATCATTTTCATATACCCAGGCGGAGACTTGGAAAGTCCCCTACGATAAATTCGCTCAACAATTACAGTCCGGCCCGCAGTTTCCGGCTTCAGCGGTTTTCTGCGCGGGTTTGCCTGCCTGCAGTTCGTTTGTTGTAGCCGGCCTCACGCTAACGACAACTACGTGAAAATGAAAGGTCTTTTTAGCAGCACCAAAGGCCAGCGCAAACGATAAATCGGCCTCTGCACCTGCCTGCATGCCTTTCAGGCGAGTTTCCAACTCGGGCAATATCTGTCCGGAGCCATACAGAAACTCGGTGGGGTCTCTGCCCATCAAATCCTCAAGCAAATTTCCTTTGTCATCCTTCATTGTATACCGCAATGAAACGACCCGGTCTTTTTCTATTGTCATCATGATTTACTTAAGGTGGCTGCTTTACCAGAAACACTTACTTTTTCTACCACTATTTTACCATACACCACATTCATCGACGGTTTTCCCTGCTTAAGGCTTACGGTAGCAAAGCCGGTTTCGGTGGAAAGGAAGGTGGTGAAATCACCAATTCGGGAATCGATAAACAGGGTTTTGTCTACTGCATCGTAGCGTACCCCCGTCAGCCCCTGTAATAGCCCGTAGCTGGCCAGCGCACGTGCATACCAGCTGCCGCACTCATATTCGTTGAAGGGATTGCGCACCCGGCCGTCGTACCGGTCACGGCAGGTGCGCACAATTTCCAGCCCCTCTTCCACTGCACCCAACTCCATCAGGTGGGCGGCCACCTGGTATTCGATACCGGTCCACACCTCATCGCTGTAAACGAACGGCAGCGAAAGCTTGCCGCCTTTGGGCCAGGAGCAGAGCAACAGCCCGCCGTCGTCGCCCAATGCGAAAGTCGGGCGCTGTGGATTGGCGTGGTCGCTCAGGTTGTCTTTCAGGTTGTACTTGTGCACAGCCAGCAGGTGGCTCTTCAATTTGGCCGGGTCAATAGGGTCGGGCAAACCGCACACTCTTGCTATCCAGGCACCCAGCACGCCGTCCGACAGGCAGCCGGCACCATACTGGTATTTCGGCCCTTCCTTTTCAAGCAGCGCCCGGGCCTCGTCCGAATAATGGCCACCCATGCTAATGGCAGAAGCCTCAATCGGGTCGGCGGCTTTGAGGCCTTGTGTTTTTATCTTCTGAATAAAATATTCTCCGTCGAAAAGCTCCTTCTCCATATACTCCCGGCCTGCTTTTGCCAGCCTGCGGTAGCGCTTCACATCCTTTTTCAGGAAGGCGCCCATCTCGGAAATAGCATTTAGCGCACCCACATAAAAGCTCATGTGCATGCCGTCGGGTCCCCAAAATTCGATGTCGTAGGTATTGTGGTGAGGCTCTTCCATTATTCCTTTTTGGTCCGGATCCCAGCTGCGGATGCAGAAATCCATACTCGTCGTCACCAGCGGATACATCTTGCTCAGCCATTCGTTGTCGCCACTGATCCGCCATTCGCGGTAAACTTTCATGATGCCTCCAAGCTGTCCGTCGGCTGCAGCATGGAAGTTGTGGTCGTTGGGCTGAATGGGCAGCGTAGCCCGGAAGTTCTGGTGGCCTTCGGCATTTTGGTTTTCGCAGAACTCGGTGTGCCGAAGGCTTCGTTCCAGTGCGGGGAAAAGATGGGGAATAGCCTGTGCATAGTTCCAAACGTGGGTGCACGAACCATGGCAGCAGCCCCAGGTATCGCCGCAGCCTTCGAAGTTCCACAGCCGGCCGTCGTATTGCCGCCTTACCGTGGGCGACTTTAGAATAGACAAGTTGGCGGCGACCGCTTCAATTACCTCGGGAGGAAGCGTGCTTGCGTAAAAGGCTTGAGTGAAGAGGTCGGATTTGCGGCGCAGGTCACGATAATTCTCCTTCCAGTAATTGGCTGTTTCTTTCACATCTGCAAAAGCGCTGCTGTACCAGGGCTTAAAAAACTTTGCGTCGAAATTTTTATCGTATTTGTCCAGGTTCAGCTCATCGGGGGAATTTACGCAGCCTTTTGCGGGGTCGCAGTTTTCCCGGGTCCCCATTTTGCCGTAGGTCAGCTCTGTTTCGGGGCTGTACCATGCCATCATTACCCTGATGGTTTTTTCCTGGTTTGCAGCCAGGGAAAAAGGAACGTAGAACGAAGCACCGGGTGCATCGGCTTCTACCGGGTCAGTTTGTTTTACTTCGCCGTCTTTAATGGTGTTCCAGGTAATGGTGAGGGGATCCCACCAGCCGCCCCTGAACCAGCAGTGATCTACCACTGCGGCTCCTTCGCTGGTAAGAACAGCAAAATCACACTTGTGGTGTGGCGCCTCGTCGGTTCCGGCCTCTGATAGTATAAAGCCACCTTCTATAGAACCAATGCTGTTTCTCCCTTTGTCTACCTTCAGGAAATTGCGGGAGTTGAATGAGAAAACAGCTTCTGCCGTGTTGCTTCCGGTGTTTTTGAACGTGTATTCGATGGCCCCCACGGGCAAGCTGGAATCATTGTCTTCTCCGGGAATAAAAGGGCTCCATGCCGTAATTTTCACCTGCAGCGGCAGGTCATCATCCTCCAGTTCAATGGAGGCAAAGGGAAAGCGGGTTTCGAAGGTGGCTTTTTTGAAATGCGGCAAACCGGTGATAGCGCCGCCCAATCCGTTGCCGGCGTCGCGCAAACCAAACTTTTTCCAGTCGGGTACCGGCCCTTCGAGCACTTTGGCTCCTTTCTCTACACCTTTTACTGAAATGGCTGCAAACATGCCGGGTTCATTGAACAGATCGGGGCGGTTGCGGACTGACATGTGCGAAATGGCCCCGGTTCCTTCAATGCAAAACATGCCGGCTCCCATGCCGCCAACTGGCATAGCTACCCGGGTGAGGTATTCGGCGGTATACTTGCCGTTGTAAGGCCGCTTCGACCTTTCCTGCAAGGGCTTTTTGTTTTCTGCCACGCCCTTTTTGTGGGCCGGGCCGGCAGCTACCTGGGAGGGAAGCAGGCTGACGCCAACGCCACCAAGGCCCAGGTTTTTCAGGAATTTGCGACGATTGCCTTTTAGTTGCATAAGCTGGTGAAGTTTAAGTTTACATCAACGTTTTATTGGGCCCGATCTTTTTAAAAGCCGGGGGGCATTGGTCAGTTATTGGCCGGGTAAAACAACCTGCGCATTTGTTCTCAGGTATGCCACAAGGTCAAGCACGTCTTTTTCGGTTAATGTGTTGAACAAACCGGGCGGCATCATTGAATTCGGCGTTTCTTCTCTCGACTGTATGTCCGATTTGTTGATCACCACCGCGTCTTGCCCAACCACCCGCAGTGTGAGCTGTCTTTCGTTTTCGGTATTTACATTCCCGGCATAGGTTCGGCCGTCGCGGGTTGTAACCACCACCATTTTGTAGTCGTCCTGTATTTCGCCGCTGGGGTCCAGCACATTGCTGAGCAGGTAGTTTACATTAGCCCTGTTGGAGCCGGTAATGTCGGGGCCTATGGTACCGCCTTCGCCATACATTTTGTGGCAGGCGCCGCAGGTTCGCTGAAATACCGTTCGCCCGTTTGCAGCATTGGCATTAGCAATCGCCTGGTCAGTCAGCAGCGCTTTGTACCGGGCCAATTCGACGGTTTGGTCGCTGCTTAGCTCGTCGATCGGGCCCCATACTTCTACAAACCCACTGCCTACCACCCGCCGGAGCTGCCGCGCAACGTAGGCGGGCACTTCTGCCTTGGCAATTGTCTCACTTTTCAGGGCTTGCGTTAGCTGCCAGCCATAGTTGGGGCGCGAAGCCAGCGTTTGCACCGCCTCGAGTTTCTCGCTGGCGTCGAATGTTTTGAACCGTTCGATCAGCAATTTGCCAAAAGGCTCGTGGTCGTAAGCAGCCATTGCTCGTATAGCTTCAATCCTGAGGTCTTTTTGCTCGAGCAAGAGGGGAAGCTCTGACTTCAGCTCATCCCTCTGCTGGTTGGAAAGTGCGCTTAGCGCCCGTTGCCTGTCGGCGAGTGGTGCGTTTTTATTCTTCAGCGTCGTCAGATACTGCCTGGCCGCCTCCGTGTCTCCAAATAGCTGGGCAACTTCCGTGGCCAGCTGCTTCACTTTGGCATCGTTGGATTTTTGCAAACTGCTGTAGGTGTTCTGCCAGCTTGCGGGCGTAGTAATGTCGGTGCGGCCTTCGAGACCATTTCGCATACCTTCCAGCATGCTGGCCAACGCCGCGGGCTTTTTGTTCAGTGCCGCTATTAACGGTTCAAAGGCATCTGCATCTACTGCCCGGCGGGCGATGTACTCAGCCAGCATCGGGATGGCACTTTTCCCTGCCAATGCGAGGGCTCGCTCCGGATTTTGTGCCACAAGTGGCTCGGTTCCAAACCAGATCATTTTTGGCAGGTTGTGGTCTTCAGCATCTTCACCATGCGCCATGAGCGCTTCTGCTATCGCCCATTTCGCTTCGGTATCTATTCGTTGCATAGCAGAAGCCAGGTAGAGGCGTACCACTGCAGACTTGTCGTCGCGGGCCATGGCGTTAAACTTCGCAAGCACTTCCGCGGAGGGTGTTCCATCCTCTGAAAGTAGCTGTATCGCCCAGGAGCGGACGTGCTCATCCTTGTCATTTAGAGCCTTTAGTAGCTCGTTCTTATTTAACCCGTTGGTCACGTGCAGCGCCCACATGCCACGGAGGCGGTAGTCGGCGTTGGTGTTGCTCTCGTAGATATTGCGTAGTTGGTCGTGCGTTCCTTTCTGAAGCCTACCCGAGGCAGCACGGCTTTGTAAAATCAAGCGTGCTCTTCGGGAGTGCCAGTCGCTTTTGCTGGTTTGCAAAGCAACCAGTTGCGAATCGGTCATTTTGGTAAGATCATCGTAGCGGCCTTCCCAGTTTTCGGCCAGCGATTTTTTCGGAGCAATCCTGAAAATACGCCCCGTTTCCTCATTTAGCACCTCCTTTCCGCAAATGTCGCCATCGTGCCAGTCGAGCACATACAGGGCCCCATCGGGGCCTATTTCCATGCTAAAGCCTACCCATTGGGCATTGTTGGCCGTCATGAAATCGTCGCCATGGCTACCCACGAACCCCGAACCGCTCGGCTGCACTATATCGGATAAAACTGCATGCTCGTGGATGTTAGCCATGAAAAGCCGTCCTTGTTCTGATGCGGGGAAGGCGTCGGACTGGTAGACCCGCAAACCACCGTGGGCCGAGCGATGCCGGTGGTCGCCAATGGTTTTGATGTCGTCGTAAACGTACGGGTTGAAATGCTGGCCGCCCTGCCGATGGTAAATGCCGCCGGGCACCACGTGCCAAAGGTGGGGAATAACACAAGCGCTGATGAACAGCTGTCCCTTTGCATCGTAGTCGATACCCCACGGGTTGCTGAAGCCGTGTGCCACCACCTCAAAGCGGTCTTTGGTGGGGTGGTAGCGCCAAACCCCGCCATTGATGTCGACGCCGTCGCCCTCAAAGATATCTTCAGGAAAAGGATCGTTGTGCTTGTAAATGCGGCCTTTGCCTTTGGCCAGCTTCACTTTGGAAGGGGTGGCAAATCCCTGGCAGCCATACAGCCAGCCGTCGGGGCCCCAATGCAGGCTGTTGAGCGTTTCGTGGCGGTCACGGATGCCCCAGCCGGTGAGCCGTACCTCTATGTCGTCCATGTCGGCTTTGTCGTCCTGGTTGCGGTCGGGCACGAAGAGCAGGTTGGGTGGTGCGCCGAGAAAAAGACCCTCGAAGCCAACGGCAATGGCCGCGGGAAAGGCAATGCCTTCGAGAAACACCTTGCGGCTGTCGGCCACGCCATCTCCGTCGGTGTCTTCCAGTATCAGGATCCGGCTGTTTCCGGCATTGGAAAACCCGTGGCCCCTCGATTCATAATCCTTGTTTTCAGCAATCCACAGGCGGCCACGGTCGTCCCAGCAAAAGGCCATGGGCTGCGACATCATCGGCTCTGCCGCCCACACATTTGCTTCATAGCCGTCTTTCACGGTCATGGCTTTCACGGCCTCATCGGGCTTCAGGAACTTAGCGGTTCGGCCTTCCTGCTGCGCTATGTCCCAAAGCGAGGCCGTGGCGTACATGTTGTCGTCACCAATAAATTCCTGCCAGGCAGCAGTAAGCTCCACGTCATTCAGCTCGCCGGTGTACACCACCAGTTGGTGTTTGATGGTCTCGGTTGCTCCTTTGGCAATAGTCCAGTCGCCAAGCCTGGCTCTCGCCGGGCCAATACCCAGCTGCCCGTCTACCCGCCACGGCTGCGGGTATCCGCCGTTTTCCGGGTGATCGAAGATAGCAATGTGGGCAAGGTCATCACGTCCTTCCACCTGCATGCCCACGTCGGTCCACATGGCCCGCTGGCCTTCAGCTTTTTCATTCCGCTGGCGGGCGGCATTTATCACTTCGCCATTAATGCCCTCTTTCCACGGCATGCGCAGGAAAAGCCCGCCATAGTCGTATTCGCCAACGGTAATGTCGGTTTTGGCTTCTCCTTTCCACTCCAGATCAAGAAAGAATTTGCCGCTACGGGCTTGCATGGACCAGTTTTGAGTTTCTGTGAGAACAGTAGCACCTTGCTCATCGAGCAGGTTATACACCGTTTGCCATTTCACCACTTTTCCCTCTGCTTCCATTACGCCGGCCGATACCTTCTGCCAATAATCACCCTCGGGGTGGTGGAAATAGTCACGCCCATTAACCCGGGTGAAGCCCCAATAGAGACCGGTTTGGTGTTTATGATGGCCGGGACTGTATTCGGTGAGTTCGCCTTTTCCATCCGGCGCCATGATGGGGTGGAGGTAAGGCCGGAAATCTGGTTTTGCATTTTGCGTAACGATGGGTTCATTTTCGCCCACTCGAAAAACCGAGATGGTACCTGTTGCGTCATCTTGTTCTATTCGTAGTGTAACCGTGTCGGCGACTGCAGAGGTTTCACTGGATTTGGCAGATTGCCGGCGCCCGCATGAAATAAGAATGGTGGCAGCTGCCAGCAAAAGGGTGACTGATCTGATCATGTAGTAGGTATGAAGTAGGTAGCTATAAACTACAAAGTACAAAATAGCGGGCAAAAGTGAAATTGGAATGTTGTTGTGTGTGGCGGCAGCGGCAGCGGCCTCTTTTTATCGCTCAGGACTGCCGACGCACGTAGCATTTCCAATTTATTACAGGGTGTACTAATTTGCCACTGCGAAGTTTGACGAAAATCCGGGAATAACAAATGCAGGAATTGAGGGCCTATCTTAATTCATTCTCGCCCATTCAGGATAAGGCCTGGGAGGCGTTGCTGGAGTGTTTTACACGATCAAGTTTGAAAAAGGGTGAATTTTTTATTCGTGAAGGTGAGATCGCCAAAAGCTTCGGCTTTTTAAAAAGTGGTGTGGTAAGAGCATTTTACCGAAGCAGTTCAATGATGGAGTATAACAAGCGGTTTTTTACAGTCCCTTCAATTGTCGGCAGTTACTCTTCACTGATTACCGGTAAGCCAAGCTTATTTTCTCAGCAGGCGCTACTCGATTGCGAGTTGATGACTGCAGAATACCAATCCATGGTCAAATTATATGACAGCTTCCCTGACCTTGAAAGGCTGGGAAGAAGGTTTGCAGAAAACTTTTTTGTGAGAAATGAACAAAAGGAAATCGAAATGGCCTTGCAGAATGCAGATACACGGTATGAAAACTTTCACATAGAACATCCTGGACTCGAACAGCTTATTGCACAATACCATATTGCATCTTACCTGGGAATATCGCCAACTCAATTGAGTAGGGTCCGAAAAAAAAGAACTCATCGCTAATTTCTTTACATAGGTAAACGAATCCAAAGTTTTTATAAGCGGACATTTGCATTGGCTTATTAAAAAGTTCGATGCATATGAGAAGAGTTGTGAGAGTCATTATTACAGGTGTGTGCTTGCTTGTAGGTGTTGCCGTTGAATTGGCGGCTCAAACCCAGATTGATCTGGACAAAATTGACCGCTTCATTAAATTCAAGCATAATCAAACCAGCATACCTGGTATTGCTGTAGCCATAGTGCACCAGGGTGAGGTCGTTTTCAAGAGGGGCTATGGCACTTCTTCCGATGGGAGCCAGATAACGGGTGATACTCCCTTTGCTATCGCGTCATTAAGTAAATCTTTTACGGCGATGGCTGTTATGCAATTGGTTGAAGCGGGCAGTATTAAACTCGATTCTTCCGCAACTCATTATCTACCATCGCTACGCCTTAAAGATTCCCGATTTCGAAAAATCTCAGTCAGACATTTGCTTCATCAAACCAGTGGCATGTCGGATCGACTTTTTCCCGAGATGGAATTCGGAGAACAGCCCTCCACTTTATCGGAAGCCATTGCGCGCTTTGAAACCGTGGAATTGGCCGATGCCCCGGGTGAGAAGTACCATTATCACAATCCTAACTATCAGGTGCTGGCGATGTTGGTAGAGGCGGTAAGCAAAGAAAAGTTTACGGATTACTTGCAAAGGCATATCTTTCAGCCGTTGCGGATGAACAACACTTCAAGTGTGTCTCAGACTGAGAGGTTTTACGATGATCAAGCCGCCGGGGTACCGTTGGGACACGCCTTCATGTTTGCGCAACCAATCAAAATGAAGGAGTTGTCATGGTTTGTAGAGGGCGCTGCAGGAATGATTTCGACAGCAAATGATATGGCACACTGGCTCTCCCTTCAATTAAATGATGGAGCCTTTCGTAATACCAGGCTGCTCAGCAAAGATGGTATACGTATCATGCATGAACCACCCACTGGTGTCAGCAGCCAGTATGGGATGGGTTGGATCACCGGCAAAAATACAATTTACCATGCCGGAATTCTATGGACGTACCAGGCAGAACAAATCGTGATGAAGGACGAAGGCTTTGGGATAGTCATTTTGTTCAATAGTGGATTAAATGCTTTTGTTGATTATTCTTCTTTTGGACAGGGAATTAGTGCGATTTTACGAGGCCAAACTCCTGATGATTCTGACTTGTCAAAGTTATATGTGGTAATCATCGGGTGCTTTATCATCATTACGATATTTATGGGGGTAAGGCGCATTTTGCGGTCGAAAGAATGGGTGGACAGACACAAAGGTGACTCGAGATGGAAACTGAGCTTCCTTTTTTTGGTTCGTTTATTCCCATTGGGAATTTTCATCTGTATCCCTTATCTCTTTTATTTGCTTGATCGTGTTTTAAGCTGGGAAAGAATATTCTGGATGATGCCCGAAGTTATTTTATGGTTGGGTTTGGCGGCGCTGTTCAGCCTCATTATAGTAACATTACGGTTTATAAAAATATACAGCAGGATGTTCCGGGAAGCTTTAAAGTGATTTGGCGGAAGTAAATTCTTTATGCGCATGAGCAAAAACTACATTGAAGACAAAACCTTTGAAGGAGCAGACTTTACCACCG
>CBFGTI010000084.1:0-24471 GCA_965651695.1 uncultured Imperialibacter sp. | reverse complement strand
GGCTTAGAAGCTCAGGCAATGCACGAAGATATTCGGCCGCAGAAAGCCAGCCCTGACAGGGCGACGTAGCGTTGCGTAGTCTGAAAGGGCTACGCATTTGCTTCGCCGACATTGATCCTCGCTGAACGCAATGCCGTCGACGGTGGACTGCCGACAGTCGACTCTCTCCAACCTCACTGCACCTCTTCCAGCTTTACGCCGATCAGGTCTTCGAGGTCGAGTTTGGCATTTTTATAGGCAGCTTCGGCTGTAATGAGCGACATCTGCGACTGGTTGTATGAGCTGCGGGTTACGGTATATTCATCGAAGGTTATTTCGCCATTTTTGAACCTTACTTCCGCAAGGTTATGCGCGTTTTCCACGTCGAGCGCCAGCTCCGCCTGCAGCCGGTACAGCTTTTCCTGCATCAGCAGGTTGTTGTATAGCTTCAGCACCAGGGTGCGCAGGGCAAGCTTGCGGTCGTTTACCATTGACTCGGCCACAATTACGCTCTGCCTGGTTTTCTCCATATTGTAGGGGATGGTAAGCAGCATGCCGAGGTTGATTCTGGCGCCGATGTTGTAGCGCGGAAAAAACGACGATCGCCCAAATACGTCCCTTTGCGGATTGATGTTGAACTCGTTGGCGTTGCCCTGAACACTCACAATATTGAGCCATTCGGCGGCGGCTATTTTGTTATCCTGCTCAGCCAGCTTTACCGATCTGCGAATAGCCTCGCTCTCGGGATCGTTGTTCCACGCCAGCCGTACCAGCTTTTCTTCAAACTCAATCTGGCTGGCTACATTGGGCATTATCACGGTGTTGTAGTCGACCTTTTGGGCCATTGCCATCGAAGAGGTTAAACAAAATATCCATGCAAACTTTTTCATATTCGTAAAATGTTGTGGTAAGCTCTCCATTTAGCGGGAGCAGGAAGGCGCGCTTTTTTCCGGTTTTTGTTTGATCGCATCCTCTCCCTATCAACGATGGAGAAAGTGGTTTCGTGAGTAGTGTATGCCGGGAGTTATATTACATTTAGACGTCATTTTTCATTTTGGTGAACTTACCGTCATCGAGCTGCGGCGCCCGTGACATCAGCGCTACGGTCATTATCACCACAATGTTGATCGGCTTCGAGAACATGGCGTTTTGGGCGAAATGCGCAATAGAAACGGCAAAGAACGGCACAAGGTAAGTAAGCACGCCCATGCGCAGCAGCGGGTCTCTGATGGAGAAATAGTTGTTGATACCCCTGATAACCACGGCGGAGATAAACACCAGCAGAATGATAAGACCGATGTAGCCCATTTCAAGGGCAGTTTCGAGATAGCCGCTGTCGGGGTCGAAACCGGCAAACCTGTGGCCGGGGGCATATTCGGAGCCGTTGCCTGCAGTGGTAAATACGCCGCCCCCGATAGGGTGCGACAGAATGTAGGGCTGATTGGAAAGCCTTTTTTCGTCCCGCACATTCATGGAGGGGTCGTCGGAGGGCTGAAATGCCGATCGTATCCGCTCAATTTGCCAGTTGTAGAAGGGCCCGAACATTACCGCTGCCCCTCCAATCACCAGCACAGCGGCAAAAATCATTGTCTTTCTCGACCTTAGCGTGAGGAAAATGAAAAAGGCCACACCAATGGCCACGGTGGCATAGGCGGTGCGAGTACCGGAGTAGCTCATGGCGATGATCATCACCATTGCGGCAATTCCAAACAGCACCTTCAGCGACCACTTTTGCAGCATAGCCGCCAGCGTAATGCACGAGAGGCTGCTGAATGCCAGAAATATGCCATAGGAGGAGGGGTCGGACAGAAAGGAGAACTTGCGCATATTTCCCCAGATGAAATAGAGTTTGAACCGCTCGGGCACTTTGTATATCCAGTACCATTCAAACTCAGTGAGGCCGAACACCTCCTGGTAAATGCCGTACAATGCCACCAGCAATGCGAGGCTCAACCAAAAGATGGTAATTTTTCGCAGGGCATTCATGCTGGCAAACGCCTGGAAGAACAGCATGTAGAGCAAAAAAAGGGTATGGGTGCGTAACGACACGAGCCAGGCTTTGAAGGAACCGCTTGGGTTAAAAAACTGCACGAGGTAGAACGCCATGAGTATGAGGTAGGCGTAGGTGACCCAGTTCATAAACACCGACCAGTCTTTTTTGTGGTTATTGTTGAGTACCATCGACAAAAAGGCTACGGCAATGAGCAGGTCGAAGAAAATGCCAAACGGAAAGCTCACCTGGATGAGCCGCTGTATATAAAACATAAAGATGCCCATCAGGAAGAGGATGTAAAGCCCCCACTGGTACTTTACCGACACCATAAGCCCTACAAAAAGACCCATGATGGATGCGATAACCACGTAGCCGTTTACCGCCTGATGGAAAACGTTGAAATAAGCCACCAGTATTGCTCCCATGGTTAGGAACAATACATAAAAGCTCTGGGGAGAAATTGCGCTTTCGCTTTTCAGTAACGACATAGCTGCTTACTTAAGAAACACGATTTTCAGGAATATGAAAGCATAGGCCGCCAGCACGAAGCAAATAACCAGCAACCTGAGAAACTTCTTGTCAGAAAACCTCTGAAACCCATCCAGCTCTTCTTTTTCCTCATTTTGCATCTATATGATCGTTTATAAGTTCCCAAAATTTACTAGCCCGGTCTTCCCAGCTGTTGTTTGCGGCAAATGCCGACCTTTTCAGGCGTTTTTCCGGCGAATCAGTCCTTATGCTCTCATCTACACCGGCCAAAAAAGCCTCGGTGTCTTCGGCCACGGCCGCTACTTCGGCAAATCCCTTCACATCTTCGGAAAAAGCCGTGGTTACCACCGGCTTGCCCGCCGACAGGTATTCGTTGATCTTGAGCGGGTAAATACTTTTTGTTAAGGCATTGCACAGGAAAGGTATAATGGCGCAATGGCTGTGCTGCAGAAAGGCCGGCAGATCTTCGAGCTTTTTCGGGCCGGTGAAGTACACGTTCTTCCTGAGGCTCAATCCCGACTTTTTGTACAGGTTGTTGGCAAATGGCCCCACCATTAGCAAAATACGTTCGGGGAAGCGGTCGGCCAGTGCTGTGAGCAACTCGTAGTTGAGCCGGTGGCAAATGTTGCCTATATACACCACCACCTCTTTTCCCTCCGGTAGCGACTGCATCTCTTCGGGTACAGGCAGCGGCTGCTGCAGCGCTTTTTGAAACAGCGTAACGTTGGCTGCGTTGGGCACCACAAATACGTTGCGGGTAAAGCAAGACTTCAGCCGCTTCAATTCGGTGGAGGTAGTAATGGTGAGGCCCGCTTTGTTGATTGCGATTTCCTCGAGCCAGGGACCGTGTCTCGATACGTACGGCGACTCGCGGATGTCGTCGACGCAGTGGTAAATGGACAGCGTAGGCCGGAATTCATCCGGGAAAGAGTTGCCGTACAGCGGGTTGAACGAGTTGAGGTAAATGAAGTCTTTGATGCCGTGGTGTTCGATGGTTTTCTTAATAGCGCTAAACACGATGCGGTCGTTAATGGCCGCTAGCCTGGAAAACAGCTTGCCTTTTGGCAGCCAGTTCACAGGTATGGTGGGCCGTGGGGTAACAGCCACAAAATTGGGCATGTCGCTCAGCGGCCGCAGAAATATGTTTTTCCCCAGCAGCAAGGCGCCCAGCCTTCTCACGATCTGCTTCGACTTCAGCCCCGTTATCACGTCTTTGAGCGTGAAGGGGTTGTCGACGTAAAATACACGGTTGGTTCTGGCAAAAACCTTGGCAAGGGAGAGCACCGTGGACGAATATTTACCGTCCCACCTGGATAAAGCAACTATGATTATGTCCATTTTGAAAAAGCTACTTAATAAATATCCTTCTCAGGCTTTGCCGTCATTGTGCATGAAGACGGAGGTTAGGCCGGGGATATCGTTTTGTTACATTGCTATAAAACTAACGACATAAATGCGCCCTCGTGGATGGCAGGCGCTTACATTTGCCTTACTGCGGGTGGTAGCTGCCGGCACAATGCCGGTATGCCTGTGGTGAAAGACCTAGCTGGCAAGCACTTTCCGCCGCAAGAGTTTGAACCCGGTAAAGTACCACTGGGGAATGAGGGTGAAAGCGGTGAGGGTATTGATTTGATAGAGTTTGTACAAGATAGACTGGTTGAGCACAAACACCACTGCGTAGGCCAGCACAGTGCCGTAGGCTGCTCCTATTACGCCAAAATTCCGAATGAAGATGTAGCTGAAAACCACGTTCATTAGCGCCACCAGTATCAGCAAATAGAAATTTACCTTGGGCCTCTTAAGGCCGTCCATGATGGTGCCAAACTGGCGGTTGAAGGGAATCAGCAGCGTGTAGAAAACAGTAACCCGTAAAATAGCGGCCGCCTCGTGGTAGGCATCGCCAAGAATGAGGATGATTATTTCTTCGGCGAAAATGTAGATAAAGATGACACCCGGCACAATGAGTGCAAGTATGAGGCTTACCGACTTCAGGTACAAATTGCGAACACCTTCAATGCCTTTCTGCATCTTCATTTTATTTACTTCAGGAAAAATGAGACTGGCCATGGCTAGCGTGGGCACTTCCACTATGTTGGCTATTCTTATGGCGGGGTTGTAGATGGCCACCGAAGCCGCAGTGAGCAGGCGGCCCAGCATCCAGCTGTCGGTATTTTTGATCACCATTGAGCTCAGATTGGTGCCGATTGTGTATTTGCCCAGGTGAAACAGCGCGGCAATCTTTTCGAAACCTGCCTTGTAAGACAGACCCTGCAGTGTTTCCTTCGGTACCATAGGAAACGACACGAAAAGCGACCCCACAGTGCTGAAGAATTGAATAAACGCCAACTCTATCAAGTGCGGCTGGCGCCCGGTAAAGAAGCTGATGGCCAGGTAGAGGGTGAACAGGCCAAAACGCATAGTATTGGCCAGGAATATGCCCTTAAAGTCAATCTTCCACTGCATCAGGTACTCAAACTGCAGAAAGAACACCATGGCTACGTTGGTGCCGGCGTAGACAAAAAACAGCCGCTCCAGGCCCTCAGCGTCCCAAAACTGCTCAAGCAGCGCCCCTCCGCCCCATACCAGCAGCGATATTACAATGCCGGTGATTGTATGGAGAATAAATGAAGCCGAGATTATCTTTTTGCCATCTTCGGCGGTGGAACCCGACAGGAGGGCGAGAAATGGATTGCGGATAAACCCGTTTCGGGCGGTTTCTACAATAGCGGTAACGCTGGTAAAGAGAATCCACACGCCCACTTCCGCCTTGGGCAGCATGCGTACCAGTATAAGTAAATTGCCAAACCCGAACAGCACGCTCGAGATGCGGTTGAGCAGGGAGAAAGAACCCTGCTGAATCCATTTTTTATATCCATGTGTAGCCAACAGGGCAAAGAAAATCATTAAATACCAACTGTCAACCCCCTGTAAGCCTATCGTTGGCCGATGTAACCGAAATGTAATCGCCAATATTATATCTGCCGCAGCAAGTATCTGTTAGTCTATAAAATCGTTTTTAAGCAAAAAACTATATGACCAAGGTGCATGCATCTATCCCCGACTTCCTCATAATTGGCGCAGGCAAGGCGGGAACGACCTCTCTCAACAACTATTTGAAGCAACATCCGCAGATTTTTATACCCGTGAGGAAAGAGCCCAACTTCTACGGTTACGAGCTGCGGTCGGAGGCCGACTTTGCGGGTGACGCCGACGAGATACGCCAGTACAGCCGCTCCATCAACACGCTGGAGGCCTACCTTGGCCTCTTTGCCGATGCCGGGGAGCACCAACTGAAAGGCGAAACGTCTAACACCTATATGTATCACGAAGAAGCCCCTCAGCGAATAAAGCATTACAACCCAGACATGAAGCTGATTGCCATTTTGCGGCAGCCTGCCGAAAGGCTGTGGTCGCGCTACCTGCACCTTGCCCGGGAAAACAAGCTGCCTACTCCCAACTTTTCGGACTGCCTCGACCGCAGCACCATTTGGTGGCGGCGCAACGACCTGGTGAGAGAGGGCTTCTACTACAATAACCTTTCGCCATTCTACCAGCTATTTCCCCAGGAAAATATCCGCATTTACCTGTACGAAGACCTTAACCGAAACGGGGAAACGGTGCTGAAAGACATCTTTAGCTTTCTAGGGGTCGACGACACTTTTATGCCCGATCTGGACGTGCGGTTCAACCAGTCGGGGTTTGTGATCAACAAAAAGCTCGACCGGATTATCGGGCCAAAGGGCATTATCCAAAATTCTGTAAAGTCGATACTGAGCCCGCAGGTGTATTCCGGCCTCAAAAGCAACCCCACACTGCAGAAGTTTATAAACAAGCTGCGCAAAAAAAACCTGGCTCGCCCCAGAATCGACCCCGAGGTAAAGCGGCTGCTGACGCATGAAGTTTACGCCGGCGACCTGCGGCAGCTGCAAGCGCTCATTAAAAAAGACTTAAGCCATTGGCTGAGGTGAGGGAAAGAGTTCAGGTAGTGGGGCAGCATTCAAAGAGGGGACCCTGGATTTCCGTTGATAGATTCCGGATCTCTCCCCTTATTGCCTGTGTTTTTTAAACAAATATTATTTACTGATAGGAGATAATGCTGAAATAAAATTCTCTATAAAAAGGTTGTTTGTAAAATAGTTGGGATTTTCTATCAGTGAAATATGAGATACATGCCAGCTACCAACCGGAAGCGTCACTGTATAATCTTTCCTGATAAATAAATCTTTCCGAGGGTAACTGTCAAACCAACTTTTGAACTTCCTGTTTCTGATCGATTCTTTACCATCTACCGAGCATGTGAAATAAATGGATTTAGTCTTGTCGTGGAAAAATTCGTCAAGTATATCCCAAATAGTTAACCTTATTCTCGGGTCGTAGGGTGGGTTTTTATGCCCGTCGAGTATTTCGAATCCAAACTCAAACAAAGAATCTACCCCATCGAAAGCATCGTGCGAAAACTCCCTTATATCAATGAAGTAATATTTATATCTGGTACCGTTATCTGTAGTGAAGGTGCCGAATTCGCCTTCATGATCACGGTTATACGGGAGTAGCAAGCTTAATACCTTTTTTCTTCAGGCTTTCGGATGACTCTCCTTTTTTTATTGCTTCATGAATGGCATTCTTCCGAGCTATCATCTGGTGGACTATAGCTATGGCTTCCTTCTTAGAAATTTTCTTGGCTCTCATAACGGTGTTTGGTTAAGAAGACTTGTGTAGACGCTCCTAAGTAACACAAATCTACAATTTCAGATTCGTAAAACGTTAAATAATTTAAAAAACACCGGGTCACTGCGGAACGAGTTTGAAAATAGTGTGCGATCCGGCAGCAAGCTTTTTAGCACACTGCCGGATCGCACTGTTTTTACAGCCGCAAGTCTCTGTAGTCTACTTTGTTCAGTATTGCACCGCCCAGCTGGCCGTTAAGCGACTTCAGGTAGTCGATACCCTTCTGGTCGATGGGATCGATCACAGAATCGGCCGAGAAAACACATATTACCCTATCGGCATACCCTATCAGCTCTTTGGTGTCAGGATACTCGTTGAGGGCCGCACCTTCCAGAAATATGTAGTCGTATTTGGTGGCCATCAGTGCCAGAAACTTCTTGAAGTCTTTTGTTGAAAGCAGCTCCGATGGTGAGCCGTTCAGAATACCCGTATTGCCCACAAAGTAAATGTTTTTGTACTTGGTAGGGTTAATGAGGTCGTAGGGGTTCACCGAGGGTGCCGGCTCGGGGTCGGGGATCGGCTCGCCCGAACCAATTACCACCGCTTCGTTCAGCAACCGGCTCGGTATCATCTTCAGGTTGCCCTTCATTTCCCGCACATCCTGCCCGTAAATCTGCGTAAGCGTATTGCTTTTAAAGTTTGTATCGATAATCAGGATCTTCTTGTTCAGCAGGCTTAGTACATACGAAAGCGAATAGATTGCAAAGCTTTTGCCTTCCTTCCTTTTAAGGCTGGTGAAAAGGAAAACCTTAGCCTTCATCGATTCCATCTCATGCCGGACCAAACGAAGCAACGACTTGGTTATCTCCGACTCCTTTTCGGGAGTTTTTCTCATAAACAAGTTTTGGATGTTGAAGTTGGGTGCCTCAATCCGGTTCAAAGCACCGACAAAGGGCATTTTAACCACCTGCCGAAACTTAGAGGGGGTTTTGATGGAGAAGTCGGTAACCTCCATAAGCACTACGCCGAAAATGGCGAGTACAAACCCGCCCACGGCCGCCAAGGCCACCACGTAGATTTTTTTAATCGAAATGGGTGTAACGGCGGGTGTGGCCACCAGCACTTGCCGTAGCGAATTGCCGCTGTCGAGCCGGGTTTTGGCTTCGTTGTATTTAGCCAAAGTGGCCAGGTAGCTCTGCGAGGCCAGCTCCACTTCGTTTTGAATGGCCGAAAATTCTGTTTCCATGGCTGTATAGCCCGAAAAGTTGCCCCGAAGCTGCCCGATCTTGGACTCGATGGAAGTAAGACGTGACTTCGCTACCTGGTACTGAATTTCAGTATCCTTCAGCATACTCTGTATTTCGGCACGAGGCAGGCCTGTATAAGCAGTTCCGGAGTTTCCGATCAGTATGCGGAGCTGGCTGCGAAGGTCGTTCATAGAGTCGAGCAGTGCGCTGTTGGATGCCCCGCTGCTAATGTACCGGGCATTCATGCTGTTTATACGGCTTTGCAGCTCCACTATCCGCTCATTGTTGGAGCTACCACCCGACTCCGCTCCTCGCAGGTCGTTTCGCAATCGCTGGATGGAAAGCTCCAGCCCCTGAATGGTGCTGATGGTTTCGTCGCGCTGGTTTTCCAGGTCTACAAGCTGTGCCATACGGGTGCCTCCTTCCACCTCACGGTCCATCAGGCGGTTGTTGGCCTTAAAAGCATTCAGCCGCTCCAGCTTATCGTCAAGCTCCTGGCGTTTGGCGGCAACCCGCTTTTCCAGGTATTCAACCGACTCCTCCGAGCTACCGCTTCGCATCGATTTGTAGTACCGTATAAACTCCTGGCAATAAGCATTGGCAGCATAGGCTGAAAGGTGCTTGTCTTCGGAGGTAAACTCCACATTGATGAAATCGGTGTTGGGGATCCGGTGTACCGAAATACTCTCGCGCACATCCTTAAAGCCATAGTTAAACTCCTGGTAGAGGGCCCTTATCTGCTCAAAATACGGATCGTCCGATTCAAGTGGCAGCAGCCGCTCGAGCTTTTCCCGTACCACCTCCTTCAGGTGGTCGAGTTCGGCATCGGAGTATGTCACGGGGGTGTCGGACGACCCCAGCGATACAAGATTTTTGATCCCGCCTCCGGCGTCGTCTGTTGCCACGGGCATTTCAATTGTGCCGCCCTCGGGGGCTCTGAACCGCGCTTCCACCGAGTCGAGATCGTGTAACAGCAGCCTGTAAGAAAGAAAATTAAAGCTGATGGGCGAATTCATTTTGGCCAGCAAGTTGCTAAACTTCACCTCCGACTGAGGCAGATTCAATTCTTCATCAGTAAGGCTAAGCTTATCGCTTTCTGTGAAACCAGTGGAAATTTGGGCCACCGATTTATATCTATCGTTTCTATACGCCAGGAACACCACCGAAATGATGGCAGTAATTACGGTAACAGCAATGATAAGCCATTTCTTTCTCCATAGTGCCCTTACGAGGTCCATTATATCCATACATCAATTTTTGCTGGTGAAAATCTAATTCAAAGATACTGTTCGTTTATTAGGCAAACGGCCCGAAAAGGGGGTGTAATGTAAATGTAATTGGCGATGTAAGCGGATTGTATGCTATATTATGTTCTGCACTAGGAATTCGTGGTTTAGTTTTGAGTTATTATTTCACCAAATGAAACCTGCTAATGGAAAACGGACATACAGCTAATAATAAAAAACAAGTACTTATAATAGAGGATGACGCCTCACTTTGCTGGCTCCTGAAGATGATTCTCGGCGAAACGTATGAGGTGGAAGCACTGAACAATCCGATCGATGCGTGGTGCTGGCTTACCGAGGGAAATACGCCACACCTTATAATCACCGATATTATGCTGCCTGTTATAGATGGAATAGAGCTGGTTGAAGACATTCGTACCAGTGGGCTTTTCCGGTCTGTACCTATCATTATTTTGTCAGGGTACAACGATCCTGACCTAAGGAGAAAGTGTGATGCGTGGGGTGTTACTGCCTTTTTAACTAAACCATTCAGGCCGCAGCTTTTGCTGCAAACAGCTAAAGAGGCCCTCGAACAACAAAATGAGAAAACCCATGCTTAGTTCAACAATATTACCATCTGATAATCCGAACAAGAATTTGTTCGATATCGGTATCAATATGGCTGCAAACAAGGTTTTGTATGTAATAAACCACGAAATACAGCTCAGCAGCGAGTTTACGCTCGAAGGTTTTTACTTTTCGTGTGTTTCGCACGACAACGTTCTGCGGGAGGCAGGTAAGGCTACCCCGGGAATAGTGCTCGTGTCGTTTGAGACAAAGAAACACTTTGACGAGTACCTTCCCGGCTTAAAAAAGTTCGCCGCAGAACACGCCATACCGTTTATACTGTTTTCGCAGAAGTACAACAGTGCCGCCCGCAAAGCTGCACTCAAATACGGCTTCGACGATTACTATTGTGGCAATCTGACCAACAGCTTCTTGAAAAAAGCACAACTGATACGGAAGCTGAAGGAGTACAAAAAACGTGGCGGAAGCATACAACGGATCTACGAAAAGAAGCTGCCAAAGCCAAAAATGTGGGGCCTGCGCCGTGCGTCCGACATCTTTATTTCGGCCAGCATCCTTATCGCGCTGTCGCCGCTGCTGTTGCTCATTGCGCTGATTATAAAGCTGGAGTCGCCCGGTCCGGTATTTTACGTTTCTAAACGGGCGGGCAACAACTACAAAATCTTCGACTTCTACAAATTCAGGTCGATGCGTAAGGGTTCGGACGCCGAGTTGCAGAAGCTGTCTACCAAAAACCAATACCGCGATTCTGTCTTTTTCAAAATTAAAGACGACCCGCGGGTGACCAGGTTTGGGGCTTTTCTGCGGAAAACCAGTCTCGACGAAATCCCGCAGCTTATCAACGTGCTCAAAGGCGACATGTCGCTGGTGGGCAACAGGCCCTTGCCGCTTTACGAGGCCGAGCAGCTTACAAAAGACGAGATTGCATTGCGGTTTTTAGCTCCGGCGGGTATTACCGGCCTGTGGCAGATTACCAAGCGGGGCAGGGAAGAGATGTCGGAAGCGGAAAGAATCGAGCTCGATTTGATGTACGCAGAAAACTGGTCGTTCTACTACGACATGAAGATACTGCTGAACACTTTCCCGGCGCTTATTCAGAAGGAAAACGTTTAAATGCGCACATAACATTAGCAGCAGGCCTATCCGCCCGGAATGTATTGCTTAACCAAAAGTAGTGGACAGCCGACTACCTGAAGCAGGCAGAGGCAGCGACTCGCTTTTGAGGAAGTCCACTTTCCGGGCGGATACGGGCCTTTGGTGCCCCTGTATATCCATTCAACTCACTTACCGGCAATTTTGTGAAAAGGCAACCATTAGTTTCGCTTGTCTCCATTATTTACAACTCTACCGAAGTTACCAAAGACCTTTTGCGCTCGCTGAGGAACATAACCTACCCACGTATTGAAATAATTATTGTGGATAACGGTTCGGTAGACAGGAGCAGCTTTACGCTTAAGGAAGATTTTCCAGAGATTACGCTGATCAGAGAAGAAAAGAACCACGGGTTCTCAGGTGGAAATAATATAGGCATAAGGGCTTCGAAAGGCGAATACATTCTGCTGATAAACAACGACGTGGAGGTAACACCGGGCTTTCTGGAGCCCATGCTCGAAGTATTTGAAAAAGACCCCAAAGCAGGCATGGTGTCGCCCAAGATCGTGTACCACAACAGGGGCGAGCTGCTTCAGTATGCCGGCTCAAACGGCATTAACCCATGGACGGGCCGGGGCCGCAAAAGAGGAAACAAAGAGGTGGATCGGGGTCAGTACGATTTCGTTCGGGAAACCGAGCTGGTGCATGGCGCTTGTATGATGGTGCCCCGAAGCATGATAAACAAAGCGGGCCCCTTGTACGAAGACTACTTTCTTTACTACGAGGAGCATGATTGGGCCGAAAGAGCCAAAAAACACGGTTACAAAATTTACTATGCCGGCACATCTAAAATTTACCACAAAGAGTCGGTTTCTACGGGCAAAGAAAGTCCGCTGAAGTCGTACTACATGGCTCGCAACCGTATTATGTTTCTCCGTCGCAACGTATCCTACCCGGCGTTCTTTACGTCGCTGCTAATTTTTATATTGCTGGCGGCTCCCAAAAACATTATCCAGTACACGGCTCGGGCAAGGTTCCTTAACCTAAAGGCCTACGTGCGGGGAATTTTGTGGCATTTGGGTGTGCAGAGCTCCCGCGGAGGGCTATAGCGAGTCACACCCTGCACACCAACGGGCTTTAACCACTCATGCAGGCCTTCTCAAATTCGAAAACGGGTTGGAACAGCCGGTTTTATAGGGATTCATAAACCCAAGGTACTTGATCTTTTTTCCCCTGTTGTACCGCGAAAAGAACAAGTCGGTAGACAGCAGAAACTGCCCGGTGATCACATTCCTGTACTGCACGTACTTCTCGTGATACGGCAGCTTGATGCCAATAATGCTGACAGCGTGATGGATGGCGATAAACATCTTTTTCGGCAACGAAAACTGCCTCCAAAACTGCTCATGGTCGGCCTCCATTATAAACTTATCTATAGCTTTCCGGTCTATTTTCAGTGTGGCGGTATCGTCCAGCAGCATCCTCTTTACTGCCCATCTGAAATCCAGCACATAGAGGCCTGTCCACACCAGGATGTTGGTAACAATGCCGATTTTAATAAACGTACGTCTGTTCATGATCCAAAACTTTTTTGTGCCGACCACAATGAAAGCGCCGCAATGGTAAGGCTGGGATTAGCCGGCGAAATGGAAGGGAACGAGCTGGCACCCAACACAAACAAATTTCGGTACCGGTGGTGAATGAGGTGCCTGTCGATTACCCCGCTGGCGGCATCTTTGCTCATGCGGGTAGTGCCAATGTTGTGTGCTTCGGTCAGCACCATGTTTTCATCAAGGGCTATCCGCTCTACCGGCAGCGGGCTGAATAGCTGCTCAAGCTTTGTTTGCAGGTGCTGGTAGCCTTTGTCTACATAGCTGCTATGCGACTTGAAGCTTACCTTGGGTTTACCCGGGTCGTCGGACAGCGTTACCTGGTTGTGCGCCTGGGGGATGTCTTCAAATACAAACTTAAATTTTGCCATCTGGCGCCATTTGCCGGCTTCGTGCCGGATGAAGTAGTCGTTGTGGTTTTCGATAATACACGCCGCCATCTTGCTTCGGTCTACCGACTCATAGAGCATATAGCCGTTGGAGGTGATGATGGAGCTGCCCCCCACATTTTCCAGGCCGTCCAGGTACATATAGCAGTAGTAGCCCACCTGCTCGGAAAGATATTTGCCGGTAGCCGGGTTTGTATCTCCAGAATTGAGCAGGATGTGTGCATTGAAAATTGAATTGGCGCCCATTGCCACTACTTCGGCCCGGGCCGTGAGCTCCTGCCCGTTTTTCCGGTAAACCACGCCTGTTACGGTATCGCCGGTGGTTTCGAGGCGCAGCGCCTGTGCCTGGTACGATACCGTTACCCGCGGATCTTTGTAAATGTGCATGAGCCCGTTTTCGATGGTAAACTTGGCCTGTACCGGGCATTGGTGGCAAATGGCGCTGGTGCAGCACTTGTTACGTTTGCCGGCAATGCTGCTTCGGGCAGTAGGCTGGCTAATGTACAAGTCGCCATAGTGCTTTTGCATCACCCTGTCTACCGCATTTAGCTCGTGTGGAGGCTGCGGATATGCTTTAGACATAGGGTAGGGCGTTTTGTCAGGGCCCGAAATAGCCATTATTTCTTCGGCTTCGCAGTAGTAAGGTTCCAGCTCTTCGTAGCTAAGCGGCCAATCTTGCCCCACGTTGAACCGTGTTTTCAAGCTGAAATCGCTGGGCATGAAGCGGGGTGTGCAGCCGGTCCAGCAGTTGGAGCTACCGCCAAAGCTTGGGTCGAATATCCACGGTTTGCCGGGGCTTGCATTGGTAAACGTGCTGGGGGCGTGGCCACCCGACACGTAGCCCACAGTTCCCATGGGCTTACTTTTATCTCTTTCCATCCTGGATTGATGCGAAATGTATTCGCCTCTTTCCAATACCAGCACCCTCGTCCCGGCAGAAGATCTTTCGAGGTATTTTTTCAGAAAAAAAGAGGATGCGAAGCTGGTTCCAATTAGTATAAGGTCGTATGGCATAGGTGTAGATTCTAATGCAATGCTGTCTGTTTAAGATTTGTCACAATCCTGCGAGCAGGGCAGCCGGCCCCGCCAGACGGCATCGGATTCTAATACTAAAACTGCCTGGCCAGCGTGTTTATTGAGTAAAAATCAAATTCTTAATTTTTAAACCATGACTAACCCGTCTTTCCGCCTGCTATGGCTCGTGCTTATTCTGTTACTTAGTGCTTTTGTGGTTTATGAGCATGCTACCAATTGCCTGGCCATAAGTGCCGATGTTCAGATAGAGCGCCACGAAAGAATGCTGGCCGGTGAGTCGGAGTTTTTCAACCCCTGGCAATACCGGGTGTTTTCCATGTGGGTGCTGGAGGCGGTAATTCAGGTGTACGAAGGTGTGCTGCCTGGCAAGCCGGCCATTCTTCCGTACCTTTTTCTGCATTATCTTCAAATTGTGCTGATCTTTTACCTGTGCATCTGGTACATCAGGCTGCTGGGCATTCAAAATTACTACCTCATTGCCTGCGGCCTTTCCATCATTGGCTTTTGTATGGCCAACAGCTATTTTAAGTCCGACCTCTCTTTCAACACCTATTTCGACATCGCCTTCTATCTGCTCGCTGCCATACTGATTATAAAAAAACAGGTCTTGTGGATTATCCCCCTCACCCTGGTGGCGGCGCTAAACAGGGAAACCAGCGGGTTCATTCCCTTTATGTTGCTGGCGCCTTACTCGGCGGAAGCGTTAAAAAATACACCCCGCCAAGGTTGGCTTATTGTGGGGGCTTCGCTCGTACTTTTCGTATCGGTTTTTGTTGCGGTGCGCCTGTTCTACGGCTTTCAGCCCGGTTTGGGCATTAATGGGATGAGCAGCCCGCGCGACTTCCTGGTTTTTAATCTTACCTTCTTCCGGTTATACCCGTTGCTTATTGGTACTTTGGGTATTGTGCCAATCATTGTACTGTTTGGTCTTAGAGACTTGCCGCCGCTTTTGCGCTCATGGTTTTGGCTCATTGTGCCGGCATGGTTCATCATTCACTTTATTAAAAGCAATGCCATGGAAACGAGGCTTTTCCTGGTTCCGCAAATTTTGATTTTTGTGCCTGCGCTGCTGCTGCTTGTGGCCCGAAGTACTACCACCATTCATAAACCCCGCATGCAGGAGGGTGAATCACTGCCGATGAAAGTGAAGGAGCTGTAATGCTCATCTTTACCGTAGTGCGATCGGCCTATTACTATGCCGCAGACAGACAAAAAAAGGCGCCGTTCAAAAAACGAACGACGCCAACCCCTCAGTCCAACTACTCGTAAACGGTTCTAATCTTCTTTCTTAAGCCTGAGGCTGTGGTTTCCTATTCGCAAAATGTACAGCCCGCCTCTCACATCCGACAGGTCTATCATTACACTTTGTGCGGTGGAGGTGTGGCCGGCTGTTTTAATGAGCCTGCCGAGGTAATCGTAAACAATCATTGGCTGGTTAACCGGCGTGCCTTCCGGAAGGCTGATGGAAACGCTTGTGCGGAATGGGTTGGGATACGCCATTGGTTCGCCAAATGCGCTGCTCAGCGTACTCGCTCCGCCGTCGGAGGTGCCAGCACTTGTAGCGGCAAAGCGGGCGCCACCTCCGCAGTCGGTGCTGAAGCTCACGCCCGGGTCTACCCGCGTCGACCAATTTGCCTCGGCGTCGGCCACGTTGTCCACTTCCACACAGCTAAGGCCGGGATTCCCGAGGGCATTGAAGCTGTACATCAGGTGATTATTTCCATTTCTGACATTGAGCGACGACAGTGAGTTGTTCTGTACTTCCAGGTAGCGCAGCACCGAATTTCCACTCACATCCAACGACGCCAATGCGTTGTTTTGCAGCCTGATTTTTACCAATGCAGTATTGGAACTGAGGTCTATGCCAGCCAACTGGTTGTTTTGCAGGTGAAGTTCTTTGAGTTGCGTGTTGGCGCTGAGATCTACACTGCTCAGGTTGTTGTAGTGCACCCGCAGGTCGGTAAGCGCAGTAAATGCTTCTATACCGGTGAGGTCGGAAATGCCCTGGCCGATGAGATTTAGCTGCCCTCCATAAGCTTCTGCTTCAGCTACTTGTATTTCGCCGTCGCCGTTGGTATTCACGCTGCCATCGGCAACGAGTGCCGCTTTAAAGTTGGCATCAGGAATAAACACCACCGGATCTCCACCGGTGCCTCCGCTGCAGTCGGTGCTGAACGTCACGCCGGAGTCTACATCGTCGCTCCAGTAAGCTTCGGCATCGGCTACATTGTCGACCTGCACACACTCCAGATCAGGGTTACCTGTAGCATCAAACCCGTACATTTCGTGGTTGTGGCCGTTTTGCACGTTAAGGGAGACAAGCTCATTGTTGCTGGCGTCGAGCGAATACAGCGTGCCGTTGCTGCTTAAATCGAGGCTTGTAAGCTGATTGCCGCTTACGTTGAGGTTTTCCAGGTAATAATAATCGCTCACATCAAGCGATGTCAGCATGTTATTCCGGAAGTCCAGGCCGATTATGTAAGAGGCGGGAAGCGTCACGTTCTCAAGGTCGTTGTTGGCAGCGAAAACCTCGTTGAGTACGGTGTTGCTGCTCAAATCCAGCGTTGACAGGCTGTTGTTGGTAACGTCGAGATAATTCAGCGCCGTAAATGCCTCAATGCCGGTGAGGTCGGCAATACTGTTTCCGCTTAAATGAATGTCGTTTACAGCCTCGGCCTCGCTCACCTGTATTTCGTCATCCTCGTTGGTATTGATGCTGGTGTTGGCCAGCAGCACGGCCTTAAAGTTGGCATCTGGTATGTACACCACCGGTTCCGGCGACCCGCCACCGCAGTCGAGGCTGAAAGACACACCGGGGTCCACTTCGTCTGTCCAGTCGGCTTCTGCCGCAGCCACATCGTCTACCTGCACACAGGTAAGCGCTGGATTGCCGGTAGCCCTGAAGGTGTACATAAAGCGGTTGTTGCCGTTCTGTACGTTTAATGATTCAAGCGCATTATTAGTGGCTTCCAGGTATCGCATCTTCGAATTGAAACTCACGTCGAGAGCCGTGAGGCCGTTGTTCATAATTCGCAGCTTCACAAGCTCGGTGTTTGCGCTTAGGTCAATGGCGGTAAGCTGATTGTTTTGTACGTGAAGCTCTTTAAGCAGGGTGTTGCTGCTGACGTCGATGGTGGTAAGGTCGTTGTACTGCACCCGCAAGTCGGTAAGCACTGTGAAAGCTTCGATGCCCGTTAAATCCGCAATATTGTTACCCATCACGTTAAGCGAACCTGAGTACGCTTCGGCCTCGGCCACCTGTATTTCGCCGTCGCCATTGGTGTTTACACTGGCGTTAGCCACCAGCACCGCCTTAAAGTTGGCATCAGGAATAAACACCACCGGATCTCCGGTACTACCGCTGCAGTCGGTGCTGAAGACAACTCCCGCATCCACGTCGTCGCTCCAGTTAGCTTCGGCATTAGCAACATTGTCTACCTGCACACACTCCAAATCGGCATTGCCCGTCGCATCAAACCCATACATTTCGTGGTTGTGGCCATTTTGCACGTTAAGCGAAACAAGCTCGTTGTTGCTGGCATTAAGTGAATAAAGCGTTATGGTGTGGCTTAAATCGAGAGTTGTGAGCTGATTGCCGCTAACATTCAGGTTTTCCAGATTGGTGTAAGGGCTTACATCGAGCGAAGTCAGCATGTTGTTCTGAAGCTCCAGCCTGATGATGTAGGAATCGGGAAGCATTACACTCTCAAGGTCATTATTAGCAGCAAAAATCTCATTCAGCCCGGTGTTGCTGCTTAGATCCAGCACCGACAGGTTGTTGTCCGATACATGCAGATAGCCTATAGCGGTAAACGCCTCAATACCGGTAAGATCGGCTATATTGTTCCCGTTCAGATGAAGGTCGGTAACAGCCTCTGCCTCGCTTACCTGTATTTCTTCATCCCCATTGGTGTTGATGGCGGCATCGGCCAGCAACACCGCCTTAAAGTTGGCATCCGGAATGTGCACCACCTCTTCCGTCGGGCAATCGGTACAAGGGCCTGCACCGCCAAGATCAAGCTCAAAGGATTCAGCCCATTGGTTGTTAATCCTTTGTTTAAATTTCACAGTGTACACGCCACCTTGCGTTGCATTGTAGTACCGCCCTGTTGCCCCGGGAATATCTGCACCATTCCGGGTCCATTGGTAGGCAAGGAAACCGGCCGAGAAGCCAAGTTTCAAGGGATTAGCGGGAGTGGGTTCATAAATTGATTCAGCAAAGTAGAAGATTTCCCGCTTGTCGTGGCTCAGTATCCACGAGAAGAAGTCCGGCTCTGCATATGCAGCATTCCACGTGCCGTGCCCCAGGTGATCGTACAAAGTGTACCGTGGTTTGCCTCCTTTTTGCTGAAGCACATCGTACCACTGCTGTGACCAGCTGGGGCTAGGGTTGGTATCGGTGCCACCCTGAAATATCCACAGCGGCATGGTAACCAGCGAGTCGGTCATTGCGTCACGGTCGGTGCCTACCCCCGACATTGGCAGGCCTGCGGCAAAAAGATCGGGCCGCTCAGTAGCAAAATGCCATACGCCTTTAGCGCCGTTTGAAAGGCCATGCACCGCTATTTTGTACGGGTCTACATTGTATTCTTCTATCATGTGCTCGATTATTTTCGCCGCCATCAGTGTGTTATCACCCGTCCAAACACCGTTGTAGCTTACCTGCGGAAAAATTACAATTCCCGGAAACGCCCGTGAGTGAGAGGGGTCACGATTAACAGCCTGCAGGTGAGCCTGACCACCATGCAAGAGATGATGCCCGTTGTTATCATATCTTGGATCAGTAGGCTCATACTGGAAGCGGCCCGTCCACTTGCGCCCCGACTCTCCCGCTCCATGCAGCATCACAATGGTTGGATACTTTTTGTCTGTGTCGTTTTTGTCGTACCCGGGGGGGAAAATCGCCCGCCAATTCATAAAGTCCATGATGGCTCCGTACTGGCTGGTTTCGTAATACGCAAACTCTTTGTACTGAGAATCATCCCAACTCACCATCTTGTGATAATGGCCAAGCTGCCTGTTTCTCACCGACACATCGGTGCCGAAATGTACCCCCTGGCCAATCGCCGTCAGGGGTATTAATAAAGTCAAGAATGAGGAGAAGAATTTAATCATATCGCTGGTCTTTTTTCTTTAAAACTACAATAGAATAACGGCTGCGGTAACTAAGCCGGGGTTACATTAGGGTTACTCAGTCTTAGTATTTGATGACGCACGCTGGCGTAGAGCGGGTTTGCCTCGCCACACCCATCAACCACTAAAAAGGCCAAGACTGTCAGGCTTCAGAGAGGCAACTCATCGCATTGCTTCACTCAACAGCAGGGCTCTGAGTAACCTGATTAATTGCCTTTTACCAGTCGCACGCCAAAGCCTCCGGGTTCAAAATGTAAATACAGTCTTTTGCATCTGTCCATCGTCTTTTTAGGTTGACGATGTCCTAATTCCTCTTCACCACCCTAAAGCTGTGTTTTCCTATATTGATCAAATACAGTCCGTCCACCACGCCCGAAAAATCTATTGTAATTTCCCGGTTTGCTGTTGTTGCTCCCGCATTTCTGATTAATCTTCCGGAGTGGTCGAGTATCATAATCGGCTGCCCGGCCGGAACACCCTCAGGCAGCTTAACCGATACATTGGTGTGAAAAGGGTTCGGGTACACTATAAAATCCGCCAACCAATCGGCTTCGCTGCTTGCGCCCAATATTAGCTGCGTGCGAACGGTATTTGAAAAAGGGGAAACATTTCCCTGAAAGGCATTTCCCTGGTAATCGATTGCCCGCACTTTAAATTCGTACAGCTGGCGTGCCTTCAGGCCCGTCACCAGATATGTGGTATCAGGCGCCGGGTGGCCATCTGTCGGGTCCTGGTCTAGCGAATCTGGTACACCAAACAGGGTGGCGAGCTTTTCTCCTCCCATAAACACCTCGTATCCGTACACGGCGTCGTCGTCGGACGACGGTTGCCAGGAGAGCCTGACCTCCGATTCGGTAGCAAGCGTAACTTCCAACGCAGACGGCGCAACCGGTGCTGTGCTGTCGTCTTTTGTCAAAAGCCGTGCAGTGTCGCTTTCCAGCAGGCGTCCCTCGCCGGCGTGGATAGCCCTCACGACGTAACCATATTGTGCACCGGGTCTCAGCCGGCTATCGGTGAAGGTGGTGACATCGGCTGGCAGCTCCGCAATCAGTTGAAAGGCCTCGCCCGGGTAGCCGGCTACTCTGGCCGCGGTGTTGTCGATTGTGCTTTCCCGTGTCCGCCATATTTCGTACCGCTCCTCATAATCCATATCTGTCCAACTGAGCTCAATTTCCTTAGTCGACAATGCAAAGGCCGAAGTAAAGGAAGGGGAACTGTAAGCTCTTAGCTCACCCTTGTAGGTTATCTGTACAGGGTTGGAGGCCAGGCTCCATCGTCCTTTCTCATTTTTGAGGATTGCAAAATACACGCCGGCGTCTTCCGGTTTAAACAGCTCTCCGGCTTCGTCATTTAGCACAAGCACTGCTTCATTGCTCTCCTGTACCAACACACTGTCTTTGAACCACCGGTAGGTTGGGTAGCCTTCCGGGGCCACCAGGGCCAGCGATTTGTCGGCAACCGAGGCAGGAAGAGGCAACGAGGGCGAATTAGTTGCATACACATAGGGCTCATAACCGGGGAAATTATCGTAGGTTACCACCACCGGCGCAGAAGCCACACTCGGAAACCTCTCCACATTTGCCACTACTACCCTGTAGCTGCCAGTATCGGCCTGGGTAAACAACGCTCCCGTTTCGTCGTCCAAAACCAGCACATGCTGTTTACTTTCCCGAACCAACAGGTCGTTTTTGTACCACTTGTAATAATTAAAACCTTCAGGCGCTACCAACGTCAGCGATTTATCAGCCACCGAGTCATTCAGGGGCAAATCGGTAGATCCTGCAGCGGCAAGTGCCGGTTCATAGACGTCAAGCGTTTCGAGCGTGATAGAGCTGCTGTTGGAAAGAAAGCTGGTGCTACCGCCTGCGCCCACAATTTCTACACGGTAGGTGCCGGTGTCGGCCCTGGCGAACTTTTCTCCACTGGCATTATTAAGCTGCAAATAAGCCTCCGTAGTTTCTTTTACCAGCTCACCATTCAGATACCACCTGTAACCTGCGTGCCCTGCAGGGGCCCATAGGTAAAGCGATTGATCCTCTACACTGTCGGGTAAGGGGAGTTGCACGTTGCCTGCCGTATGCAAATAAGGCTCGAAACCCGACACATTGCTGCCCGGCGCATGCCAGGTAACAGCTAAGGGCTTGGAAAATAGCGTTGTACAGCCGTTTTCGTCGGCGCCTATTACGCTATATTTGCCGGCATCGCCGGCTTTAAATTTGGTGCCCTCCGCGTTATTCAGCACCAGTACATTGGCTTCGGTCTCCTGAACAAACTCCCCGTCTTTATACCAACTATATTTTTCATACCCCGCCTTGGCCAACAAGCGAAGGGTGTGATCTACCGACTCCTCAAAAGGAAGCGGCAAGCCGGTATGGCCATCCGCTTTGATGTCGGGAATGGCGGTTGAGATACACGTGGCAGGCCCGGTCAGGTCTAATTCGAACGATTCGGCCCACTCCTGGTTCCCGATCTTCTGTTTAAACTTAACCGCATAGCGTCCCGCCTGTGTGGCTGTGTAGTACCGGCCGGTGGCGCCGGGAATATCCTGTCCGTTGCGGGTCCATTGGTAGCCAAGAAACCCGGCCGAGAAACCAAGCTTCAGGGGCTTTTCGGCAGTTGGCAGATGAGTGGTGTCTCCGAAGTAATAGATGTTGCGTTTGTCGTGCTGCAGTATCCATGAAAAGAAATCCGGTTCGGCGTAGGCCTGTTTCCACGTTCCGTGGCCGGTATCTTCATATAAGGTATAGCGCGGTTTTCCGCCTTTCTGCTTCAGCATTTGTATCCATTGCTTCGACCAGCCGGGGCTTGGGTTTTTGTCTAGCTCGCCTTGAAAAAGCCAGATAGGCATTGTTACCAGTGTGTCGGTCATCGCCTCAATGTCTACACCTACGCCCGACATTGGCAATGCGGCAGAAAAAAGGTCGGGCCGCTCGGTGGTGAACTGCCAAACACCTTTGCCACCATTGGAAAGCCCGTGAACAAAGATTCGAAACGGATCTACGTCATATTCGTCGATCAGGTATTCCATAATGCGGGCGGCCATGGTAAGGTTATGCCCAACCCATGCGCCGTTGGCGCTAACCTGCGGAAAAACAACAATACCCGGAAAAGACCTTGGATGGGAAGTGGCCCTTTTCATTGCCTGGTAATGCTCCACCGCTCCAAACAGTAAATGGCGGCCATTGTTGTCGTATTCCGGGTCTTCGGGTGTGTATTGGTAGCGCCCGCTCCACACCCTGCCCGACTCGCCTGCGCCGTGCAGCATTAGTATGGTGGGGTATTTTTTGTTGGCGTTTTTATCATAGCCTGGCGGAAAAGCAATTCGCCAGTTCATGAAATTCTTGATAGCGCCGTTTTCGTTAGTTTCGTAGTAGGCAAACTCCTCATAGTGGGAGTCTTCCCACGTCACCATTCGGTAGTAATGCCCCAGTTGATAGTTTCGTACAGAAACGCCTCTTTGAAAATGAATTGATTGTGCGAAAAGTGCCAGGGGGCACATTGCCCCCAGCAACAGTATTATCTTCCCCCTCATGTCCGTCCCAGATTGTTTTACTACTTAAACAACGCAAAGTAGTGGCCATATATGGGTTACATAATACTTACCCGGGGCAACAATCTGCTTACGGGCGCAACAACTACTACCTGCCCGGAAGTGGGAAAAACGGGTAACAGGATAGCCTTCCGTCAGTAGAACGGGAGTTGCCGGGTTGTATTTTGGCGAGCTGGAACAGGGGGTGTAAAAAGTAGCAGCATATGTGCGGCGGTTTGCAGCCGCACATTCACCAGCCCTTGTCAGCGGTTGGGCTCGTTCAACACCGTGGTTTTCTTTTTCAGATATTTTAGAACCAGGTACATTACCCCGGTAAGGATACCGCCTGCAATCAGAAATTTATTGTAATCAGCTTCGCCTTCTATCAGTTCGCCGGAAATATCAAAAATCAGGAATATTAAAAATATTGCAGCAAGGCCATTCTTTTCCTTCTTCAATACCTTTTTCCAGCTAAAAGGGAGCTCGGGTTTTCTGAAAAACTTTAGTTTGGGAATGAAAGCTGGTACTTTCTCAGCCCAATTGGTATAAACCTCGCCAAACTTTCTCCTCAAAAACTGCTCCTCGGCAAACATGATCCGCTCGTAATATACCCAGTAAAAAAAGCAGAACGCCACCACAAACCAGTAGTGCCCCGTAACCAGCGCCGGGCCGAGCCACATAAAGAAGTTGCCCAGGTACAGCGGGTGCCTTACTACTGAGTAAATTCCCGAGGTGTTGAGTGTGTCGGCCACCTGCCCCTTAACGTTTCGCCCTGAAGTATTTTTCGGCGTATGGCCCACGGTATACACCCTGATAAAAAGCCCAATCATGCTTATGAAAAGACACGCCATTTCGTAAGTCACTTCGTAGGGGGTTTCCTGCCAAAAAATGTCATCAGGGTATTTCTCTGCTTTCA
This sequence comes from uncultured Imperialibacter sp., assembly GCA_965651695.1. Lineage (GTDB taxonomy): Bacteria > Bacteroidota > Bacteroidia > Cytophagales > Cyclobacteriaceae > Imperialibacter. The sequence continues at coordinate 577 of CBFGTI010000084.1, read as the reverse complement.
AAAACAGCAGCATACCGATTGCTAAAATAATCAGGGGTAAAGTTCCTCTGTACTTAAAAAGCCAAACCCCCTGCTTTTCAAGCTCTTCCTGTAATGCCATAGATACAAATTGTGCTAATACAAATAATAGTTTCCTTGCGTGCAGAAGCTAAGGCATCGGTTGTTACACGCCCTTTCTCCGGCAAACGGGCATAAAAGTAGGCAAAAGAAAAGAAGAATCAACGGACAGTTGGGCGAACCGCCGATTGCTGCCAAACAGGGCACTTTTACCCCGAAGACTCAGGTACAGCTCCTGCTTATCTGCTGAGAAAAGTTTTTGGAGGCATGGTAGGGTTCAATTCAAGCTTCCCGTTTCAGTAGTCAAAAGCCATTATTTTAAACCAAAATTAATTTTTATGAGAAGTTTTAAGCATTTCCAGATCGTACTATGGATTTTTTGCCTTGCGTTGCTGGCAGCATGTGGCGGCGAGGGCGACGATGCAATGGACGTTGACGACGACCCGGCAGACGAGGTCGAAAACGACATTAGCATTTTGCTAGATAAGTTTACCAACAACGACGCCCTCACCATTGTAAT
>CBFGTI010000083.1:0-24543 GCA_965651695.1 uncultured Imperialibacter sp. | reverse complement strand
AGGAGCATTTTCCGGCCCTCACTGCCATGACTCCTGATCAGCCAATGAACCAGCTCTTCAGTTTCCGGCCGGGGTACCAGCACATCGCTGTTCACGGCAAATTTCCTCCCGTAAAACCAGCCGTAGCCAAGTATATGCTGTACAGGCTCGTGGCTTTTGAGTCGTGAAAGGGCAGCATCCAGCTTCTGCTTTTGTGCTGTTGAAAGCGTCATTACCTTCTTTCCTGCAACGTCTCCGCTGCCAACTTCAAACAGCCCTTCCAGCAGGTACGATGCCAGGCTTTGCGCTTCCGGCAAGGCGTAATCCTCCGCCAGGCGGCTTGCTATTTGTTTGGTGAGTTCGTCTGCGCCAACAACTAATTTTTCAGACAACGCTTTTTCATTTTGTGATTCGGCAATTTATAGCAAATTTGTTACCCGCGAACCCATACCCTTACTTTCTGGTGGATCATCATAACCATTATATGCAACGAGCCATTGAGTTGGCGCAACTGGGCCTGGGCAGTGTAAGCCCTAACCCGATGGTGGGCTGCGTAATTGTGAAAGACGGGAAGATAATTGGGGAAGGCTGGCACCGGAAATATGGCGAAGCTCACGCCGAGGTGAACGCCATAAACAGCGTGAAAGAAGCTGGGGCTATAGCAGGAGCCACGGTTTATGTAACACTCGAGCCCTGTGCACACTTTGGCAAGACACCTCCTTGCGCCGACCTGCTGGTTGAAAAAAAAGTTGGCGAGGTAGTAGTAGCGGTGGTGGACCCAAACCCGCTGGTGAAAGGTGGAGGCTTGGAAAAACTGAAAAAGGCCGGGATAAAAGTAACAGCAGGCGGCATGGCAGAAGAGGCGGGCTGGATGAACCGCCGATTCTTAACATTTATCGAGAATAAAAGGCCTTACATCATTCTGAAATGGGCCCAGACCATGGACGGTTTTATGGCACGGGAAAATCATGACTCGAAGTGGATAAGCAACGCCCACTCGCGGAAACTGGTGCATAAATGGCGGTCGGAGGAAGACGCTATCCTCGTTGGCTGCAATACCGTGGTATACGACAACCCCAATCTAACTACCAGGGATTGGGTGGGAAAAAACCCCGTGCGGATAGTGCTCGACCCTGGCAATGAGCTGGACGGCAACTATAATTTATTGGATGGCAAAGTTCCGACGATTGTGTATACAACCTCTTGCGAAGCCTCTAAAGTGAACCTCGAACACGTAAAGCTGGACTCCCATGGCTACATCCAAAACGTGCTCGGCAACCTCCGGGAGCGTAATATTCAGTCGGTGATAGTAGAAGGTGGTAGCAAAACCCTGCAGTCGTTCATCGACTTGAACCTTTGGGACGAAGCACGGGTTTTTTATGCACCCGTTTCATTTGGTGCGGGTATCGAGGCGCCCAAATGCAAAGGCACTGTGATTGACAGAGAGGAAATTTTTGAGGATATATTGATTACCTATAGAAGAGATAATGGCTGAAACCTTATTTATACCTGCCGAGGCAACCAAGGTCGACAAATATGCGGCCTTACTTCCCCAAATAGATGCGTTGATCGGCGGCGAAACCGATTTGACAGCCAACCTGGCCAATATTGCTGCCGCGCTAAAGTACGGGATGGGCTTTTTTTGGGTTGGATTTTACCTCGTAAAGGGCGATCAGCTGGTGTTGGGACCTTTTCAGGGGCCAATAGCCTGTACCCGTATCAATTTTGGAAAAGGTGTATGCGGCACCTCCTGGAAGGAAGCAAAGACGATTGTCGTGCCCGATGTGGACCAGTTTCCCGGCCACATTGCCTGCAGTAGCGACTCGAAGTCGGAGATTGTAGTGCCTGCAATCAGGGCCGGCAAGGTTGTGGCTGTGCTGGATGTAGACAGCGACCGGCTGAATGAGTTTGACGAAACAGACCAGCAATACCTGGAGCAGCTGTTGGAAAGAGTTATTTTTCCTGGCGCGGATCAGACATAAAAAAACCTGCCCCGGATTTTTGTACTAATCCCAGGCAGGTCTCACCTGCTAGCGTTTCTTATTTCTTCACCACCAGCGTACTGGCGATCATATCGTGGAGGGCTTGTTTTTTGTCGGTAAACCCTGCCATAATGTAGCCGATGAACAAGATAAAGCCGGAGACGATTTTCCCCAGTTGCCTGATGAGGGCCTTTCCGAAATCGAGGCGGTTGCCATTTACATCTGTTACTTTAAGCCCCAGCACCATTTTGCCCACAGTAGCCTGGCTTTTGCTCGACTCCATAACCGAGTAGTAGATGATTTGGATGGCAACGGTAATAAACATGGCCACACCCACAAATCCCATAATAACCCCGGCTAGCCCTATAGCTTCTTCGGTTGTCATGGAGTCGTCGAAGAGCGAGGGAGTGGCAGCAACGCTGAGCCCTAATGCTGCTAAAATTGGCACCAAAACAAAAGATTGTGCTACATAGATAATAATGTAGTCGATAACGTAGGCTACAAAGCGCAGCCAAAATCCCGCGTAGTTGGTTGTTGACATAGAGGTAAAAAGTTAGTTGAAACTAAAAGTTAGCAAATCTTTGCTTCAAATCAACAACAATTTACCCCGGAGACTAGGGCAGCCGGGCGATCACCGTTCTGCCGGCTTTGGTTTTTTCGTTTATTGCCACCTCTATTTTGGCATCCAGAGGCAAGAACACATCTACCCTGGAGCCGAATTTAATAAAACCAAACTCCTGGCCTTGCAAAAGCTCGTCGCCCTCTTTTATGTACCACTTAATGCGGCGTGCAAGGGCACCGGCTATCTGACGGAAAAGTATCTTTTTGCCGCCGTCGGTTTCAATAGCCACGGTGGTTCGCTCGTTTTCGGTACTCGATTTCGGATGCCATGCTACGAGGTATTTGCCGGGGTGGTATTTAAAAAAAGCAACCTTACCTTTTACAGGGCTCCTGTTTACATGCACATTTACGGGCGACATAAAAATAGAAACCTGTATCCGGTCTTCCTTCAGGTACTCGTCTTCACGGGTTTTTTCTATTACTACTACTTTGCCATCGGCCGGGGCGTAAACAGCAGTGGCATCTTCAGTAACCACCAGGCGGGGGTTTCTGAAAAACTGAAGAATAAGAAGGTAGAACACCACACTTGAGGCACCTATGAAGTACAGAATGGCCCTTTCGTTAATGTATGAGAATGCGATATAATTAACAGCAATCAGTACAACAGCAAGTACTACAAGCAATATTCTACCTTCTTTGTGAATGGTCATATTTTTAGAATCTTCCTCTGAATTTGTAAGTTTTGGCTACTTTATCAATGGCCACAATATAGGCGGCAATTCTTAGCGACACGTTGTAGTCCTGAGAAGCCTTGAAAACATTATTAAAGGCGTCTTTCATTATCCTGTCTGAGCGGCGGTTTACCCTGTCGGCAGTCCATTTATAGCCCAGGCGGTTCTGCACCCATTCGAAGTAGGAAACGGTAACACCGCCGGCGTTTGCCAAGATATCGGGCACTGCCATTATGCCGTTGTTATTCAAAATGGTATCAGCTTTGGCCGACGTGGGTCCGTTAGCGCCTTCCACAATTAGCTTCGCCTTTATTTTTTCGGCGTTGTGCACTGTTATCACGTCTTCCTTGGCAGCAGGCACCAGCACGTCCACTTCCAGCAGCATCAGGTCGTCGCCGTTAATTTTTTCGGCACCGCCAAAACCTTCCAGCGAGCCGTTATTGGCATTTCTGTATTCTATTGCTTTGTTAATGTCCAGCCCCTTTTCGTTGTAGTACGCACCTGAAACGTCGCTTACGGCCACTACCGAGGCACCACGCTCTTCCAAAAGCGTTGCGGCCCATGAACCCACGTTTCCAAAACCCTGTACAGCCACTTTTGCATGATATGGGTTAATCTTCAACTTTTCCATGGCAGCCAGGGCGGTAATCATTACACCCCTTCCCGTGGCTTCAGTGCGGCCCAGCGACCCGCCCAACACCAGCGGCTTACCGGTAACCACCGCGTTTACGGTCATCCCCTGCGTGCGTGAGTATTCGTCCATCAGCCACGCCATTTCGCGAGGTCCGGTGCCCATGTCGGGTGCCGGAATGTCCCGGTCGGGTCCGAATATCTCCACCAGGGCACCTGTGTAGGCGCGGGTAAGTCTTTCAATTTCCCCGGCCGACATCTTGCGGGGGTCGCATTTTATCCCTCCCTTGGCACCGCCGTAGGGTATATCTACCACGGCACATTTCCAGGTCATCCAGGCGGCCAGCGCCTTCACCTCATCAAGGTGCACGTCCATGTCGTAGCGGATACCACCTTTCGATGGACCGAGGATATTGGAGTGGATTACCCGGTATCCTTCAAATACCTGCAATCGGCCATCGTCCATAGTAATTGGCAAATTCACAATCACTTGCTTTACCGGTGACTTCAGCACGTTGTACACCTCATCGTCAAGGCCGAGACATTTTGCTGCAATGTCAAACCTCGACATCATCGATTCAAAAGGATTTTCTTTGTCCTTTATCGGTGCCGGTTCTATGTATGCCATAAAAATTATATAGGGTTAAAATGTTGTATTTGGGCACAAAGCTACTAAAACGAATAGAAATTTGATTTGAAAAAACCGAATTGTAGTTTTTTCAAACTTTTGCCAATTTTTTAAAAAAAGAAGAAGCAGGAATCAGATAAGTTTTAGAAATACGATAATAAAAGGGACTGATAAAAGTAAGCTGTCGAATCGGTCGAGGAAGCCGCCATGCCCCGGAATACTGGTGCCGGAGTCTTTTATTTCCATACTTCTTTTAAAAAGCGACTCCACCAGGTCGCCATAGGTGCCGGCTACTATTATAATCATCGATATCGAGAGCCACTCCCACAGCGGCAATACGGTAAAATACATCGAAAGGCCATACGCCATCGCCAGGGCCGTTAAAGCGCCGCCCAGGCTGCCCTCCCACGACTTTTTAGGAGATACCCTTTCGAAGAGTTTCGTTTTTCCAAAGTTTACACCGGCAAAGTAGGCACCTGTGTCGCTGGCCCATAAAATCAGCAGCAGGCCAATAATAATTTCCCAGTTGTAGCCCTCGCGGGAAAAAGCCGCCAGGTTGAGGAGAGAAAATGGCACAGCTACGTAAATGATGCCCAGGAAAGTAAAACCGATATTAGTGAATGGGTTCTTTTCATTCTTCTTATAAAGCTTTATAAAGAAGATGGTCGCCATTAGCGGGAAGATCAAAAAGGCGTATTTACCGTCGATGTGGTCCGTTTCCACAAAAAAAGTGAGCCCAAATATTGCTGCACCTACAAAAGTGCCTAAAAAGCGGAGCGGCACTATGCCATGAAGGCGCACCAGGTTGTAGAACTCCATTTGAGTAAGCACGGTGAGCACAAAAAAGACGACGAAATAGGTATAGGCGCTGTATACGGTGCAAAAAATAATGAGGAAGGCGCCAATGGTGGCCGCAATTATTCTTTGGGTCAGGTTGTTGAATCTACTCAAAATGGATGTCATCGTGGATCATTTTCACCGCTTTGAGGACATCCTCGTGGGTAACATGTACTTCATAATTGCCCAGCTGATACAGGGAATCCTTTTTACTCACTACTACTGCAATAATATCATTTTCTTCCAGTACAGCCTTTACAATTTCCGCTTTGTGCATTTGGGGGCTGGAATAAACTTTTCTCCAGCTATCCATCAACTTGCTGCAGGTTGCGGTAAAACTTAACGAAGAAAAAAATGAGGGCTGCTCCAATTATAAAGAAAAAGGATACGGTTTCCAAAGGCACCGATTCGGTATCGTCGATATTGAAACCCACGAGATCTTCCTTGTACAAATAGATCATGAGGAGGCTGAACCCATTGTTGACAAAGTGTGCCAGCATAGGTACCAGCAAACTGCCTGACCAATAAAAAAGATAGCCGAACAGCGCTCCCAGCAGCAGCCGTGGCACAAAACCATAAAACTGGAGGTGAAAAGCACTGAAGATGAGGGCGCTAATCCAGATAGCAGCATGGGCATTGCGGGTTATTCGCTGAAGCCTTGTTTGAATGAGCCCCCTGAAAAGCAGCTCTTCGCCAACCGCCGGGATAATAGCCACTACCACCATTGCTACCAGCAGCTCGTTGAGGCCGGTAAAGTTGGTGAGGTATTCGGTCACTTTCTTTAGCTCCTCCTCTTTATCCATGGCCCAGTTTTCGAAGCCCTGCATAAACTCCGGAAACTTAATGTTAATATTCCATTCAATAAACACGCTGTTTACCACCATGAAACACAGCGTAATAAACACGGTGTACACCAGCGGCTGCCAGTGCTTTACATCGTAGAAAAAATACTTTTTTATGCGGGCGTCCTGGTAGCGGGCAATGTAAAAGAGGGGTGCCACAATAAACGCCCCGAAGGCGGTCAGGCCTTGCACCAGGTAAAGGGCCATCCGGAACTTGGGGTCTTCGCTCTCCATTGAGAGTGCGCCGGCGAGGGCGTTTACATCAATATCGTACAATACCAAAAGTGGAAGCACTCCCACCAGCTGAAAAATGACCAGGCCTCCGATGCAAAACAGGGTGATTTGGAGTAAGCCGAGCCAGGGGCCTTTTAAATCTCTGATATCTACGAAACTATTGTAGTTTTGCATTTTGTTTACTTCAGGTTCCAAAGGTAGAAATACGGTGGTAAAAATAGGTAACATAGAACTAGGAGATTTCCCTTTATTGCTCGCTCCTATGGAGGACGTAAGCGATCCTCCGTTCAGGGCGGTATGCAAAGACAAAGGTGCCGACCTGATGTACACGGAGTTTATAAGCAGCGAAGGGCTGATAAGGGACGCCATAAAGAGCAAAAAGAAGCTCGATATTTTCGACTATGAGCGCCCTATTGGGATACAGATTTTTGGTGGTGATGAAGAAGCTATGGCCATTTCGGCCAGAATTGTGGAAGCTACGAGTCCCGACCTGCTCGATATAAACTTCGGTTGCCCCGTAAAAAAAGTTGTGTGCAAAGGGGCCGGAGCGGGCGTTTTGAAAGATGTGCCCTTGATGGTGCGCCTTACACAGGCAGTAGTGAAATCGACCAGCTTGCCGGTTACCGTTAAAACCAGGCTTGGCTGGGACGAGTCGAGCATCAACATCACCGAGGTAGCAGAGCGCCTGCAGGACGTGGGCATTAAAGCACTTACCATCCACGGCCGCACCCGTGCCCAAATGTATAAGGGTGAGGCAGACTGGTCGTTGATTTCTAAAGTAAAAGACAACCCGCGCATACAGATTCCCGTCTTTGGCAATGGGGACATCGACAGCCCGGAAAAGGCTCTTGAATATAAGAACCGGTTCGGCGTAGATGGCATAATGATCGGTCGTGCTTCAATCGGATACCCGTGGATTTTTAATGAAATAAAGCACTTTTTGAAGACAGGGGAACACCTGCCACAGCCTGCTATGAAAGACCGCGTGGAGGTTGCCCGCAAGCACCTCAAGTTCTCCGTGCAATGGAAAGGTGAAAAAACAGGTATTCTGGAAATGAGACGGCACTACGCCAACTACTTTAAAAATGTCCCTAACATAAAACCCTTTCGACAGCGCCTTGTTGAGTCTGACAGTTACCAGGAGGTAGATGAGCTGCTGTGTCAAATGGAACAGCAATTTTTTGATGCTTTTGCAGCCTAACGTATGAAGGATTCGAATTTTTGGAGGAACGACAAAACACTTGCCTGGTTGTTTCTCATTTTGCTGGCGCTCATTTGGGGCAGCAGCTTTATTCTTATCAAAAAAAGCCTGCGGGTGTATACGCCACTGGAGGTAGGGGCGCTACGCATCGTTTCGGCCGGGGTGTTTCTTGCGCCCATAGCGCTTCGCCGCCTTATCAAGCTCACCCGAAAAAACTGGCAAACACTGCTGCTGGTGGGCTTTGTAGGGAGCTTTGGTCCGGCATTCCTTTTTGCACTAGCACAAACCCGCCTGCAGAGCGGCCTTACCGGCGTGCTCAATGCCCTTACGCCCTTATTTACCATTCTTATCGGTAGTTTCTTTTTCGGTACCAAAGTGTCGTGGAACAACACAGTGGGTATAGCTATCGGGTTTGTGGGCACCGTGGTGCTTATAATGGCCGGAAGCGGTGGCAGCCTTGCCGGGTTCAATTTCTACGCACTTTTTGTGGTGCTGGCTACAATTATGTACGGAGCCAACCTCAACGTAATTAAGTCGCGGTTAAGTGGCCTGAAGCCGCTTACCATTACCAGCGTATCGCTGCTTATGGTGCTTCCGCTGGCCCTGGTTATTCTGGCAAGTGCTACCGACTTCAGCACCAAAATTCTCTACGAAGACGAAGCGTGGGTTGCGTTGGGCTATGTGTGCCTGCTCGGCGTAATGGGCACCGCCATCGCCTTAATCATCTTTAACAAAATGGTGCAACTTTCTACTCCCCTTTTCAGCAGTTCGGTTACCTACATTATCCCGATTGTGGCCGTTATCTGGGGGCTAATAGATGGCGAAGAGCTTATCTTTTTGCACTTTGTAAGCATGGCGCTCATCATTGTGGGGGTATTTATAGCCAACCGGCGATGACCCCCTGAGTACCGCCGGGTGATCGGCTAAAAAGGGTAAACCGCCAAATCAATGCCCATTACTACTTCCAGCAGTAGATAAATCGACAGTGTGATGAGAATCGTGGAAATCACGTTCAGGAAGAAACCCGTCCTTATCATGTCCTTCATTTGGATATGCCCGAAGCTGAAAACAATAGCGTTGGGCGGCGTAGCTACCGGCAGCATAAAGGCACAGCTTGCGGCCATGGTAGCTGCTATCATTAAGCCGAAAGGGTGAACGTTGACCGACTGCGCCAGCGATGCCACTATGGGTAGCATAATGGATGCAGTGGCCACGTTTGAGGTAACTTCGGTGAGAAAATTAACGAGCAGGGCTATTACAAAAATAAGGAGAAGCAGGTTGACGCCCTTGAGCTGAACCATTTGCTGCCCGAGCCATTCGGCAAGCCCCGACGACTGGAACCCGGCTGCCAGGGCCAGACCCCCACCAAACAAAATAAGAATGCCCCACGGCAGTTTCATAGCTGCGTCCCAATCCATAATCATACTGCCACGCTTCCGTTTGCTGGGGATGAGAAACAATGCGACGGCTCCTGCCATGCCTATGATGGTATCGTCTACAGCCGGGAAAAACCGGCTTAGAAAAAACGAACTGCTTATCCATGCCAGGGCGGTAATGGTAAACACAATAAAAATGGCTCTCTCCTCGGCGCTTACGGGCCCCAGCGCCTTTTTCTCGCCTTCAATTTGTTTTTTTCCTCCGGGCAGCGGCAGGTTGGGCAGTGGAAAGGCGATTTTGACAAGGTAAAACCAGCAAATAAATAAGGTAACAGTAACCATGGGCATTGCAAAGGCCATCCACCCTGCAAAGGTGAACTCGAAGTCGAACAGCCTTTTGGCAATAGCAGCAAAAATAGCGTTGGTTGGTGTGCCGATAAGCGTGCCGAGGCCGCCAATGGATGCTGCATAGCCAATGCCCAAAAGCAGCGCCTTGCCAAAATTTGATTTTAATATGCTCTTGTTTTCGATATCCGACTGGTCGATGAGTTCATTGAGCTGACTGAGCAATGCGATGCCTATGGTTACCATCATCAGGGTGGTGGCCGTATTGGAGATCCACATCGATAAAAAGGCCGTGGCTAGAATAAACCCCAGCACAATGCGACGGCTGTTGGTGCCCACCCATAAGATGATGGTGAGGGCGATGCGCTTGTGCAAGTTCCACCGTTCCATGGCAATGGCAATGAGAAACCCCGCCATAAAGAGAAACACTATTTTGTCGCCGTAAGCAGAGGTAGTGGTGCCCATGCTGGCACCGCCCGACAGCGGAAGCAGTATGATGGGCAGCAGCGAAGTTGCGGGAATGGGAATGGCCTCTGTTATCCACCAGGTGGCAATCCACAATGTAGTAGCCAGCACACCCCGGGCGGGGTCGCTCATACCCTCGGGCTGAACAACAAACTGGAAAAGAATGAACAAGGCTGGGCCGAGAAACAGTCCGATGCGAGCCCCTGAAAATTTGAATGCCATCCGTGGAGTAGGTTAAATGGGAATGCGAAAAATATAAAATAAGCGCTAAACACCCCAATGGAAATACAACGTCGTTTAGTTAGCTGTTCATGATCCTCTCCCGTGTTCACATAGCCGTGCGCCCCCAAGAGAGGGACAATGGGCCTAACTAAACGACATTAAATTCAAATGAGTTGAAGGCTGTACGCTACCTTTTAATGGCTGCTGAATTTTTCGCCGGCGAGTACTGCTACCGGCATTTTGTTTTGTGGCGGGGGCAATGGGCAGGTGGCGTAGGCTGTATACACGCACGGCGGGTTGTAAGCTTTGTTGAAGTCGAGCACCACTTTGCCATTGCTGTCGGGCTTTGAGGTGTAAACATACCTGCCTCCACCATAGGTATCATCACCGGTGGTGGCGTCGGCAAAGGTTACGAAAAACTCATCTCCATCTTCCGTTACATCAAGGCTGAATTCCTGCCCGTCTTTTTCGAAAACAAGCCTGCCGGGGCTTGGCTGCTCATAGAAATTGCCCATGATGTTCTGAATCTTCAGAATTTTCGGAGGGTCGTACGGCTCAAATTCAGCTGTCAGGAGCCAGTTTATGTCTACAGGGTAAGCCTCAATTGATTGCAGCGAGTCGAGCGCCGGGTGCTTGTAGTCTCTCAGCCGCACCCACAGCTCGTTGCCCCGCCTGATAATAAACCAGGCAAGGTCGCCGGTTTGCATTTGGGTCTGGATGTGTAGCGAATCGTCGTATACCAGCTGCATTTCGCCGGCGGCCCAGCTCGAGTCTTTCGCTACCGGGCGTAGCAGCACTTCGGTGCCGGCAGCAGGCTCAAAAAGCACAGAGTTGGTGGTGGTGGCCATTAGCTTGCCGATGCGGGCAGGCGCCTTGGCGGGAAATACGATGCTGTTGGTGCTGTCGGAGCCAAAAGTATTTACACCTCTTTGCAGCGGGTAAAGCCCTGCCAGATTGAGAAAGCCGTCGGGCGACTTCAGTTTTTTTATTCGGTCGGCCTGCCATTCGGCATGAGCCAGGGCAAACTGCTTCACCTCCTCTTCGCTCATCTTTTGTTCGCAGGCAGCAAAAAATAAAACGGCGGCCAGCACTAAAACAAAGGCTGCTTTGGGTTGGGAGATCGGCGTCATCGGGGGTACTACTGTTTTGGTCAAAGTAAAGTAAAAAAGGCAACTTTTCTGCTGCCTGTTTATATTATTGGAAGGACTATCGATTTTAAAAAGGTTTCTTTGAAATTCCCTCCGGGCGGCTTCTTTTTCACCCTGCCGGGCGGCCCGTTCCACGTCGGCTGCCGGGCGGCCCGTTCCACGTCGGCTACCAGGCGGCCCGTTCCACGTCGGCCTACCCCTAAAGGGAAAAGAAGAATTTCAAAGCCGTTGCGGCCGGCCAGGCTCACTCTTCGCAGCGCTTAGTCAGCTACCTTTTCAAAGTCGAATTCTTCAAGGAACTTTTGCGCCTGCTTCAGATTCTGAAACTCGAAAGATTTGTGCTCGCCGTCCTTTGCATGAATTTCAAGCTTCACCAGCGAAACGGTTTTTCCGGCAAGCGGCTCCTCCATGTACCGGGCGTTTTCCGGCACCACAAATTGCCCGTCGGCTCGCAGCTTGCCCAGCTTTTTCTCTTTGTGCTTGATGCGATTGCAGTAGCTGCACTTATAATGCTGAATTATTTCGCCTTCTACAGTTTCGGTGGCTTCTCTTATTATTTCCTCTCTTTCCAGTTTCAGTGTCTGGAATCCGCACCGGTCGCATTCCAGCGCGATTAAATTACCGGGATACTTCTCGATCTTCGTCTCCTTTGTTTCGGGGTCTATCCACACGTCGTAGTCCACACTAAAAATATTCTCTTCGGCCTGCATGCCTTCATCCAGGTATACATCCTCCTCATCTTCGCTCAGCAACCTCATTTTGTTGCCCGTGGTGGGGTTAATTCGCGGAGTATACCGGTATTTTTTCAGGCGTTTGGCCTGGCGGGTTGGGTAATAAAACTTCAGAATGAGGTAGGCAATGTAGCCGTACAAGGTGCCTATTGCAATGGAGATAAACAGGCGTACAAAAAACCAGACAAAATTAAGCGCTACCGTATCGTCTTTATAAGTATTGGCATAAGCAGCTATGGCGATAGCTAGACAAAGATGGCTGGCCCAAAGCAGTTTCGACTCGTATTTGCTGGCAAAATCGTATTTGTCCTTATTCTCCTTAAGCCCGCCGAGTTTAAGTTTGCTATAGATAAAAATGAGAACGGCGAGCCCCAGCAAAGCAAAAGCTCCGATTTCCATTATATTGTGCCAGGTCAACAAAAATCCTGACAATTGTTCTTCTTGTGCTTCCATATTGAAGGCTTTTTAGTTAAAGGTTGTATGTCAATATTACATAAATTTCATTTGAAAGCTATTGTTTTGTTGGCCAAATCGGTCCGCCGAAGCGGGAACCTCGCGTACTTTCATTCCCCAGCCTGCGGGCTGAACTGCCCTTCGGCACGCAAGCCTGTGTGAAGAAGTGCCGTCATGTTCGGTTTCATTGAATTGTTAAAAATCGCAAATTCGCCACAGTTTAAAAACAACTCATAACAACGCTTACCCATGGCCTGGAAAGACAAAACGACTATTGCACCCAAGTATTTTGAAGGAGGAACAAAGCAGCTCGCTAAAAAGAAGACGCCGGCTACCGCAAAGGTAGTGGTGGTTGGTGCCGGGGCTTTTGGCGGGTGGACGGCGCTGCACTTGCTGCGGAAGGGCTTCAGTGTAACGCTGTACGATGCATGGGGTGCCGGCAATGCACGTAGCAGCTCGGGGGGAGAAACCCGCCTGATGCGGTGTGTATATGGCGATAACGCGCTTTACACACAAATGGCACTCGACTCGTACGAGCTATGGGAGCAGCTGGAGGCGGCCACCGGCCAAACACTGCTGGTGCCTACGGGCAACCTGTGGTTTGCGGGGGCCGAGTCGGCCGACCTCGACAGAGCGCTGCCAGTGATGGACAGCCACGGCCTGCCTTATGAAATACTGCAACCTGCCGAGGCGGAGGCGCGGTTTCCGCATGTTTATACCGGCGACCTCAAATATGTGCTGTTGGAAAAGAAAACCGGCTATCTCAAAGCACGGGAAGCCTGCCGGCTGGTGCAGGAGCAATTTGTGAAGGAGGGGGGCACCTTTTATCAACAGGGGTTGTTCCCTGCCGAAGTGGCCGGCGGTTCTATGAAGCACGGAAGGGCCGCGGATGGCTCGGTGGTTTCGGCCGACCTGTTTGTATTTGCCTGTGGTCCGTGGCTCGGGCAGTTGTTTCCACGCCAGCTGGGGTCGCTGCTGCAGGTTACCCGGCAGGAGGTATTTTACTTTGGCCCGCCCCTGGAGTTGAGCGCCTACCTTGAAGGGAACATCCCGACCTGGATAGACATGGCCGAAAGCGGCGGGTTCTATGGCATCCCCGGCGGGGTGAACCGCGGGTTTAAGGTGGCATCGGACATACGGGGAAGGCAGATTGACCCAACCACCGAGGTGCGGACGCCAACCGGCAGTGAAATTGAAAGGGCAGCGAAGTACCTCTCTTTTCGTTTTCCGGCACTTAAAAACGCCCCGCTGGTGGAGTCGCGGGTGTGCCAGTATACCAACACTGCCGACGGTAACTTTATACTAGACCAACACCCTGAAGCAGCCAATGTTTGGCTGCTCGGCGGGGGCTCCGGCCATGGGTTTAAGCACGGCCCGGCACTTGGCAGGCTTGCGGCCGATGTGGTGGCCGGCGAAAAAGAACTGCCATTTATATTGTCGGCCGATAGGTTTTAAACCTGGAAATTTAGCATCTTTATACACTTGCTGGCTTTTGGAATAGCAAATTTGCACGCCAGGGACCGGCACCATTATCGACCTTTAACTTTTTTTATTTAATGAACTCTTATCGCTGGGGTATTATAGGGCTGGGGCGCATCGCTCACAAATTTGCCGAGGCCCTCCAGGTTATACCCACCGCAAGCCTGGTGGCTGTGGCTTCGAGAAGCAAAGCCAACGCCAGGACTTTTGCTGAGAAGTACGACGCTAAAAAATACTACGACAACTACGAAGACCTGATACTCGACCCTGAGGTGGACGTAATTTACATTGCCACCGAGCATACCACCCATGCCTCGCTTTCGAAAGCCTGCATTAGCTTTGGCAAACCGGTGCTGTGCGAAAAACCCTTTGCCATAAACTACAGGCAGGCAAAGGAGGTATACGAGCTGGCTCAGCAGTCCAACGTTTTTATTATGGAAGCCTTCTGGACACGGTTTATCCCTTCCATGAAAAAGGTGGTGGAAATTGTTCAGAAGGAAGAAATAGGCAAGGTGATGTCTATCCAGGCCGACTTCGGGTTCAAAGCTCCTTTCAACCCCAAAGACAGGCTTTTTAATAAAGACCTGGGCGGCGGGTCGCTGCTCGATGTGGGCGTTTACCTAGTTTTTCTCACCACCACACTGCTGGGCGAACCCAAAAACATACTGGCAAAAGCCAAAATAGGCCCCACCGGGGTAGACGAGCAATGTGCGATGATTTTCGAGTACGACAACGGTGTGTTTGCCTCGCTTGTATGCTCCATCATTACCGACAACACCCAGGAAGCCTCGATAAACGGCTCCAAAAGCCGTATCCAGATCAACCAGCCATTTTTCGGGCAAACTACCATCAATATTTTTACCAACTGGAAACCCCGCGGGCTGGTAAAATTTGAGTACCCCAGCAACGGGCTCAACTACCAGGTGCTGGAGGTACATCAATGCCTCGACGAGGGAAAAATAGAAAGCGATACGTGGAGCTTTGGCGACAGCCTCCTTGTACATAAAACCGTGGACCGTGTGCGGGAAATAATCGGCCTCAGGTACAAGGAGGATGAACCGCAGGCGCTATAGCTTCCGCAGCAGTATGTCGCCGCTTATGCTTTTAAAGCTCAGCTGCTTGCCGCCGTTGTTCAGCCGGGCGTCGAGTTTCATGCCCACCATTTGCCGCAGGCCTTTGCCGCCATCGAGGTAGTCGAAGGTGAGGTCGCTGTAGATGTCGCCCGATATGGTAGACGCCGAGAGCGACAGGTTTTGCGAAGCCGGCAGTTTGATGTCTACATCGCCGGAGATCGTTTCCAGCTTCAGCTCGCCGCCTTCAAAGGTGGTTTCAATGTCGCCGCTAATGCTCTTCACCTCCACGTCCACCCCTTTGGGCAGCCACACCTCTACCTCCATGCGGGGCGAGGAGTAGTTGCACCGGCAGTCGCCCTGCGGGCCGGTTTTCTTCCAGTAGTCTTCAAACTGCTGCTTTTCCATGTACAGGCTCACCACTCCGCTGTTTTGGCGCACGCTTATGGTAAACTCAGGTGTGGGGTAGCCTTCGCGCTCCTCCACGGTAAGCACCGCCTTTGCTTCGGCTTTCTCCCAGTGGTTGATTTTGATGAGCGACGAGAAGTCGAACTCGAGGTACACCAGCTGGCCGGCGCTTACCGGGCTGCTTGCATCGGTGGTCCATTGGGCCAGCAGGGGTGCCATGCTTAAGTGCAGCATGGCTATCCCCATTAGTAGCTTCTTCATGGGCGCTTATTTTTTGCGTAGGTATATGTCGCCGCTCACGGCCCGCAGGCTTACCTCCACGCCACCGCCGTTTAGCGTAGGGTTGGCGTTCATGCCGCCCCAGCTTTTCAGGCCTTCTTTTTCGCCAAAGTTCAGGTCCATATCGGTGTAGATTTCGCCCGACACCACGCTCAGCTTAAAGTTCACCTTAGAGTCGGCGGGCATGGTGATGTCGATATCGCCGCTGGTAGTGGCCAGCGAGGTGGGTTTGGCCTGGTTCAGCTTTGCAAACACCACGTTTACGTCGCCGCTCACGGTGCTGGCCACTATGGGGCCGGCCACGTCTACCAGCTCCACGTCGGAGTTTTTCATCTGAAGATTGACCTCGCCGTTTACGCCCTTCACCACCACATCGCCGCCGCCATGCCAGCTTTCCTGGTCGTACGAAAGCCCCATGCCGGCCGGCATTTTAATAATGTAGTCGGTTTCGTTGGCGTGCCTGCCCGCCCCCGACAGCACCACCACGTTGCCTTCGGCTTTCATGTACAGGCCTATTTCGGTGTTGTCGGGCCCGGTGGCCGACAGCGGCTTCAGCCCCTGGGCTTTTTCGGGAATGCCTTCGTAGTCGAGGGCGGTAATTACTATTTCGGTGCCCGTGTAGCCTTCAATGCGCAGGTCGGTTTGCAGGTTGGTTATTTTGAGGCTGTACTGTTCGGGCGAGCCGGGCACTTTGTACTTGTACTCTTTGGTTTGCCCGTCGCTTACACTTCGCATGCCCTGCCAGGTGTCGTAGGTTTTTTTCTCTGTTCCGCCCATGGCTACCAGGCCCTGGGCTGTGGCCGCCGATAGCCCCACCGTGGTGGCCATCAGGGTTGCTGCAAAAAATTTAATCGTTGTCATCCTTTTTATATTTATGCTTATCAAATGTTTAAATCAATACTTCTATGCCCAGCTCGGCTTGTTTCTTTACCTCGGGCAGCGTGCCCTCCTTTTTTATAAGCGAGCGCAGCTTGTTGATGGCGCTTTTCTCTTCCAGCTCCACCATCATGTTTATAAGGGCTATTTGCACTATGGGCTCGGTTTGGTACTCGAGCGACCTTACCAGCTCGGCCCGCACGGTGGTGTTTTCGCCGGCAAACTTTTGCAGTGCGTTGGCAGCCGCCAGCCGCACGTTGGGGCTTTCGTCGGTGTTCAGCGTGGTTACCAGCGCCTCAATCAGCCGGGCATCTACCTGCTGGTAGGCCTCTACCTGGCTCACGGCTTGTATGCGCTCGCTGGGGTACTGCGCCTTCAGGTTGGCCATTAGCAGCATTTCTTTTATTTCGCCCAGCTCCTGCTTCATTTCGGCTACCTCGCCCGACGCTGCCGGTGCCGCCGGCTGGTTGCGGCTGCCCAGCCAGTAGCCGGCCAGCACCAGCACCACACCGGCTGCCACCCGCGACAGGTTTTGCCACGAAAAGAAAGCCACCTGCCTGCCTTGCTTTGGCTTCAGGGTTTGTTTTTCTTCGTCGATCATGGCAAACACCGCGGCCTTCAGCTTCTGGTTGGGCTGCAGCGGTTGCACGGCGCCAAATGCTTCCTCCAGCTGCAGCATTTCGGCATGGGCTGCGGCGCAAGCGGGGCAAAGTGCCAGGTGCTGCTTTACCTCCGCGGCTTCGGCCGCAGGCAGGGTGCCCGCTATGTACTCGGGCAGCAGGTGCTGTACGTGTTGCTCTGTGTTACGCATGGTTAAAATATGTTTCTCTTAGTTGCTGTATGGCGCGGTGCATTTGCACCTTTATGTTGCCTACAGATGTATTGCGGATCTCCGCTATTTCTTCGTATTTCATTCCTTCCAGTTTGCCCAGCACTATCAGCTCCCGCTTGTCGCCGGGCATTTTGTCGAGTGCGGCATACAGCTGGCGCTCACGCTCCCGGTGGTCCTCGTCGGCCTCGTTGGAGTGGCCGAGGTCGGCCAGGTTTTCCACCCTTGCAAAATCATCGTTGTGCAGCTTGTTTTGCCGGTAGTGGTCGTGGTGGGCATTGCGTGCCATTTGGTACACCCACGTTTTAAATTTATAGTCGGGGTTGTACGATTTGCGGTACTTCATCAGCCGCAGGAACACGTTCTGCACCAGGTCGTGGCTGGTGTCCTGGTCGAATGTCATTCTCACAAAGAAGTTGTACAGCCGCACCTGGTACCTTTCGAAGAGGTCTTTCAGGTGGTCGAGGTTGTCGTTTTGTACCTGTAGCATCAGCCACTCATCGGTATGTGTCTCCAAGCTTTTTCGATGATTTGATTTGGTTACCAAAAGAATAATTGAAGGTTACAAGTGGGGTTAAAAATTTTTTGCCATACGGTGGTGCGGGTAGTTTTTTGGCGGCAGGGCGCAGGGCAAAAAGCCGTGGTACCGCTGCCGATTTATTCTATAATAATACGAAATGGGAGGCATAGGGCAGTGGGGGATCCATACATTACAAAAATCCACCTTGTAGAAAAACCAGAAGAAATGGGTAAATATGTAGCAGTGGTGATGAAAGTAGCCATGAAAACAGGCCTACTTTCTCCACGATTTGAGTTATCACAAATTGGAGATTTGAAGGCGGTTCTCCGGCAGAAACGAATTCCCGCATCGAAAGGTGTTAGCAAATTTTCTATGACTGCGGACAATACACAGGAAGAAATTTCGGGGCGAACGTTCATTCGGGACGGACACATTGTGTGGGAGACTTACAAAGGGGAGCAGCTACAAACAATACCTATTAAGCAAATCAAACTTGTTGGGGAATACACCACAAGCGAAGGCCCGTTTGTAGACGATTGGTTTTATGTTTTCGTGTCGGGCAAAGGGGAAATTAGGCGAGTTTCGGTTTATGCTATTGGTGCAGAGGAAATGTTAGAAGAACTTGGGAAGCAGCTTGGTGCTAAAGTATATGGGCAGTTGGCTACAAGTGCTGTGTGGAATACCAATGTTTTATGGCCACCACATTTGATGGGGCAAAAACTATTTGAAACTATAAACCCGCAACCAGCCTCTTTTTGGGAAAATGTAAAGTTTAAATTTGGGTTAAGGAAAAGCAAGATTGATTTAGCGGGCAGTGTAAGGGAGTATTTGAAGACTGGAATAGTTTCATTAAGGCCCCCGGTTTAGACTTTCAGTTTTAAGAGTCTTACAGATAAATAACCAATGACCCCATCCGTAAAACCCGCCCGCAAGCTACTGTTTGGCAAAACCCTCCTCATAGCTTTGGTGAGTACCGTAGTGGTGACCGTGCTGCTGGTGTATATCACAGGCCTGGCCACGCACCGGTCGCTGCTCGATAACTTCCTCATTTCGGGTAGCACTATTGCGCTTTTCCTTTTCCTGTTTATGGCATTTGGCCTTTATAATGGGCTTAACGTGCTCGACAACTACAGCCATAAACTGCAGCTTACCTGGAAGAATGCGCACAAACGGATGCCCGATGCGTTCGTGCCCGACATGGGGAGCGATGTGACTATTCCCGATGTGGGAGACGGTATTGGTGGTATAGTGGCTGGCATCATCCTGTGGGTGGTCTTCAGCATTGTGCTCGTTACCCTGCTGGTTGTGCTGCAGGCGGTTGTGTGGCTCGCCATCGTGCTGCTGCTTATTGCCATTTACTGGGTAATGATCAGGTGCCTGAAGCTCATTTTCTCCAAATCGGCCGAATGTGAAGGCGACCTGCCGAAAAGCGTTCTTTATGCCATTGGCTACACGGTACTTTATGTCGGTTGGATCTGCGGCATCAGCTATCTTGCTACTCTTTTTTAAATGCCATGGTGACTCAAGGGAAAAATGTTGAACTTCAGCAACTCCGCGACAGTGGTTTTACATCCATCGAAAACGTTTATTCGCCGGAAGAAGTAGCGCAGTTGATTACGGCTATCGGCCACGCCGATATTGGAAAAGAAACCTTTAGAAAGGCAGATGACCTTTTTGCCATCCGGCAGTTTTTAAAGGAAGTTCCGGATGCCGTGCAGCTGGTATTCAATGAAAACTTAAAAACGACGATCCGGCAGCTTTTTGGCGACAATTACTTCGTGGTTAAAAGCATTTATTTCGACAAGCCCGGATCTTCCAACTGGTACGTCTCCTATCACCAGGACCTTACCATTTCGGTTGATAAGAAAGTTGAACTTGAGGGGTTCGGACCCTGGACAAAGAAGCAAAGTCAGTATGCCGTTCAGCCACCGATAGAATTTTTGCAGAATATTTTTACGGTGCGCATTCATCTCGACGACACGGATGAAAACAACGGTGCGCTGAAGGTGATCCCAAAATCGCATTTGAAGGGCGTTTTCAGGCCGGAAGCCATTAACTGGACCGAAGAAACAGAGGCGGCGTGCAGTGTGGGAAGCGGCGGGGCGATGATTATGAAGCCGCTGCTGCTACATAGCTCCAGCAGAACCACTAACCACAAGAAAAGACGAGTGATCCACATAGAATTCAGCAGTATGGAGTTGCCGTCACAGATCAACTGGGCTGAGCGGTTAAACTTTTTTGTTTGATTATTCAGCGCGGCCCGAAAAAAATTACATCTTTAATAAACAGAAACCAATGACGAAAGTCCCATCCATACTTCTTCTGGCGACTTGTCTGATGGGATGTGAATGCAACAGAGCCTCAACAAATATTTCCGGTGACCTTTACTACAGCTGGCTGAAGCTGGGAAGCTTTTACGGTCACCCCGATAGTTTAATTGACAGGTACCAGGCCGAAAGGGACAGTTTGGGATGGGAAGCCATGGTAGAACAGGACTCTGCTGGAGCTTCATACATCAAAATGCTGGAAGAGAATGACCTGTTAACCAGTCCTTTCATCTACCTCAAAAAAGAGAACGGGCACGTAGTCACGCTCTTTTTGAGCCACCGGGACTATACTGGCTTCACAAGATTTACCTACCAAAGCCTGATTGATGAAGGCAAAAAAGTTCGGTTAGAAGTTAAAGCAGACAGCCTGTGGCAAAAGATTTACATATGCAGAGGGGTGATATCAGTTGAGCTGCTGGCTGGCCAAACGCTTCAACGACCTGGAAAATTCAAGATTGAAGATTATCGTTGACCGCGGAGTATCAATGGAGGGAGAAGCGTACCAGCATCCCTACCTCTCCCCGCCGTCCTTCCCGAAAAATATCACCCAGTTCCATTCCCACTTTTTTGCCTTCGTCGACTGCAAAGGCCTGGCCCCACACCGGGTTAAGCGTGCCAATTAAAGAGGGCAGGAGCCCATTGCCTCGCTGCCACAAAGCGTGGGCTATAGCGACGCCAAAACCTTTCGGGCGGTGTTCAGGCGCACCACGGGCTACTCGCCGCAGGAATACCGGATGGTTTATAGTGGGCATTTTTAGCAGCAATTTGGTGTGTATGGCAAATTCTGATTGGCCACAACACTACAACACAATAATATTAAAACGGAAGGATTTTCTTTTTAAAATATGGCGACCCACGACAACAGGAGCCTTACAACGAATTCCTTTCACATCTATCAAATCCCGTTCTTCTGAATTATTTTGCCATGTAAATAAATAATTGTGAAGAAAAATGTTGGATAATTAAGATCATAGCTTTTTATTTATCGCTAGTTTTTATACCGAACCTATCAACCAGCCTTGGAGACTATGTCGGGGATTGTAAAATTAATCCTGATTTTTACCTCTTGTGTTTTTTTGCATTTAGCAAAATCGCACGCACAGCAAACACCCCTATATACCCAATATTTTCTCAATCCATATCTCTACAACCCGGCCATGGCCGGTGCTACTAAGCATCCCAATGCGTTTTTCCTGTACCGCAGGCAGTGGGCGGGGATTGACGGGGCTCCGGAATCGCAGGTGTTTACACTCGACAGCAAGCTTTCCAGGCAGCCGGTTGGCCTGGGGCTTACCTTTTACAACGACATTACTAATATAATCGGGCGGACCGGCGGAGCGTTTACCGGGTCGTACAGGGTTCAGCTGACAACCGACCACACCTTGCGGTTCGGGCTTACTTTTTCGGCAACCCGTAACCGGATATTTTTTGACCGCATCCACACCGAAGATATATCGGATCCGGGGCTGCTGAATGCAGTGGATCAGCGAACGGCATTTGAAAGCAACGCTGGCCTCGCCTATAGCTACAAAGGGCTGAATATTGGATTTTCGGCAGAGCAGCTCTTTCAAAACAACCTGCGGTACCGCAACGAGGCCATGTTTCAGACGCTGAATTACACCCTGGTGCGGCACTATTACTCCAACTTGTACTATGAGCTGAAGGCAAGTGAAAACATTAGCCTGCAACCCATGCTGATGATTAGAACAGTGCAAGGGTTGCGATCGCAGCTCGATTTGAACATGCTGGTGAAGTATCGGGAAATAGTGTGGGCAAACCTGAACTACAGGCGTGGAATAGGAGCCGGAGTAGCGGTAGGATGGGCATTGGACGATCAATTCGTGTTTGGATATAGCTACGACTTCCCAACCTCCGACCTCAACATCCTAGGCAATGCAACACACGAATTTGCGCTCGGACTTCGGATGAAAAAGGCATCGGGCGGATCATCGCCGCGAAAAAAAACTGCTGCTGGAGATGTTGGTTTTTCGGCTGCCCAATACGAAAAGCTTGACGCTATTAAACAACAAAACGATCTGATTCAAGCGAGGCAGGAAAAACTGCAAAGCCAGCTGGATATTCAAAATGAGGAGCTTAGGCTGCTTAGGGAGATTGTGGCGGGCTACGAAAGTGAATTGGCGGCCACAATATTGAACCTGCAGGCAACCGCTGCCGACACCAGTATGGTCGGGTCAGGTAAATTTTACCTGGTGGTAGGCGCCTTACGAACAATTGAAAATGCCAAGCTCTTACAAAAGATTTTGAAACGGGAAGCAGCATTGGATTCTCGCGTGGTGCAAAGTAGGTCAGGCACATGGTTTTTTGTTTACACACAGGAGTTTGATTCGGTTGAAGGGGGACTGAAGCAGGTGCAGGTGCTTCTAAAGAGCAAAGCAAGGCCATACATTATTGGCAATCCGTGGCTTTATAATTCTGAGAAGCAATGAGATTGGCAAAGCACAAGGCATGGAGCCGCAAATTTAGTCGAATACCAGCTGAGGAAAGGAATCGGCGTAACCGGGTGTTGACCGGGGTTGCAATTTTTGCGATTTCGCCCCGCGTATGCTGTTCGGTTATTGTACTTCTTTGGATGCCGTCTCTGCATTTAAAATCGCAGGACCTCGAGCAGCTAGGGCAGCAAAAGTGGTTTAGCTACAGTGGCAGCGTTTCCACTACCAACACATTCTACCATATGCAAGGCGCTCCAAACCGGAGGGACCCGTATTTCTGGCAGCTTAATGCCAACTTAAATCTCAATTTTTTAGGGATTATCAACGCACCTTTTGCAGTTACGTTCAGCCAGCAAAACAAAAGCTTTGCCCAGCCGCAGCCGTTTAACCGGTTTGGAATAAGCCCTACTTATAAGGGGCTCACAGTCCACCTTGGGCATAGGTCGATTAATTTTTCGGACTACACCCTTGCAGGCAACCTTTTTTTTGGTGCAGGAGTGGAATATAAACCTGACGAAAGTCCATGGAAATTTGCGGCCATGTACGGCCGCTTTGCCAAGCCGGTTGACAAATTCACTCAGCTGGGGCAGGTATACGCCGAGCCGACCTACAGGCGCATAGGTTATGGAATGAAGGTGGGCTACGAACAAGAGAACCGGCAGGCGGCGGTAATGTTTTTCAGGGCAGCCGACGACGTTGGTTCTATTTCGACACCCGATTCCCTTTTTACCGGCCAGCCACCTACACCTGAGGAAAACCTCGTTGTCGGTTTCGAAGGAGGCTTCAAATTTCTTGAGAGGTTTTCATTCAGTTCCGAATATGCCTACAGCCTTTTTACACGTGACCGGCGCATTCCTGAGCTGTTTACCAACGACTATTCGTTTATCAACAATCTTGGCGGGCTGTATACGCCCAATGCCTCTTCTGCATTTACCAATGCGTTCAAATCACAGCTTACTTTTCAGGGCGAAATGTTTCAGCTGAATCTCAATTATCGCCGCGTCGATCCGGGCTATACCACCCATGGTTCTTCTTTTCTGAACAACGACCTTGAGGATATTACTGCGGGAATTTCTCTCCCGGTTTTTCAAAATAAAGTGAACCTGTCGCTAAACGGCGGTCTTCAGCACAATAACATCGACCAGCTAAACTCTGCGGAAGTACGGCGGGCTATTTTTAGCTCGTCTGCTTCTGTCAGTGCTTCGGAGCGCTTAAACATCAACTTCAACGTTGCCAACTTCAGCACCACTACGCGGCAAATGCTTATCCAGTCCGACATCTTGTCCGACACGCTCGAATTCTACCAGGTAACAAAATCTGCAATGGCGGCGGTGAACTACAGCACTGGGGCGGAAGGCAACCGGGGGGCGCTTTTTGTTTCAGCAAACTTGCAGGATGCTTCTGACAACCAGGGAAATTCCTCCCAGTTCAAAAGCGCCAATGCAGGCTACTCATTCAAAATCGGCGAGGTTTGGTCGGCCAATGCGTCGTTTACCGTCAACCACTCGGAGGCAGCGGATTTTGCTAACCTTACAATGGGCCCTGTGCTGGGAATTAACAGGGCTTTTCTGGACAACAAACTTCGGAGCAACGTTTCGTTCAGCACTTTAAACAGCTATCTGAACGGTACTGCAGAAAGCTTCATTAACAATATTCGTTGTTCGGCTAACTGGACGCCAGCTAAGCGCCACAGCGTATCCGTCAACACTTTTTACATTTTAAAAAACGCCAGGTCAGGCGAAGGGCAATCCTTGCAGGAATTAAGAGCCACGCTTAGCTATGGATTCAGAATTTAACAATGAAAAAATGGACGCAAACAAAATGGAGAGAATGTGTCATCCCTACGGGATTAAAAGACGTTCCGCCTCATTTCCGGGCTACCGGTATTTCGTCCCTACGGGACTGGGTTTCGGGAGCAAAAGGCTATTCGCTCAAATTCC
>CBFGTI010000082.1:0-24917 GCA_965651695.1 uncultured Imperialibacter sp. | reverse complement strand
CTAATTCTTTAGTTCCACTACCTGAAACCAAACAGCTTCATTTCCCGCATGTTCCAGGTTACCGCAAACTCATGGGGCTGGCCCCGCCATTCACCTTGTACCGACTCTTCGGATTTGGTAAGGGTAAGCCGCACGTACCGGGCCTTTACCGGGTCAAACCGGAGCGTGGTTGAAGCGCTGCTTCCGGCCCCATTGCTTATCACGCTGGTCCACTGTTTGCCATCGGAGGAAACTTCTACATTATACCCTCTCGGGTAGGTATGTATGGGCGGAGGCGACCCCGGCCGCCAGCCGCGACTGATCGGTGGTGAAAAAAACTGGAGCTCTGTAAGCGTGGCTTCGTCGGGCATTTCTACCTGGTACCACATGCCCTCCTGCTGATTTACACCTGTAGTCCATCCTTCAAAGTTAAATGCACCCTGAGCCGAGGCGGTGCTGCCTTTGCGCACCGGGGCGGTATGGCTTGCAGTCATTTTCCAGCGGGTATCGGGCACAAGCACTTTGGGTACCGAAGCCTGTAGTTGCTCGAAAGTGTATGGCACCTTTTGGCTTGAAGTTTCACTGCGTACTCTTGCCACATCCTCCGGCATCACGGGCGATGCTTCGTTTTCAAAATTGGTCCTGATAAAAGACGCCGCGGCGGCAATCCATTCGTCGGTATTATTGCCCATGGGCGCCATCAGCACGCCAGCATAGGAAGTCCCCTCAATATCACCCGACAGCCCGTGAAGGAGCGTCTTAATTACGTAGTCGGGGTGCGACTGAACCCTTGGTGAGCCCACCAGGGAGGGCGCCAGCAAACGACCGGGGCCAGCAGGTGTGCCAAGCCCAAGCGTGCCATGGCAGGTGGAACAAAGGCTATTGTATATCTCGCCGCCCGATTTTACTAGTGCTTGCTCTTTTTCGTTAAAATTGGGATTGCTCCTGCCGAAAAAGGCGGTAACCCGCGGCGGCTCCAGCACCTGTTTGCCAACCAACTGTACGCCGGCGGCACTGTTTGAAGCCATCGCTTTTTTCACAGCTGCCTCCGTCCCCGGGATTTTCAACAAGCGCCCCGTCATCATTGCCCGCATCATCACCAGCGTATCGCTGTCGGCCATTAGCTGCAGGTAGTGCGGGTCCAGCGACTTGTCGCCGGCTTTGTAAAGCGTTTCACTCGCCCACATGGCTTGTATGCGCATCCGCGGATTGGGGTCTTTCATCAGCTCTTTTACCAGCGACGACTCCAGCGAACCAATACCTTCCAGCACCCATAGCGCATGAAAACGGGCCAGCAGGTTATCGCTGGTGCGCACTATCTTTTCCAGCTCAGGAGCCACCGTTTTGTCCTGCCGCTGAACGAGCACCTGCTGCGCCATGTCGCGCCACCAGCCGTTAGGGTGGCTCAGGTGGGTTAGCAGTTCGGCCGAGCTTTGCTCGTACATCCGGGGCTGCGTCTTGTCTCTTTTGATATCTTCATGTGATAATCTCCAGATCCTCCCAAGGTTGATGACCTTGTCGAGTTGGTATTGCTCAATTTTAACCCTCAGATACGAACCTACCGGCGCCCACTCCCCTTCCTGAATAATGCCGTGGTACATATCCACGATATACATGGTGCCATCCGGAGCTGTGGCCATATCTACCGGACGGAAAAGTGGATCGGTTGAGCGTATAAATTCAGACTGCCGGTCCTGGTACACGTTGTGCAGGGTGGTTAATCCTTCTTTTATCACCGGGTTTACCTGCCTCACAATGCGAGCCACAGGTTCGCCATAAAAATACTGTCCGTACAGCTCCTTTGGCAGCTTATGTCCTCTGAAAACGTCGTTTCCAGCCGCACCTGTTACCCGGTTCAGTGTGCCCTCCGGCATTCGCACCGCACCCATGCCGCCTTGCATATCAGCCACCAGCACAGGCGCTCCCCATGGCACATCAAACCCATCGGCATAATTGGTTTCTACAATGTAGTCGCCATAATGCACCGGAAACTGGAAATAGCTGGGAAGCCCGTTGGAGCCACCCTGAAACCACAGCTTGCCGTCGTCGTCGTGCGTAATGCCCCACTGCGCATGGTTTGATGCGGTAGACTCGCGGAGCACTCCATTGGGTGTCCACCGCACCCGAAACGGATTGACGGTGCTGTAAAGCCAGTTGTCCATGCCCCAGTAAAGAAAGGCCTGCTGGTGCTCTACATTGCCTGCCCGGCCGAAGTTGCCAGTGAAAAATTCCTTTTTATCAGCCTTTCCGTCGTTGTCGGTGTCCGTAAAAAGGTATACGTCGTCGGCATTGGATTCCATTGTGAGCACACTGTTAGGGCCAAATGGCAACACAAACCTGGGAAAGATCAAACTATCTACAAATGTGCCGCCGGTTTCGTACACGCCGTCGTTGTCTGTATCCTCCCACCTGGAAATGGCACTTACCGGTTCCAGCGTACCTTCCGAATCGGCCGTAAGCATGTAAGACCGCAGCTCAAGCACATACATGCGCCCGTTGCCGTCAAAAGAAATAGCGCCGGGTTGCTGCACCTGCGGCTCGGTGAGCACTGCTTCCATCTGGTAGCCTTCAGGTAGCAGGAATTTTTTCGCCTGCTCATCCACAGGCAATGGCAGTACAGGCGGTTTCGGAGCAATGTCTATCCCCTTCCAATAAGCGCTCGTTGTATCAGCGCCTTCGGGCAGCTGCACCACCGGCCACGATTCCTCCCTGGGGGGCTGTGTACAAGAAAAGACAATAGATATAAAACTGAAGATGGCTAACTGGCCAAAGGCTTTGCGATAAGTCATAGGTAAGTGTTCAAAGCAGGTTTAATACCTTCGATGTTAGTAATAAGAAATCGTTTTCCCAATGAAGGACCGTTGCGCCGGATGTAAATTTTTGTAAAAGCCATGCTCAATGCCCCACAACCACCTTCACCCACTTGCATTTCAACCGGAATAAGGTTAAATAATGTTTTCATATTTCACTCCTAAACCACCTATACCATGCTTAGAAGGCTGATTCAACTAACAATACGCTGCTTGTTTATCGTAAGCGCCCTACTTCCACTCACCATTTTAGAGTCGACCGCACAGGAAATTGGCTTGCAAATGGGCAGCATGCGGGAGCTTTTTCGGGAGGATGTGCACAAGGCGCTGGCTCGCATAAAAGAACTGGGAGTAACAGAGCTGGAGGGCGGTGCGCCGAGGGGAATGACGCGGGAAGAGTATAAAAAACTGCTTGACGAATACGGGCTGAAGATAGTGGCAGTGGGCAGCGGTTTTGAGGCCCTTCAAAACGACATTCAGAGCGTTATAGACAATGCCAAAGCGTTTGATGCGAAATATGTGATTTGCTACTGGATACCACACGATGGCGACAATTTCACCTTCGCGGATATGAAAAAGGGTGTGGAAGTTTTTAATGCAGCAGGCAAAACGCTGAAGGAAAACGGCCTGACACTAAGCTACCATGCACACGGCTACGAATTCAGGGAGTATGAAGGTGGTGAAGGCACGCTGTTCGAATACATGATGGACAATACAAACGCGGAATACGTGACCTTCCAGATGGATGTGTTCTGGATAAAGAACCCCGGGCAGGACCCAGTGGCATTATTGAAAAAATATCCCAACCGGTGGAAGAGCCTGCACCTGAAGGATAGAAAACACGGTACGCCTGACAATCTGAATGGGCGACAAGACCCGGAAACCAACGTCGTGCTCGGAACTGGCGACGTAGGAATAGAAGCGGCTATGAAAACAGCCGTTGCTCTTGGTATCAAGCATTTTTTTATTGAAGACGAGTCATCGAGAGCGCTGGAACAGGTGCCTCAAAGTATAGCGTTTCTTCGCTCGATTAAGTATTGATTGAGCTGTTGACAGTTAACCGTTATTTGTTATAAGTAGTTGGTTAATCGTTTTCAAAACTTAAACACCACTGTATCAGCGGGTACCCGCGGGAGCGTATAACCTCCGAAGTCGGTTTGAACGGAGGGCAACAATTCTGTCACCAGCTGTTTTTCGTCAGCGGTTATCATGTTGCCGTAGAGATAAAGGTTCTTTAGCTCCGGCATGCCAGCGAGGTGTGCAATTCCTTTTTCGGTGATTTTGTTATTCACCAGGTTAAGAGATTGCAGGTTTTTCAATGTGGCAAGGTGAAGCAGGGCGTCATCGCTGAGGTTGCACCCGCTCAAGTTCAGCTTGGTTAACCGGTCAAGCTGAGAAACCACTTTAAGCCCCTCATTATCAAGTGGCTTATTGCTCAGGTCGAGCCAAACTATCTGATCTTTTGCCAGGATAAGTTCACTTAAAGCTGTCGGCAACGCCTCGTCTTCTACATGCAAAAGACTGACCTTCACATAATTCTCATTGGCTGACACAGGTACTACTTGCACTCCAAAGACCTCTAGCGTTTGCAAGACTTCCACACTGAGTGCCTCAACGTTATCTTCAGGCACATAAGCATATTCAACTGCAAATGAGTGTTTTATATTATCAATAGAGAAGGATGTCACAGCGTCAGCCGGCAAGGCGAGATCCTTGATTACAATATCCATTCCCGCCCCCCTTTCTATCCAGTTAATCAACACCTGAACTTCAGCTTCGTTCAATTGCGGCTTTTCCTTCGGCGGCATATGGTCTTCATCGTCAATGGGAAGCGAGATCCGTTCGATCAACGGGCTTTCACCTGGCTCCCCCGGCATAATCACTTTTCCGTTTTTACTCCCTGTAAAAAGAAATTCCGGTGAATCGAGCCTTAGTTTACCCTTCTGTTTGTCGGGGCCGTGGCAGCTCTTGCATTTTCTGTCGACAATATTTGCTACTGCCGCGTAAGCATTTGTTTCCGGAGCCAACACCAGAGGTTTGGTTACCGGTGCGGGACGGTTGAACCAGTCAGCAACCGGAGGCGGAGTAATGAAGTCGCTGCCGTGGGTAAGTGAGCCGCCCAGGTGGCCGGTACTTAGCAGTAAGAGCAGCATAATTACCCAGACAGCGTTGAAAAAAACCTTGCTTCTGTTACTGGCGAAAAAGGCTACCCAGCTAATAACCATCAGGCTTATACCCATCCACTGATGCCATGAAGCCGTTGACGAGTTGTAATTCCCGCTGGAAAGCAGAACAAACCCTGTGACGCAAGCGATGGTGGCCGATACGGCTCCCAGAAATAAAATAATGTCATTGGCGCCCTGCAAATGATGAAAGTTCTCCTTGCGGCCTAAAAAGCCGAAAAGCACCGCCACCAGTAAAATGCCAATGGGTAGGTGAACTATCAGCGGGTGAAACTTCCCTAGGTACTGAACGATGCCGATCTCCATTTATGAATACCTCTTCCTGATCAGTTGCAGCATATGCAGGTTTATGTCCCACTGATTGGCCACCGGCTGCCGGGTGTACGGAATGGTAGGCATGTAATCGGCGGGGCCAAATTCGGTAAGAAATGTCATTTCAGTGGCTCCGGCTTCCTTACGAAGCTCCATCACCTTATCCCACCACGCCAGGTGTTTGGCCAATACGTCTTTCCACTCAGGTGCACGTGGGTCGTTCACCTGCGGGCTTTCCGGATGCCCCACCCGAAGGTGAACATGGCGGGTTCGCTGCAGCGCAAGCGCTACCGTCTCCTGCTGGTCGTCCAGCATCGACTCGTGCACATTGCACCAGTGCGAAATATCAAGTGTGAGCGTCATGTCGGGCTTGCGAGCCAGAAATGCGCGGGTAACCGGTGCCGAATAGCAGATGCGACTGCGGTGGGTCTCGTGATGAATGGGCACGCCACTCTCCTTGCTCAGGAGTACCGAAAGATCGATGAAACGGTCGTTTTGTTCCGGAGAAAAGAAATCTTTGCCTGAATGGCAATTGATATACAGCGGTTTCATCAGCACCGCCGCCCTCAAATTCTCTTCGAAAACCTTGTAATGCGCCTCAAATTCGCCCTGCCAGTCGCCTACCAATAATCCAAATTGAAGGCCATTGTCCCTGGTCGCTTTCAGCAGCCTTTCTCTGTCTGCAGCGTCGGTTGGGTACCATACTTCGAGGCCGTCGTAGCCGTAGTTTTTTATCTTTTTGCAAAAGTCCTCCACCGGGTCGCTATCGCCCCAGTTGGTAGCCATTATTTTGATCTTCATGGTATTGTTAGTGGTTTTGTCCGGGACGGAGTCGCTGGCTGACAGATTGCCCAGCGGTTGCAATGCCAAACCTGCTCCTGCCCCGAGCGAAGTCCCGAGAAATTGTCTTCTTTTCATCATTAGCTAAGAATTTCATTTATCACCCTTCCACTCACATCCGTTAGCCTGAACGGCCTTCCCTGAAACTGGTATGTAAGCTTTTCGTGGTCGAAGCCCAGCTGATGTAAAATGGTAGCTTGTATGTCGAATACGCTTACTTTGTCCTTCACGGCAGCGTAGCCAATTTCATCCGTTTCACCAAAGCTAAACCCTTTCTTTATGCCGCCTCCGGCCATCCATAGGGTAAAGGCTTCCACATGATGATCCCGTCCGAGAAAAGGGTTTGTCTTGCCTTCACGGTTTTCCTGCATGGGCGTTCTGCCAAATTCGCCACCCCAAATCACCAGGGTTTCGTCCAGCAAGCCCCGTTGTTTCAGGTCGAGCAGCAGGGCTGCAGTTGCCCGGTCGGTCTGCTGGCACTTGGCTTGGAGCCCCAGGTCTACCGATCCATCGGCACTGGTGCCGTGGGTATCCCAGCCCCAGTCGAAAAGCTGCACGAACCGCACGCCGTTTTCTACCAGCTTGCGGGCCAGCAGTGCATTGTTGGCAAAGCTGGCTTTACCCGGCGTTACACCGTACATCTCTTTTATGTACGCTGGTTCGCTGTCAATATTCATCACATCGGGAGCTGTCATTTGCATGCGAAAGGCCAGTTCGTATTGCGAGATGCGGGTGAGCGTTTCCGGGTCGTTAAACTCCTCGTAGGTTTGCGCATTTATCTTGTTGATGGCCTCAATGGATGCCTTACGCAGGTCCCGGGTTACGTGCGCCGGATCGTTGATAAACAATACCGGATCTCCTACCGAGCGGCATTGCACCCCCTGGTATACGCTAGGCAAAAAACCGCTGCCCCATACGCTTTTGCCGGCATCCGGATTATTACCTCCCGAGGTAAGCACAACAAAGCCTGGCAGATTGCTATTCTCCGTTCCCAGCCCATAGGTGGCCCATGCGCCAATGCTTGGCCTGCCTAAACGGGCGCCTCCGGTATGCATCAGCAGCTGTGCCGGTGCATGATTAAACTGGTCGGTTTCCACTGCCTTCAGAAAAGAAATTTCGTCGGCAACGCGGGAAAGGTGCGGCAGGTAGTCGGAAATCCATGCACCACTTTGGCCATGCTGCCTGAACACTGCCTGCGGCCCCAGCATTTTGGGTACTCCTCTGATGAAGGCAAACCGCTTGCCATCCAGAAACGACGGCGGGCAATCTTTGCCATTGAGCTTATGCAGCTCGGGCTTGTAATCGAACAGTTCTAGCTGAGACGGTGCACCTGCCATGTGCAGGTAAATTACCGACTTCACCCTACCAGGAAAATGCGGAGGCCGTGGTGCCATCGGGTTGGCCCGCAGCCCATCCGCCTCCGGAATGGGGCCCCGGTCGCCGCAGTTCCAAAGCACCGACGACATAGCAAGCGCACCCAGCCCCATTCCGCAGTCTTTGAGGAAGTGGCGACGGGTAAGGTACTTTGCCTGCTCCTGCTGCGCAAGTTTGAAGAGGTTCCAGTCTTTCATCCTCAATTCTTCGTTAAAAATTCATCCATGTTCAAAACAGCGGCCGCCACAAGCTGCAGCGCCTGCATTTCAGCATCTTTTTGCCCGCCGTACGACGCTAAAGCTTCGGCGTACAGTGCTTCAAGTGCTGCATACCTTTCCGGGTTTATTGGCCGGCACATAGCTGCCTGATAAGCGTAGCAAATCTGCTCTTCTACTGTTTGCGCTTGCTGGCTCATCTGCAAAGCAAGCTGCCCGGCTGCTTCCACATACACCGAATCGTTTAGTGTTACCAGCGCTTGCAGAGGGGTATTTGTCCTTATTCTTCGAGCTGCACACACTTCCCTGGCGGGAGCATCAAACGTGAGCATGGAAGGATAGGCTGCAGTACGCTTCCAATACGTGTAGAGCGCCCGGCGGTAGCGGTCCTCCCCTTCGCTGCTCACCCAATACTCGTTGCTGTAGGGCGACAGCCAAATGCCCTCCGGCTGCCAGGGCATCACACTGGGGCCATACATTTTGGCGCTAAGCAAACCGCTAACCGCCAGTGCCTGGTCTCTCACTTGCTCGGCCGACAGGCGAACTCTGGGAGCCCGGCCGTAATATTTATTGAAGGGGTCCTTTTCCAGCGCTTCAGCGGAGACTGCGGCACTTTGCCGGTAGGTGGCCGACATCACCATCGACTTCAGCAAACTTTTGATGCTCCAGTTGTATTCATTTACAAACTGCCAGGCAAGGTAATCGAGAAGCTCCGGATGCGTAGGTGCTGCTCCCTGGCTTCCGAGATCCTCGAGCGTTTCTACTAATCCCTGGCCAAATACCTGCTCCCACAGGCGGTTCACCATTGTGCGGGCAGTAAGCGGATGATCGGGCCTCACCATCCATTCGGCCATGGCCAACCTGTCGGCGGCTTTGCCGGCTGGAATCGCCGGAAATATGTGAGGCACGCCCGGTTCAACAGTATCTGCTTTCACGAGCCAGTTGCCCCTTTCAAACACCTGCGAGGGCCTTTGCATGTGTTGGGGATTTTCCATCATAATGGGCGTAACAGGCGCAGAAGCATTCACCAGGTCCCAAAAGAATTTCTCTCCATCGATTGGATCGTTGTCCGAAGTTTGCGGAAGTGGTGTGGTAAAGTGAAACCAATCGAACGTTAGCACATTGGCCTTTGGGTCTTTCAGTTGTTCATTTTGGTACTGAAGGTAAATGTTGTGCCTGCCATCAATCGAATGCAGTGGAAGCGAAGCTATGGTCCACTTGCCACGGGTATCCGGCACAGCCAATCTTGCCAGCACCCTGCCCGTTGCGCTATCGGCCCTGATTGTCCACACGCCGTTGGCTGCCCAGCTGTTGTACCGGAAAATGAGCAAATTTCTACCGCTTAGGTCCACCCCCGCCAGCCGGCTTTCACCGTTGTTTCTGAAGCTAAGCCATTTTGTGTCGCTAAGTTCAGCGTTTACAAACGCATCGGCCTGAATAGAATTAACAGAAGGCTGCCAAGTCTTTACAAACTGAGCTACCTCGTGGGCTCGCTCTGCGCCGGACTTTTGCTGCAGCCATTGCTTCAGTTGCGTTAATTTTGCTGAATCGGCAGGCTCCAGGTGCCGCAGCACGGGGTACTCTGCGAATGTATCTTCGTCGCGGGTGTTGTTAAAAAAGGCCATGAACCTGTAGTAGTCTTCATGGCGGAAAGGGTCGTAGGGATGGCTGTGGCACTGCACACAAGCAAACGTGGTGCCCATTAGCGCCTCCCACGTGGTATTTACCCTGTCGAGAACGGCCTGTACCCGAAATTCTTCATTGTCGGTGCCTCCCTCATCGTTTGTCATGGTGTTGCGGTGAAATGCAGTGGCTATCAGTTGCTCGTCGGTTGGCTCAGGCAGCAAATCGCCGGCAAGCTGCTCTGTCAGAAATGCATCGTAAGGCTTGTCGCTATTGAAGGCCCGAATGAGCCAGTCGCGGTACCGCCAGATGGTTCTGCCGGGGTCTCTTTCATAACCTTTGGTATCGGCGTAGCGGGCAAGGTCGAGCCACATTGCCGCCCACCGTTCGCCATAAGCGGGCGATGCAAGTAGCGAATCGACCAACACTTCGTAAGAGATCGGATTCTCCCGCCGCAAAAAAGCATCCCTTAGTGATCGGCCGGGGGGCAAGCCGGTGAGGTCGAGGCTAAGTCTGCGGATGAGAATTTCCCTTGAAGCTTCCGGTGAGGGCGTCAACCCCACCTCCTTTAGACTTTTCCTGATAAAGAGGTCTATCTCCGTCGCCGACCCGTTGGTATCGTTGAAGCCGGCAGCCGCCTGAAGATTCGGCAACTCAGGTTTCTTCACGGCCTGGTAAGCCCAGTGCTCTCCCCACTCCGCTCCCTGATCGATCCACTTTCGCAGTATGTCAATTTCTTCCTCGCTAAGTGGTTCCTTCTTGTAGGGCATCCGTTCTTCAGGATCATGCGTAAGCAGCCGCCGGATCATTTCACTTTTGTCGGCGTGCCCCGGAACAATGGCCGGACTTCCGGACTCGGTAACGCCAAGGGCATCTTCCCTGAAAAGGAAGCTGAAACCGCCGTTTTTCTTTACACCACCATGGCAGCTGATACAGTTTTTGTTGAGGATGGGCTTTACCTGGGTGCTAAAATCAACCTTTTCAGTTCGTGTAATGCTCCATATGGTAATGCCACCAAACAAAGCAAGAGCTGAAAGCAAAGCAAAAATTTGAATAGGGTGCTTCATAACGGGATACCACTAATTACACAAAATTTTCGAGAATTAGCCCGCTCACTTACAGATTCGGACGAATGGATGAACAAGTGGAATACGGGTGATTGCGGATTAACAAGCGCATGTAAACTCCGGAAACTAATAGACCGCACTGGCAAAAAAGCCTGAAAATCGATAGCTTGATCATAATTTCCCCGGCAAATGAAGCTACTACGCATACTATCCGCACTGTTGGCAATTGGAGCAATGGTATCTTGCCAATCAAAAAACAGTCGTGCCCCGGAAGCCAATAATATGGCTGAGCACGACAGTATCCGTACTTTTCTCACAAACTATTACGATGCAATGAGTCGGCGCAGCTGGTCCGAGTACAAGGGATTTTTCTGGGAAAAAGCCACGCTTACCACCGTTTGGCAGCCCCGGGGCCTCACAGAACCTGCCGTTGTGGTAGTTACCATCGACGATTTCATTCGCCAGACACCCGAAGGACCCGACAGCAAGCCGATTTTTGAGGAGAAAATGACCGCCCCGCCCGAAGTGCGTGTCGAAGGCAATCTTGCGAGTGCTTGGGCCAGGTACAATGCGAAATTTGGAGCGGAAGACGACCTGACGGAGTGGAATGGTACCGATGTTTTTACCCTCATGAAGCATAACGGCGAATGGAAAATTGTGTCGCTGGCGTATGAGTAGCCCGGTGCGTGAAGGTACAATCGCTTCACTAAAGCAATATTAATTCCTATTCGTCCATCAGCACCTCGCCGTCGCTGGCAATTGGCAGGGGAATATCAGCTGCATGTTTCAGCACTTTTTCACCGGCATGAGTAAGCACAATTTTCCGGGCGGTAATGTCCCCCAGTTTGTCGAGCAATTGCGCCACCGACAGGTGATTTTGGTGGCCAGCGGCATAAAACGACGCTTCACAAATGAAGAGGTCGGCCCCTTTGCTGGCAGCCAGCAGATCATCCGTCCATTCTGTGTCGCCGGAAAATGCTACAACCTTCCCTCCCGCTTCCAGGCGAAGGATGTGTGGATTAGTATCTGTGGAGTGAAGCGCCCTGTATGCCGTAAGCTGAAGCGACCCGAAAGTTAGCGGTTGCTGAATGCTGTAGGTGAGAAATTGAACAGGAAACGAATCCTGCGCAGAAGGGCCGGGATAAAGGCACTGCAGCGCTTCCTCCGTTTTTTCTTTTATTCCGCCGGGCCCGATAATGGTAAGTACCTTCTGATGATCTCTTACCGATTGCGCCTCCCTGATAAAAACCGGAAGCCCACCGAAATGATCGCCGTGAAAATGAGAGATGATAATGACATTCACATCATTCACAGTCAGTCCGGCTCTTTTCATCGCAATTGAACCCGATGCTCCGCAATCGAGCAGGATACGCAAACCACGGGCACTTGGGCTGGTTCTGATGTAGAAGCAGGTGTTAAGTTTCCCGCCTGACCCAAAAGCGTCGCCGCTACCTAAGCATTGTACAAACATGTGACGTTGGATTTTACCTTTCCGCTATAACGTGCAGTTTGTGTATAAATTCAATTTGGTATGCCAGAAAACGTCAACCACCTGCTCGTGTCTTTCTATCCAGCGTCCAGCCAATTTGGTCGCCGATACCGGGTGGGTTTTGGGCAAATAAAAAAGCGGAACCAGATTCCGCTCGTGTATTGCTATCGTAAATTTAATAACCGATTCCTATCCCAAATACGACAGCAGGTTACTGCTTCTTGCACTGGATCTCAGCCGCCTGGTGGCAGTTTCTTTGATCTGGCGAACTCTTTCCCTGGTAAGGCTGAATCGCTCTCCTATTTCTTCAAGCGTCATTCGGGGAGCGCCATTTATGCCGTAGTAGTACGATATCACTTCCGACTCACGGGCTGTAAGTGTGGAGAGGCACCGCTCGATCTCCTTCTGGAGAGAAGCATGCATCATTGCCTCCTCGGGTTTTTCATCTTCATTTATCAGTACGTCGAGCAGGCCGTTTTCTTCCCCGCTAATAAACGGAGCATCAATAGACACCTGACGCCCGGAAACTTTGAGCGTATCTACTACTTCTGATACGTTTACTTCCATTAGCTCGGCAAGCTCTTCGGGCTGGGGCTCCCGCTGGAACTTCTGCTCCAATTCGGAAAAAGCTGCAGATATTTTGTTGAGCGTGCCCACCCGGTTGAGTGGCAGCCTTACTATTCTTGACTGTTCGGCAATTGCCTGCATAATCGACTGGCGAATCCACCAAACGGCGTACGATATAAATTTAAAGCCGCGGGTTTCGTCAAATCGCTGGGCAGCTTTGATAAGACCAACATTTCCTTCGCTGATAAGGTCGCCAAGGGTAAGTGCACCGGTTTGGTACTGCTTGGCCACCGATACTACAAATCGAAGGTTGGCTTTTGTTAGCTTCTCCAGCGCCATCTGGTCACCTTCTCTAATCCGTTTAGCCAACACGGCCTCTTCATCAGCTGTGATCAGGTTTACTCTTCCTATTTCCTGCAAATACTTGTCGAGAGATTCGGTTTCCCTGTTGGTGATTTGCTTGCTGATTTTGAGTTGTCTCATCAATTTTTTTGATATGTGAGGGCCGAAGGTAGCTGTATTTGTTGAGAAAGCACCTGTTTATTAGTGAATTGCATTCAAAAATATTAAGCAATCCCTCCATTTTGCATCGTAATGGCATAATTCGCATTTCCCGACCTGATCGATGAACAGCCGGCGCCACCTCATTTTTTCTCCACCTGCAAACTATTTTTTACGGCGAGCTTACTACTGATTAAAATATAACTACCTTTCCTGTGCGGGCTGTGCTACAAATGGCCTGCTTAACTTTTCATTATTCGCACTACTTTTTTTCCGAACCTACAATGCCTGTACAGTTTCTCATTCCCGCCGTCCTGATTATTGCCGGATTATGGCTTTTCTTTTACATCTTCCCCATCAGCTTGTGGGTTACCGCTCTCTTTTCCGGTGTAAGGGTCAATTTGTTTGTGCTCGTTTTTATGCGATTCAGAAAAGTGCCTCCCAGCCTGATCGTGAAGTCGATGATACTTGCCACCAAAGCCGGCATCAAGGGTATTTCTACCGACATGCTCGAAACACACTACCTGGCCAAGGGCAACCTGACGTCGGTAATCAAAGCATTAATCGTAGCTGATAAGGCTAATCTCACACTCAATTTTCAGCAAGCCACGGCAATTGACCTTGCCGGCAGAAATGTACTGGAGGCTGTGCAGGTGTCTGTTACACCTTACATGGTTGTGGTGCCTGCCATTACGGCGGTGTCGGTAGATGGCATTCAGGTAATTGCCGTGGCCCGGGTAACGGTTCGCAGCAACCTGCAGCAGTTGGTAGGGGGAGCCGGTGAAGAGACCATTAAGGCACGAGTGGGGCAAGGTATTATATCCCGCATAGGTATGGCGGGTTCATATAAGTCGATTCTTGAAAATCCCGAAAGCATTTCCAGGCAGGTACTCGCCAACGGGCTCGATGCAGGCACAGCGTTTCAGATCCTCTCTATCGACATAGCCGATATCGACATCGGGCAAAACATTGGTTCCATGCTGCAGATAGACCAGGCACGAGCCGACTTAACCATAGCCAAAGCCAAGGCAGAAGAAAGACGGGCAATGGCAGTTGCCCTGGAGCAGGAAATGAACGCCCGCATCCAGGAAGCCCACGCCAAAGTGATACTGGCCGAAGCGGAAATTCCCGCAGCGATGTCGCAATCTTTCAGGAAGGGGATACTTATGGCCGGCATGAAGCGCAAATAAACTTTGATGAGCATCATGGTTGTTGGACAGCGGCCATCCATTTCGGCGCGCTGAAGCGTCTTTTCATGTTTTGTGACGCAAATGCCCCTGCTAAATGGCCGGAAAGCACCTCGCAACTCCCCCCCATCCGCCGTATCTTTATATCAAATCGCGGCTGACGCTTATTGTGTTGCCGGAAGATTTCGTTCTACAAAAAAAGCGGCTCTATCATGTTTAAAAATACCAAAGCATTTAGCGGATTTGCTGTTGATGATCTGCAGAAAGCAAAATCCTTTTACAGCCAAACACTCGGGCTCGAAGTGGAGGAGCTTGAAATGGGACTGCTGAGTCTTCATATAAAAGGCAGCAACAGTATTATTGTGTACCCAAAGCCCGACCACCAGGCGGCGACATTTACCATACTCAATTTTCCCGTTGGCAACATCGACGAAGCGGTGGATGAACTTTCGGAAAGAGGTGTGGTATTTGAACAATATGGCGGCGACATCCAAACCGATGAGAAAGGCATTTGCCGGGGGAATCCGAATATCGCCTGGTTCAAAGACCCCGCCGGCAACATTTTGTCGGTGCTGGAAGCAGGTGTTTGAAAGCCCTTATTGCTTCCTGCACTTGCCGGCTTCCATAGATTACTGCCCCAACTTAAATGGAGTGGTACTAATACCATTACCGGCTGCCAATCGTTGGTAAAATAACTATTCCCTCTCTCCGGGAGCACGCCCGCCTGACCATTCTATCAATCAACTCATTTAATCGATAATTAAGATGGATAACCGACATTCAATCGCTGGAAATATAGCATTCGCACTGGGCAAAGGGTTAGTTGCCGGCCTGGCAGGAACCGTGGCCATTACCGTATCGCAAATGATCGAAATGAAGATTTCGAAACGTGAGTCGAGCGATACGCCCGCCAAAGCAGTAAACAAAGTGTTGCACGTAAAGGCCACCGACGAAGAACATAAGG
Organism: uncultured Imperialibacter sp.; assembly: GCA_965651695.1. Classification (GTDB taxonomy): domain Bacteria; phylum Bacteroidota; class Bacteroidia; order Cytophagales; family Cyclobacteriaceae; genus Imperialibacter. The sequence continues at coordinate 9,806 of CBFGTI010000082.1, read as the reverse complement.
AGGAGTTTATTCAGCAGGTGCATTTTACCTACGGCACCGCCTGGGGTGTGTGCAGGGGCTTGCTCGACCTTGCCGGGGTAAAAGGCTTACCGGCCACAGCCACACACTATGCAGCGGTGTGGGGAACCGAAATGGCGCTCCTCCCCTCGCTAAAGATTGCCCCGCCCGTTACCAAATGGGGAGGCGGGGAAATTGCAAAAGATGGATTCCACCACCTGGTGTACGCCACTGTGGCCGGGCTGGTATACGACGCCATCGACTAATACCGAAAAACTACACCCTTTCAGCCAGGGCTAACACCGGTTCGCATGGGAGGTGAAGCCGGCGGCTGCAACATGTTTAAACTTTAACACAACTATCGGATGAATAATATATTTAAAGCGCTTATCGCCGGCTACGGCGCCAAAAAACTTGGAGGCGGCTGCTTCGGAACAATACTGGTTTTCGTCATAATTTGGGTGCTGCTGGGGCAGTGTGGTGCCGCACCGGCATGGTCTGCAGCAACCGGCGAGGTGGATTGCAGAATAAACTACAGAGAAAGCTATGACGATTTGTTGGAACCGACTGAAATCGCAACCCCGTGGCTAGAGGAATACACCTGTATTGGTGAAAAATACTTGCAGGCCGCCGATGGGCAAAGATCATATTACCCATAATCGCAAACAGGTAAATGCCTGGTTTTACGCATTAACAGCTGGCTCAAAGAAGAGTCGCCACCTCAAACAAGGCTGGCGACTCTCAGCTTCGGTGGGTTATTTTATATACCCCGCAAGTGCGATTGAAGCTAAGCGGATGCCACCACCACTTCCTCTTCTATTACAACATTTTTCTTTTTCGCTACCACCTTTTCCGGCTTTGCCACTGTGAGTATCAACTGGTAACCGTATAGAGCTGTTTGAATGTAAAACAACAAGCCGTATGCGAACACCGCTATGCCGATCATTTCGAAGAGTTCTTCAAGCGTCGCAATCAGTGCATAGCCGGGGTCGTCGGCATTGCCAATATAATGGTAGTTGCTGCCGAGCAACTCAAAGCCAACCGCCCCCGATATAAAAATGAAACCCGCCAGCATGAACAGCGTTCGAACAGCCCGCGACAGACTGATAAGAAACCTGGTATAAGCGATAAGTAACCCGGCTGCCAGTAGCCCATACGGAATAACCCAGGCAAGGTACAAAGCCCCGTCGAGGTCCATTAGCGTGCGTGTGGGGCCCGAAAGAAGCTCGTGAATAGAAACGGCCTCGTCTATAGAAAGAAAAATAAAAAGAACTGCCAGACCCAGCCAATGCCGGTAATAACGGCCGTTCCGCTTCCTTTCAACACCCCCAATGTACAGCAACAAGACGCCGGCAAACATGATGGCCAGTGCCGAGTAAAACGACGGTATGTTTCTTTCTTTGTCGAAGTCGACCAGTCTTACCAAATGCTCCTCAACCTTCGGAAGATCCGCATATTGCGTAATGGCTATCCCTATGAAGTTGAGCGTGGTAAGAATGGCAATAACGACGAGGAGTCCGTAGAAAATTTTAGCGGGATGTATTTTTATATCCATAGCACAAGTAGTTTATATTAATCATTCGGTATTTGATGTTCTTTAGGCAGATATCCACTGATCTTCTTCCAACCTTCGCCCAACGCGGAAGCTAAGGCTGCATTTCATTACTTCATCCTGAGTTTATCCTTAATTATCTCCTTATATTCTTCTTGTTTCAACTCCGAGTTTTCGGAGATCTTCGTATCGTGAGGTGCCGGTGGTTTAAAATAATCGCCCAGGCGTGTCAGCTCACGCAAAATTCTTTTCGTCACTGCAGCCGACAAGCCGCCGTCTGTGGCAAAGTTTCGTTCGGCGGTCCACACCCTTGCACGTCCGCTTCTTACCAGCCTCACCTGGCCGTACTTCATTAGGTCGTAGCACAGGCGGCCATCTTCTCCCCGGATGTTCCGGCTTACATAGCCTTCTTTCAGCCCAAGCTCTTTTAGGTACCCAAAGCTCATTCCGTATGCGTTGAGGTAGGGTCGTTTGAAGTTTCTAAACTCTACCACAAGGTCTTTCCCAACTTCATAGAATGCATATTTCCACCGCGGCACGTTTTTGTCGCCCAAAAAAGAATGCCGCCCGTATACCGCAACCACCCCCGGCATGGTTAGGCTTTCATACATTATTTGTATCCAGCCGGGCGGGTACATACAATCGGCGTCGGCCATTAGCACATACTTGCCACGGGCATTTTGCTGACCGGTTTCCCGGGCTGCGCCACATCCCTGCACCGGCTGGAAGTAGCTGGTAACTTCAAGTTGGTCGAGAATTGCCTGTGTGGTGTCGGTTGAGTTGTTGTTCACCACTATAATTTCGAATGGAACTTTGGCAACAGACATGCTAAGCGAATAGAGGCAGTTCGCTATGTTCTTCTCTTCGTTATAGGCAACTACACATACGGTGACCAACGGATTTTCGCTTACTACCTCTTTTAGCCTGCGTTTAAGGTTTTCATGCTGGTTAGGGCTTATGTTTTCTCTGGAAAGCCACCCGGGGTTATTTATTGCTGGTATCAATTTTTCAAATATTTTAGTTTTGAGTAATTATCTTTCCGGGAACGCAGTGAGAACGCAGGGTGCTCCCTTCCAATTCACGTTTCACCCTTGCTGCCTTGAAAGGAAAGAACTCCCGGAACCCTTCTTTTGTCGCTTCAATTTGTGCCTGGCATTCGAATCCGGCATGCACCCTCACTTGGGTTTAGGTCTGGTAGCTGGACACAGGTTATCTTTCTGTTAATCTTATGTCAACAACACGTTTTCTTTTTACATCGTCAAGTGTGTAATGCGATTATAATACTTGCATCCGGTGCGGTTGATGTCGTCCTACAGGTAGGCAATAAAACGGCCGCAGCTGAGCACTGCTGTCCACAACGTGATGGAAATGATGGCTGCAACCCTGGCCGCCGTTGGACTTGGGCTGTTGGTGTCCCAATTTGCGATGCTTTTTGCTGTGCCAATGTGAAAAACAGCTGCGTTGGCAAAAGCCAGTCCGATCAGGATGAGTTTGATCTGAAAAATGTAGTTGACTGATAACGCGGAAGCCTGGCTTATAAAAAGAAGCAAGCCACTTGGAACTACTAACAATAAACTCCAGCGGGCTTTTGAAAGAAGGTATGCTGCCAACGCTTTTACCGAAAGGTGTTTAGAAAAGCCCAACAGCCGGAGGTCGAAAAGAAATGCGCTACCCACCAGCGCTACAAACCCCGCAATGTGCATAATTTCGACGATTGGAAAAACCACAGGCGACCCTCTCATAAAGTCGCCTGCCGCCGATGATTCGAGCCACTCAAAAAACCCGCTCTCAGTCATCAGGTAAACCTATCGCAGTTCGGTAGTCTGTTCACCGATTGTAATGCGTTCCGCCCGCATTTCGTTGTCGTGTTCCCTGTGCGGATACGCCAGCACAGTGGCAGTTGTTCCTACTTTGAGCATTTCTTTGGTAAGTCCGCGATTTTGCATGCGGCTGGGTGGCGCCAGCACCACCTCCCATGTGGTGTCTTCATCTTTCAGCTGAATCATTCCATGTGGGTTTTCATACGTGGCCTTCGTTATTTGGCCGGTTACATCCATGGGCTTTGTCTGGTCGTAGTTACTCCATCCGTGATGCCGAAGCGCAAATGAGCAGAGACTGATAGCAGCCGCTATCAAAGTCGTGGCAAGGGGGAAGCGGATCTGTTTTTTCATAACTTATGGTATTTAGGTTATATAAAACGCGCAAAAAGCCCTTCCATTATCCCCTACATCACATCGCCGGTCACTTACTCCGACAAGCTACCCTAATACGTGGCCCGGCCGCCGGAGAGGTCAAAAATGAAACCGGTGTTGAAGCTGGCCTCTTTCGATACAATCCAGCAGCTTAGTGCGGCGGCTTCTTCAATAGTACCAAGCCGGCCCATGGGTATCTTAGCCGTCATATATGCCAGCATCTGCGGATCGGTGTCGGCGTTCATTTCAGTGGCCACTACAGCCGGCGCCAGGCCGTTCACTGTTATGCCCTTATCTGCGTACTCTTTTCCCACACCTTTTATCAGGCCAAACATGCCGGCCTTACTGGCAGCATACCCCACCATGCCGGGGTTGCCCTCTTTTCCTCCTATGGAAGTAATGTGCAGTATTCTGCCGTATTGCTGCGACACCATCGGAGCAATGGCGTACTTCGTTAAATAGTACGCACCTGTGAGGTTGATGTCCAGCACCTTTTTAAAGATATCGTCATCGTACTCCAGTATCTTGGTGGCAGACTGCCCTACTATACCGGCGCAGTTTACCATGATGTCTAACCGGCCCCATTGCGTCACAACTTTTTGGATGGAAGCCTTTACCGCCGGTGCATTGGTCACATCCACCGTAAACCCAAGCACGTCGGGAGTCACATTTTTCAATTCATCAACGGTAGCATCAAGCTGCGTTTCAAGCACATCGAAAAGCGCCACCTTACCACCTTCTTTCACTATTCTTTCCGCTATTCCTTTTCCTATGCCCCTGGCACCACCCGCCACGATGGCCGTCTGATTTTCGAATCTTTGCATATCATTGAGTGAGTAAATCTAATTAATAAGCCACTTTGCTGTTTCTACCATACAAGCAACCGGCTTTTTTTCAGAGCTATTTAGAAAGTTTTGAAGAAACCCCAAAGTCGAAATGAAATTTGGGGTTACCGCTTTTGTAAAATACGCTTGTACCTGAGGCAAAGAAAGCAGAAATTATCGTTGATCATGAAAAAGGCGTACAGTGTGCGTACTGCCAACCCATGAGGCAATACCCTAAGATTAAGAAGCTGCGAGAATGCTAGAACACGCAAAAAAATGGCTGAAACAACGCTACCGAAGCAGTACAGTCATTGGCGCCCTCAGTTGCTACTGTCTTTTTGCTGCCGTTAGTTGCACAGCTCCGAAAACCGATGCCGTTGAAACCGGTCCTTCGCCTGCTAAAAGTACTGACGAAGCATTGAAGGCTTTTCAGGTAGAAAAGGGCTTGAAGATAGAATTGGTTGCTGCCGAACCAATGGTGCAGGAGCCGGTGGTCATTGTTTTTGATGAAGACGGCCGCTTATGGGTGGTAGAAATGAGAGGTTTTATGCCAAACATAGACGGCGAAGGAGAAAATGAGCCGGTGGGCCGCATTTCAATTCTTGAAGACGCTGATGGCGATGGACAAATGGACAAAAGTACCGTTTACCTCGACAGCCTCATTTTGCCACGGGCGCTTGCTGTTGTAAAAGGTGGTGCACTGATAGCTGAAAACGAAGCACTCTGGTATACGCAAGATACAGACGGCGACCTCAAAGCCGATTCCAAAATATTGATTGACCCCGACTACGCCGGAAGTGCCATGCCTGAGCACTCGGGCAACGGCCTTTGGCGAGGCGTAGACAATTGGTACTACAATGCAAGGTCGCGGTTCCGTTACCGGCACGTCAACGGAGAATGGAAAAGAGACAGCACCGAGTTCCGCGGGCAGTGGGGTATTAGCCACGACGACAAAGGCCGGCTTTTTTACAACTACAACTGGTCGCAACTGCACGCCGACCTGGTGCCGCCCAATTACTTGTATAGAAATAAAAATCACATACCAACCTCGGGCATCGACCACGGGCTCACCATCGACCGCAGGGTTTATCCTATCCGGCCCAATCCTGCCGTTAACCGGGGGTACATTGCCGGCACGCTCGATGAGCAACAGCGGCTGATAGAATTTACTGCGGCATGCGCCCCCCTGGTATTCAGAGGGCAAGGCCTTCCGGCAACGTATTATGGGAATGCATTTGTTTGTGAGCCCTCAGGCAACCTGGTAAAAAGAAATGTAGTGCACGAAAACGGCTTTCTCCTCAGCGCAGTCGATCCGCATCCGGGTACTGAGTTTCTGGCGTCGACCGACGAACGTTTTCGTCCCGTAAACCTGACCACTGGCCCCGATGGAGCTTTGTACGTAGCCGATATGTACAGGGGCCTCATTCAGCATGGCGCTTACGTTACCCCCTACCTGCGGGAGCAAACCATTAGCCGGAAGCTAGTGCAGCCGATCCACATGGGGAGAATATGGCGGGTAGTTCCGGAGAGTGGTGCTGTTCTCAAAAAAGAAAGATTGTCTGAAGCTTCGGTTCCGGATTTGGTTGCTAGGCTGTCGCACCCCGACGGCTGGCATCGCGACATGGCGCAGCGCCTGCTTGTAGAGCGCAACGACAAAACCGCCGGACCGCTGCTGAGGCAAGTGGTAGTAAACGGCAGCAACGCCCTAGGGAGGTTTCACGCTTTATGGACGCTCGAAGGCCTGGAACTGCTGGATGCAAACCTGCTTCTCGCGCTGGCAGCCGATACTGTTCCGCTGGTTAGCACCACGGCCTTGCGGCTAGTTGAGCCCTTTGCCCGAGTGGACAGCGCCGTGCAGCAAAAGCTGGGACAGTTACTTCTTGAACGGTGGCAACAAACACCTCCGGAGCAAGTGCTGCAAATGGCTCTTTCCGCGGCAGCGCTGCGCACCGACCATTCTCATCGGCTGCTGGCGGGTATTGCTGAACGACATGGTTCGTTTGCACTCATACGCGACGCCGTACTCAGCAGCCTTTACAACCAGGAGTATGCCTTCCTCAAATCATTGTGGAATGCCCCCGCATGGCAACAGCAGCAGGCAGACAAAGAAGTATTTCTGGAAATGCTAACCTCAGCCATTGTTCGCAAAAGAGATGCCGACGAGTTGCTGGCACTGCTATCGCTTCCGGTAACCGGACAAGACAACTGGAAGGTAAAAACCGTGCTCACCGGCCTCGCCATTCAGGGAAGCAACGAACAACGGCAACCTGTAAAGCTTTCCGCAGCTCCCCCACTCCTGCTCGCACCCGACCTTGCTATAGAGCAATCGCGCAAAGACGCACTGATGGCCATGTTTGAGTGGCCGGGGCATAAGCCGGGGAGTGACAGCACCGTGGCCCGCACCGTGCTCACCAACGACCAGCAAAAGCAATTTGCCCTCGGCCGGCAACACTACCTTACTACCTGTGCCGGCTGCCATGGGTCGGATGGCCGCGGTATGAACCGGCTGGCGCCAACACTCGTGGGTTCCGAGTGGGTGCTCGGCGACCAAAAGAGGCTGGCACTCATCGTACTTCATGGGCTGGAAGGGCCACTGGAGGTAAGCGGCAAATGGTACGATGCACCGGAAATACTGCCGGTAATGCCGGCACACTCTACTGTGGACGATGCTGCCATTGCTGCTATTTTAACCTATATTAGAAACGAATGGGGAAATAGCGCCGGCGCAGTAAGCCGCGGCCTGGTAGGTTCAACCCGCCATACCTCTCAGGGCCGGGTCGTTCCCTGGACCGCCACCGAACTGAACGAACATATCGACAAACTGAAAAATGCAGAGGATAAATCAGGCAACTAACCGGCCGGAGATTAAATAGTAGCAATTAACCTGCTAAATATGAAAAAAGAAAAAGAGACGGAATCAGAACGCAAGCTTAGCCATGGCAGACGTGCCTTTCTTCAAAAGGCATCTATTGGTGCCCTGGCAATGACCCTGCCTTTACCCGCCATGCCCGGCTTCTTCAAAGGGGTTCCCATGGGAATCGTCGTTCACTCCTACGCCAGCAGGTGGAACTCCAAAATCCCGAGCAGCAAGCATCCTGGCTTTACCAACGCCGCCGAGTTGCTCGAGCATTGCGGTAAAATTGGAGCCGGTGGTTTGCAGGTGGGTGTGCGGGGCTGGACCTCCGACTTCGCTAAAAAAATGCGCGACAAAAGAGAAAAGCTGGGACTGTACCTCGAAGGCTCTATCGCATTACCGAAAAATAACGACGAAGTGGGCGGCTTTGAAAAAGATGTGGCAGCAGCGAAGGAAGCAGGCGCTACAATATTGCGAACTGTTTGCCTAAACGGCCGCCGTTATGAAACATTCAGATCCAAAGAAGCCTTCGAACAGTTCAGAAAAGAGTCTGTGGCGTCGCTGCAACTAGCCGAACCCATTGTGCGGAAACACAAGATGAAGCTGGCGGTGGAAAACCACAAAGACTGGCGGGCAACGGAGCTGGCAGACCTGTTGAAAACACTTGACAGCGAATGGCTCGGCACCACGGTCGACTTTGGCAATAGCATGGCCCTGATGGAAGACCCCATGGAGGTTGTGAATACACTGGCGCCTTTCATTTTTACTACACACGTGAAAGACATGGGCGTGCTGGAGTACGACAAAGGCTTCTTGCTTTCGGAAGTGCCGCTGGGCGACGGCATTCTCGATCTTCCAAAAATGGTGGAGATATGTAAAAAATTTAAGGCAGATGTTACCTTTAACCTTGAAATGATAACACGTGACCCGCTGGAAGTACCATGCCTTACGCATGACTATTGGGCAACGTTTGAAGGTGTGGAAGGCACCGAGCTGGCCCAAACGCTGCGCATGGTGAGGGAGAAAAAATACAGCACCGACCTGCCCAGGGTGTCGCACCTGGAGGGAGAAGAAAGGTTGGCTGTGGAAGAAAACAATATTCTTGAATCGCTCGACTTCAGCAAGAAAAAAATAGGCCTCGGATAGGCTGCCAGCACCTGCGAGTCGCTAAATGAAGGGTAACAATTAAAAAACCGAATAATTTTAACATGAACAAAGAAGCACATCCGCTTACCTTACCGGGTATCAAGCAGTTTGATCTAAACGGACGTACGGCGATAGTTACAGGTGGGTCCAAAGGCCTCGGCTTAGCTATGGCTGCCGGCCTTGCCTCGGCAGGAGCCAACATTATGCTTGTAAACCGAACCGCCCCCGACGGTGAGGCAGCCGCACGGCAGCTTAGCGAGCTCTACGGTGTTAAAGCTATTTCATTCAGTGCCGACATCTGCAACCAGCAGCAAACTGAGGCTATGGCAAAAACTGCGATGGAAAAATTCGGGCGTATCGATATCCTGATCAACAGCGCCGGCATCAACATACGAGGCGCTATCGACGAAGTGACGCTGGAAGATTTCAGCAAGGTGATGGACGTGAATGTGACCGGCACCTGGCTATGCTGCAGGGCTGTTACCCCCTATATGAAAAAAGCCAAAAGCGGCAAAATCATCAATCTCGCAAGTACCCTTGGCCTGGTGGGCCTTGCCAACCGCACACCCTACACCTCAAGCAAGGGAGCGGTGGTACAAATGACGCGGGCTTTGGCGCTGGAATTTGCCCCATTCAATATCAATGTAAACGCCATTTGCCCGGGCCCCTTTCTCACAGAGATGAACATACCCATAGCAGATACCGACGAGGCGAAAAACTTTATCGTGGGTGCCACAGCGCTTGCACGGTGGGGAGAAATGAGGGAAATACAGGGAGCTGCCATTTTCTTGGCCAGCGATGCCGCCAGCTATATGGTTGGCACTATTATGACGGTTGATGGGGGGTGGACGGCGAAATAAGTTTCTGAGTTTTGAGTTTGGAACTCAGTCTCTACTGCAAAGCAAGGCCGTTTAAGGTTTAATGCACTTTACTGCAGCTGATCCAGGCTTCTCAATTTCGGCCATCGGGCAGCATTTGCTGCACCCCGCACGGTTTAAGGTTTAAAGCGCTGCATTGCGGCTGATTCCGCACTTTCCAGTTCCTGCCGTTTGGTAACCTTTGCTGCATCCCGCGCAGTTTAAGGTTTAGTGTTCTGCTATTCAGGTCAAACTTTAACACTTAAACTAAAAACCTGAAACTCTAAACTCTTAAACCTTTAAACTCTTAAACCTTAAACTCTTAAACCTTAAACTCTTAAACCTTAAACTCTTAAACCTTAAACCTTAAACTCTTAAACCTTA